>CAYVGO010000004.1:11518-66837 GCA_964450725.1 uncultured Muribaculaceae bacterium
CATCAAATCAAAGTTCTATGAAAAGGTTCTCAAAATTCATCCTCATCCTTTTAATTATAGGTTCTATAGAAGAAAGTTTTTCTGCTGTCAAAAACGAAACTACAGTAAGTGCAATAAAACTGATAGAAATACTTTCTTCAGACAGCATAGAAGGAAGGGCTATTGGAACTTTAGGTTTTGAGAAGGCGGCTAAAACTGTTGAAGACTATTTGAAAGCCGCTAATATTTACCCTTTTTTTGGAAACTCTTATCGAGATTCATTAGTGGTCAATGGAACACATACTTTTAATCTTATTGGAATTTTAAATCCGCAAAATACCTCTAATCAATATATACTTCTTGGGGCGCATTTAGATCATTTGGGCAAGAACCTTTATAAAACAGACACTGTTTACAATGGAGCTAATGATAATGCGACAGGAGTTGCAGCCGTCTTGCACATAGCCAAGTCATTAAGTGAAAAAAATCTTAGTAAAAAAGTATTAGTGGCAATTTTTACAGGAGAAGAAACAAATCTCTCAGGTTCCAAACATTTAGCCAAAAGATTGAAGCAAGAGGGAGTTAATTTATCCTATATGATAAACTTTGAAATGTTAGGACAACCGCTAACTACGAACCCTAAGAGTGTTTACATCACAGGGTTTTACAAATCTAATTTTGCAGATATTGTCAATAAAAACTATAAAAAAGATTTTATTGTATATCAAGAACTTGATGATTTGTATGAATTGTTCGAAGCATCAGATAACTATCCCTTTTATTCTGTCTTTAATGTACCTTCACACACTATTTCTACGTACGATTCGGACAACTATGAGTATCTTCATCATGTAAAAGATGAATTTTCGGCATTAGATACAGAGTACACTCAGTATATAATTAATGAATGTGCAGATTTAGTAACATGGTTATTAGAAAATAATATAGAACTTACTTTAACCAATGAAGAGTAGAATCAACATTACTCTATTTTCTTGACAACGCCGCAGTCTTGACATTCATCAAGTAATGTTTGTATGTTTTTGTGTAATGTCGGATGTACAAAATCGGGAGCCAGTGCAGACAATGGTAAAAGGGTAAATCGGCGTAAATGAAGGCGAGGGTGTGGTAATGTCAAGTTGGTTGTATGGATAATCATGTTGCCATATAACAAAAGATCAATATCTATCACTCTGGACTCATAACTTCCCACCGTGTTTCTTACCCGTCCTAACTCGGTTTCTATTGATAAGCATTGTGAAAGTAGTGCTTGCGCTATAATGTCTGTTTCTATTTCTATAACCTGATTGATAAATGGCTGAGAGGCTTTGAATCCCCATGCTTCAGAACAATAATAGTGAGAAAGTGCTGTGATTTGAAGCGGCAACCTTTCCATTTTTGTTACGGCAGCCTGACAATATTCTACAGTGTTACCAACATTTCCTCCAAGTAAAACGAAAGCACGCATACAATTACTGGGCTTCAAAAAGATAAGAAATAGTACCTTTGTCGGTTTGCGATTCACGGATAGTAAATCGAGACAGTTTTGCGGCTTTCAATGCCGCTTCTTGTAAGCATTCATCTCCTGTACTTTGTTGACGAATCACCCCGGCACGAACAACATATCCCTTTGCATTTACTTCCACCGCCACAATAACCTTACCATAAGTTTGACATTGATAAATGGGTGTGGGTAATTTGACGGCTTTACGGTAAGGAATATCATATTCTACGGCAACCTTATCTATAGATTTTGAAGAAGAAGGCAATGGAGTTTCTGAAGGCACATCACTTTCGGTTTGTTTTTCTTGGGGTACATTGGTTTGTCGTTGGTAAGTTTCTTGCAACCGCTGCTGTGTTTCTGCCGCTTCTCTATATACGTCTACATTTTTGTCTAATCTGTCTATCAACTTTTCATTGACATTGGCATCAACATTGGCATTGTGAATTTGATTTTGTCTTGCAGCCTGTATTTGTTGATGCAATTCACTTTTCTCTTCTTCCGTAAGTTGAGAATGGTCGGGTTCCAAGGTGGAAAAATCGAAAAGAATTTGTGTCGAATTTTGTTGATGATGAGCATTAATTTTAAAACTCACCAAAACAATAAGAATTAATAAATGAAAAATAAGGGTAATGTAAATTCCTTTTTGATGACGAGATAAGAACAAAATAAAACGTTGAAACAGGGAAGTATTCATACTTATATCAACTTTTTACGAAGGCGCGCCGGCTGGATACCTAACTGCTCTCGATATTTTGCTACAGTACGTCGGGCAATATCAATCCCCTCTTCGTTTAACAAGTCTGTTAGTTGTTCGTCAGTAACAGGTTGCTGAGGATTCTCGCTTTCCAGCAACTTTAAGATTCTGTCTTTAATACTTAAAGAAGAGATGTCTTCCCCTTCCTTATTAGACATTGCTTCACTAAAAATTGATTTTATGGCAATGACTCCAAAGGGTGTTTGTACATATTTTTTACTGATGGCTCGAGAAATCACAGAAATATCATAGCCAATAATTTCTTGAATGTTCTTAATAACCATAGGACGTAACTCTGACTGTTCTCCGGTAGAAAAATAATCATACTGCAAATGGACGATTGTTTGCATGATGGTTAATAATTTCTGATTTCTTTGTGCTACGGCATCTATAAAATGATGTGCCGACATGAGGTTTCTTTTGACAAATGCCGTAGTTTCTTTAGATTGTAACGCTAATTGATGTTTCAACTTTTCTATCTCTTTAGAAACTTCAATGTGAGGTAAGGTTCCGGAAGTCAACTCACAGGTTAATTTCCCGTTTTTATAATCTACAATAAAATCGGGTCGAATAATTTCCATATTCGTCGTTGCACTATCTCCAAATCCGGGTTTTGCCGTAAGTTTCAAAATCTCTTCCTCTGCTTCCTTTAACTCTTCCGGAGTAATGTGTAAAGATTCCAAGATTTTTTTATAGCGCTTGTTGGCAAAATTATCGAAATGTTTTTGTATAATTTTATAAGCCAACACAATAGAAGGCTCTTGGGTTTGTAATTTGGGCTGTAACTGTAACAGTAAACACTCTTGTAAAGACCTTGCTCCAACCCCTGTAGGTTCAAGTTGTTGTATAATTTGCAATACTTCTTCTAACTCTTCCATTGTTACATCAAGAGAAAGCGATGTTGCAATATCAGTAATTATCAAATAGAAAGATCTACGGATATAACCGTCGTCATCCATACTGTTAATTAAAAAATCGCCGATAATTTGCTGTCGTTCCGTAATGTCTCGCAACAAAAACTGCTGTCTGATAAAATCATAGAAACTTTCTTGCTGGGCAGCAGCCCAAAACTGGTCAGTATGATGTTCTTTTTGTTTGTTGACCGATATATCATAGAGTGAATTGTCATCATCGTTCAAATAATCTTCAACACTAAACTCTTCTTCATTATTGCCCGCTTCACCTTCTTCCGGCAGACTTTCGTCCCGTACTTCATCTTCAGAACCTTCTACAACTTCTAAGGCCGGATTTTCTTCAGCCTCCTTGCGAATACGTTCTTCCAATTCAATATTAGACAGTTCTAACAACTGTGCTACAAGCAGTTGTTGCGGTGTAAGCCGTAAAACCTGCTGTTGTTTTTGTTCTTGTTCCTGTCGAAAACCTTGCATGTCTAACTATAATTAAATACTAAAAGTCTAAATTTACGAATAACGGATTATGGTCAGAAAGATATACTCCTTTATTCTCTTTGAAGATAGAGCGATATGATTTTACAGTAACATTATCAGTAACAAAAACATAGTCTATCAACACCCGTTGTTCTTCTTTTATCCTTCCAAAGTCATGAAAAGACCATGCCGGCCCTTCGACCTTAGAGGCAATCTTTCGGCTGTCTTTAAGTAATGAGGGAGTATCTGAGGTTAAAGTTGTATAGACTTTACTTTCTTGGGTAGTATTAAAATCTCCCACCAGAATAACCGGATACCGATTTCCTTTTTCTTTAATTTTATTGACAATCAGCAGCGCACTTTGTTCTTGAGCCCTTACTCCTACATGGTCAAAGTGTGTATTGAAAAAATAAAACCGCTTACCGGTTTTAATCTCCTCCATCAAAGCCCATGTAACAATGCGCTCGCATGCGGCATCCCAACCTTTTTGACCTACTGCCGATGTATCTTCGTGCAGCCAGAATGTATTACTTTGTATTACCTTAAATCGCTTTTTGAGGTAAAAAAGTGCCGAATATTCGCCTTTTTCTTTCCCGTCTTCACGACCCACGCCAACAAAACCGTAATCTTTTAATCCCTCTTGCAAGTCTTGCAACTGTTGGTGCAGCACTTCTTGTGTCCCAAAAATGTCGGGTTGTTCTTTTTGAAGAAACTCTATGACCATCTTCTTTCGATGATTCCAGTAGTTTATACCGTCATCTTTGGTGGCTAAACGGATATTGAATGTTGCCGTTGTAATAGACAAAGCACTTGCACTCAAAGTGAAGAGAGCACATAATAAAAAAGCCGTTATTCTTCTCATATCATTGTGGTGTTTTGGGTAACATGACAGCAAATTTACAAGATTATTTTGAATTTGTCATACAAACCACAAAAATAAGCCACACATTATAGAGATGAGAAACAAACGGTTAATGGGTCATGAAAAATTTTCAAGAATAGTAATTTTGAAGGTTTTAATATAGAGAAATTCTTACTCTATGCTTGTTATCCAAAATATCGGAATAAAAATCAAATTCAATTTATTGTTATTTATGATAATATAGTTTTAATTAATAAATATGTATTATATTTAGTGTGCATATAGTATTTATCTTTTAGTGTATTTATCACTTTATTTTATAAAAAATGTAGTTATCATTCACTAATATCGTCTAAACGACTTTATAAAATGGTTTATATAGTTTTATAAATTTATCTAATGCATTTTACTAATTCGTCTATACGATTTAAAAAAACGTCTATACCTTTTTGAAAATCGTATAGACGAATTAGTAAAATCGTATAGACAATTTTATTAAAAGATATAGACGAATTTAAGAATTTATCTATATCTTTTGATGAAAAAATAGGGTGAAAACAAAAAAAAGAGGAGCACTATTAAAAATGCTCCTCTTTTTCCGAGTATTATTTATTCACAACATTTAATTATTCTTATTTTTCCTTTTCGTATTTTAGATTCTTGCACATTGCCACAAGGTCTTCACCCGCTCTGAAGTTTATCTTTGCACCCTTGATTAAACTGACATGAAACTTATCTTCTGTCGCTACACCTTCGCTTGATACTGCTACTTGAAAAGTTCCAAAATCTCCTAAGTGAACAATCTTTCCATCAGAAAGATGACGACAAAGTGCTTTGGTCAGGTCGTTAAGAACGGCTAATACATCTGTGTCATTAACGGTAGAGGTCTCTGCAATTTCTTTGCTTAATTTTTTAATGCTTATACTTCCGGACGCTTTAGCCTGAGCATAGATTTTTTTAGGAGCATCGGGGTTTGAAGGGTTACCCTTAGGGTGTAAAACATACTGTACTGCCATAATTGAAAATTTTAAAAGGTTAAAATCGGTTGCAAATATAAATGTTTTTTTTGAAACATCATCAAATAGGCTCAGTAATTAATTGTTAAATATTATAACACACTATGTAAATGTATGCGATTATATGCTTTAATAGCATTAAATATTTCGTCTAAACAGTAATTGCACCAAGGCTTTTAAGATGCTTGATATCCTAAAATTATATAATGGTATTTTATATTGTTAAAGGTGAAATAAATGGAAGTTTATTGTCGAAAAATACTTTTTTTAGAACAAAGAATATTGGTAATGATTTGTTTTTATAGGGTTACAAATAACGCCGATTTTCAAATTCAGATAACCTAATTATGTATCTGCGTTTGAAAATCGGCGTTATTCTGCCTGTGATAGAGATGCTATAAAAAACAGCAACAGAATTCAATAAAGAATCTTGTTGCTGTTTCACTCATCTTATGAGTCATTCACTATGGTAGGTTTTTACCGTTTATCGTCTTGGTATTTTTTTTGCATTTGTGTCAATTCTTGTCTCATAGAGGCGATAGTGTTCTGATATTGCTTTTCCTTAATGGCATTATTCATTTCGTGAGGGTCTTCCTGTAAGTCATAAAATTCCCAAGTGTCAATGTCATTATAAAAATGTATCAATTTATAACGGTGGTTACGGATTCCGTAATGGCGCTTTACGGCATGTTCTGCCGGGTATTCAAAGTAATGATAATACATTGATGTGCGCCAGTTTTTGGTGTTATTGTCTTTAATAATCGGCAAATACGATTCTCCATCTATATCTTGGGGCTTTGCAATACCTGCCATCGCTAAAAATGTAGGGGCATGGTCTATATTCTGTACAAATTGTGTTACGTTGCCTTTCTTTTTGAATTGAGACGGAAGCCTCATCACTAAAGGTGTTCTGAAAGATTCTTCATACATAAACCGCTTGTCAAACCAGCCATGTTCTCCTAAATAAAATCCTTGGTCTGAAGTATAAATAATTATTGTGTTCTCTAACAGTCCCTCTTTTTTGAGATAAGCATATACTTCTCCTACGGCATCATCTACAGATTGAGAAGTTTTAAGATAGTCTCTCATGTAACGTTGATATTTATATTCTGTCAATGCTTTTCCTGATAAATTTGCTCGTCTGAAGTAATCAGAGATAGGCTGGTAAACCGCATTCCATGCTGCCAATTGCGATTGATTCATTCGTCTGTCAACATAATCAATCTTTATGTCTTCTCTGATTCGCAAGTCATTGATGTGCATTTCCTGCTCTTTGGCAGCAACTCTGGGAGGGTTTCCGTTTTTAGATTCATAGTTATCCCAGAACGTGGGAGGTACATTGAATATTGAATCTTCAAACAGAGATAGATATTTTTCTTCGGCAGCCCACAATCTGTGAGGTGCTTTGTGGTGAATCATCAGACAAAAGGGTTTTTCTTTATTTCTATGAGACAACCAGTCTAAACTTTTTTGAGTAATAATATGTGTAGCATAGCCCTGTTCTGTCACTTTACCTGAGGGAGTAATAAAATCGGGATTATAATATTCTCCTTGTCCTATAAGAATTTCCCAATGGTCAAAGCCTGAACTTTGGGTCGGAGTTCCACCCAAGTGCCATTTTCCTATTAATGCGGTTTGGTAGCCTGCTTTTTGGAGCATTGGAGGAAATGTGGGCTGAGAAGTATTGAAAGTTACAGAGTTGTCAATCATCCCGTTTTTATGACTGTATTTTCCGGTCAATAGACATGCTCGGCTGGGTCCGGAAATAGAATTGACTACAAAACTGTTAGTAAATTTTACACCTTCTTCTGCTAATCTGTCGATATTGGGGGTTGAAGCATATCGGGTATCATAACAACTTATGGCTTGCTGTGCGTGGTCGTCACTCATAATATAGACGATGTTCCACTGTTGGTTTTGAGCATTTAATAATGTGGGAACTGCAGCAAGACTTAATGCAGGTAAGGCTACAATAGTATTTTTTACATTTTTCTTCATAGGTATTAAGGATTAAATGAAAGTTTATAAATTTCATCGGTATAATCATTGGGTGCTATTTCTATTAATGGTTGTAAAATTCCATCATGAAAAGAGTAAATCCATCCATGGAGGTAAGGATAGTTATACATTTGCCATGCCCGTTGAATAATCGGAGTTTTTGCTAAATTACGTATTTGCTCTATGACATTGAGTTCTGTCATACGATTTATTTTTGCTTCATGATCGGTAATTTCGTCAATTTCTTCTTTGTGTAATCTATGGATATCTTTAATTTCGAGTAACCAGTTACTAAGGTTTCCATGATACTGGTCATTCATTGCGGCCTTAATTCCACCGCAATCATAATGTCCGCATACAATAATATGCTGCACTTCTAAATCCTCTACGGCATATTGCAATACGCTTAATAAATTTAAGTCGGTATTAACAACTAAATTGGCAATATTTCGATGAATAAATACCTCACCGGGTTTGGTATTGGTAATTTGATTGACAAGTACTCGACTATCAGAACAGCCGATCCATAAAAAGTTTGGTTTTTGTGCTTTTGATAGATTTTCAAAAAAATCATCGTACCTTTGTCGCATTTCTGCTGCCCAGAGTTTGTTGTTGACTAACAACCGGTCTGATTCTTTCATATTTTATCATTTTTAGTTGCAAATATACTATAATTTTCCCAGCAATATCATATCATCTAAGTCAAAACAAAAATGTTAGTAAGACGAAGACGAGCTTATATATACTTTTTTTATACTTAAGAAACATTCGTGCCGACTTTGCTTACTGGTTTTTGAAAGATTTAGCTTCTGTTAGATTAAAGTTCCAAATTATCACTTTACCTTTGTCGCTCGTTTCTCCTCATGAAAAGCATAACGAAGACTTTAAATTGTGAAAACTTCAATTTTAATCAACTACAGAACTTTAATTAAACCAATGACATATCCGAAAGAAATATAATTTAGAAGAGTTTTTGTTAAAGAAAATACTAAACTATTTTATGCTTGCGTTTATGTTGTAAGATTTCAAACTAAAATTTTACATGATGAGAAAAAATTACTTAATGACGGCAGTCGTTCTCGTGACGCTGCTATTTTACAAAACCCAAAGTTTTGCGCAACAAGGAGTACTTTTTAATCAATATCTATTCAATGGATTGATATTGAATCCTGCTTATGCCGGATATAAAGAAAACCTCAATGCAAACCTTCTTGTTCGACAACAATGGTTAGGCATTAATGGAGCGCCCTTTACCGGTTCTTTATTAGCGGATGGAACTGTCGCCAAAGGAGCCGTGGGATTAGGACTTCACTTATTATTTGACCAAATTGGCCCCCAACAAACGTTATCTATTTTTACGAACTATTCTTACCGTATTAAAATAGATAATTATTCAAGATTAGCTTTTGGACTTTCCTTAGGAGCATCTCAATTTAATATTGACCAAAAGTTGCTCGAAAGTGCTCAAGACCCAAATGACCCAATTTTACAGCGAGTTGTTGGAAAAAACACTTGGAGACCGGATTTCAACTTAGGGATATTCTTTGATTCCCGATATTGGTTTATCGGTGTATCAGGAACAGAGTTGTATGGTTTGCTTCAAAAGCCGTTAGGAGATAACGGTATCATGGTAAAATATCCTCAACTGTATGTTACCGGAGGTGGGCTTATTCCTCTTACACAAACGGTAATGCTTCGTCCATCTTTATTATACAAAGATGACTTGAACAATAATCCGACTGTCGACATTAACTTATTTGTGATGCTCTATGACAGGGTGTGGTTAGGTGCTACATGGAGACAAGGCTTACCTTTTGGTCGGGAAAACAAAGAATTTGCCGGATATGCTAATTTGAGTTCTTTGAATGCTGCGGCATTTCTCGTAGAGGTTTTCATTACCAAGCAGTTGCGTTTGGGTTATTCATTTGATTATCCAATCACAGCGGGCTTAGTGGGACTATCCAATAACTTTGGTTCTCATGAGTTATCTATAGGATATACATTCCAAACCAAAGCGAAAACAACGACTAACCCGCGTTATTTCTAATCAATCACTTAATGACATAAAATCATATGAAAAAGAACACCAAATTATTATTGTTATTATCCGTTTGGTTGATCGGATTACCGTTATTAACCAAAGCAGGGATTTTAGACATACAAGAAGCAGAGACTTTGGAA
Source organism: uncultured Muribaculaceae bacterium (assembly GCA_964450725.1). GTDB lineage: Bacteria > Bacteroidota > Bacteroidia > Bacteroidales > UBA932 > CAYVGO01. Next base: position 21,201 of record CAYVGO010000004.1, read on the forward strand.
ACTCAAAAACAATATTATCCTGCATTGCAATTATTATTAAAGACTGCCCCCAACCAACAAACAACAGAGGTTAGGCATCGAATCGCAAGACTTTATGCAAAAATAGATGACAAACGTAATGCTGAGCGTTGGTATCGTAGAATTATTCGTGATAAAAGTGTGAATATTGAAGCACTTAAAGAGTATGGAGATGTATTATTATTCAATGGAAAATACGAGGAGGCACGTCAGGCTTATTTAATGTACCAACAAAGATCCGATAAAAAGGAACAAGCAATGGTTCTGATGATTCGATGTGACAGTGCAAAAGCCATGAGTTTACGTGCGCCAATATACACAGTTACGAATGAAAACAGACTTAATACAGTGCAATCTGAGTTTGGACTATCAAATGTAGGTGAGTTTGTCTATTTTGCATCAGACAGACCAACAGTACTAACCTCTGGAAGTTTAGCCGTAATTGAAGATGACAGTGATAGTAAACCAAGAAAAGGAAATACTAAACAAACGAACATTAAACAATCTGCTAAGCCCGGAGATGGAACCGGAGAAAAGGATAAATATGCAGGGACAGGAAGATTCTATTTAAATATCTTTTCGGCACAACGTCTTCAAAGAGATGGAGCAAAAGAAAGAACCAGCGAGTTTTTCTGGGGAGATGTAATATCACTTCCAACACCTTTGAACCAAACGTACCATACAGGGCCATGTACTTTCACATCTGATGGTTCAAGAATTATTTATGCTTACTCATCTTTAGATGATAATTTAAAGAGTCCTTCGGAAAAGAAAAAAACAGATGTGGCTTACGTAGGATTGATGACCTCTGTAAAAAGTGGTTCACAGTGGACACAACCAATACCTTTTGAGTATAACAATACAACACAATATTCAGTAGGAGACCCGTTTCTTTCTCCAGACGGTAAAACGTTATATTTTGCTTCAGATATGCCGGGTGGAGTAGGTGGAGTTGACTTGTACATGTGTGAATCTGTTGGTGGAAATAAATGGGGACAACCGGTTAATTTAGGACCAACGATTAATACAGTAGGTAATGAACGTTTCCCTACTGTAGCCAAAGATGGAACACTCTATTTCAGTTCAGACGGACATGTAGGATTAGGAGGACTTGATATTTTTAGAGCAGAAGGAACAAAAGGAAGATGGACAAAAGTAAGTAACTTACTATCTCCGATTAACTCTAGTTCAGATGACTTTAGTATGATATTCTTTGCAGAAGGAAAAGAGGGTTTACTTTGTTCAAACAGAGAAGGGGGAGTCGGTGCAGATGATATTTATTACTTCAAAGAAATTCCGCCACCACCAAAAGAAGTATTTTTAGATTGTAATGTATTTTTAGGATTGGTAACCAATAAAAAGACCAACGCGGTTATTCCGGGCGCAAATATTACCATAACTGATGTTAAAGCAAAAACAATGCAATTAGTTACTTGTGATCAAAACGGAAAATTCATTGCATGTTTAAAACCTGCAGTTAATTATACTATCAGTGCCAGCGCAGAAGGATATTTATATATGTCTATTTCAGATGTCATACTTCCTAATATTAAGAAAGATACTACAAAATTACCAATGAGAATGGAAGTGATTGAGAAAAATAAGGTTTATAACTTAGATAATATCAATTACGCATTTGGAAAAGCAACATTACAAAATTCATCTTATAAAGCATTAGATATTTTGGTTGACTTTTTAAGTTCAAATCCAAAATTATGTATCGAAATTGCATCACATACAGACTCTAAAGGTAACCCTAAAATTAACACAGAGTTATCTAAGGCAAGAGCTGAATCTTGTAAACAATATCTGTTAACTAAAGGTGTTAATCCTACTCGTTTGAAAACAGTCGGATACGGGTCAAAATATCCAAAGATTAAAAATGCAAAAACAGAGCGTCAACATGCTCAAAATCGAAGAACTGAGTTTAAAGTTATTGATTGTAAATAAGAGTAACTAAAATGGTTCTATAAAAATGTTACCGGAAATACAGTATTTTCGGTAACATTTTTTTTAGTGGAGGTTAAAATTCGTTAGAACATTTTTTTTTCATTCGTTATCACAAGTTTTTCAGTACTTTTGTACGCCTTTTAATTCGTTTACATATTTATAAATAAAAAGGAATGGAAAAAGTATATAAAATAAAGAAAGGTCTTAGCCTAAAATTAGAGGGACAAGCAGAAAGAGTGTTGTCTAAAACACTAAAATCTACAGTTTATGCCGTAAAACCTTCCGACTTTAATCAACTTACACCCAAGTTGCTCATTGAAGAAGGTACTAAAGTAAAAGCCGGAACACCATTGTTTTGTGACAAAAATAACAACAGCATTATATGTACATCTCCGATCAGTGGGACTGTGCAATCTGTAGTTCGAGGTGAAAAAAGAATTATTTTAGCCGTGACAATTCAAGCAGATGATGAGATGGTATATGAATCTTTTCCTATTCCCCAAGAACTTACACGGGAAAATATTACCAATATTTTATTATCTTCCGGTGCATGGTTGTTTTTTAAACAACGTCCATTCAATATTATTGCTGACACAGATAAAATACCAGAACATATTTTTATATCAGGATTTGCTACTGCGCCTTTAGCCGCAGACCCTGATTTTTTAGTCAATGGTGAAAAAAGTAATTTTCAAGCAGGAATTGATATTCTTAATAAATTGACGACAGGAAAAGTACATCTGTCATTACACGCTCATTACCCTCCAAATCCGACATTTGAAAACGTAAAAGGCGTTGAAAAACATTATTTTTCTGGAGTTCATCCGGTTGGAAATGTAGGTGTGCAAATTGATAAAATTGCTCCTCTGACAAAAAATAGTAACTATTGGACTATTAATCCACAGCATGTTATTGCGCTGGGTAAATTATTTACACAAGGAATTTATGATGTTTCTAAAATTATCGCATTAGCCGGACATGGAGTAGAAAAACCAAGGTATTTTAGAGTAGTTACCGGACTTCACTGCTCTGCAATAAAAAATTTGTTGATGACAGACCAACATTATAGAATCATTAGTGGAGATGTATTGACCGGAACTTCCATTGGAGAAGATGGATTTTTAAGTTTTTATGATAATGAAATTACAGTTATTCCTGAGGGTGATACCTATGAATTTATGGGTTGGATGATGCCACGGTTTAGTAAATTCTCGGCTTATCGTTCTTATTTTTCATGGTTGATGCCCGATAAAGTGTATAACCTAAATACCAACGTCAATGGAGGAGAAAGAGCATTCTTCTTTACAGGTAAATATGAAAAAGTACTTCCGATAGATGTTTATGTTACTTATTTAATGAAAGCCATTTTAGCCAATGATATTGACAAAATGGAAGCATTAGGCATTTATGAAGTCGTAGAAGAAGACATCGCACTATGTGAATTTATTTGTCCTTCTAAAATTGAAATGCAAAAAATACTTCGACAAGGTATTAATGCCTTATTATCAGAACTATCATAATACGATTACATTATAATGAAAGCATTGCGAAATTTTATAGATAAAATCAAGCCGTCTTTTTCAAAAGGAGGAAAATATCATTTTCTTCACTCTACTTTTGATGCTTTTGAGACATTTTTATTTGTACCAAAGCGAGTTACTACATCAGGAACTCATATAAAAGATGCCATAGACTCAAAACGAACCATGGTAATAGTAGTGTTAGCAGCATTACCAGCACTCTTGTTTGGAATGTATAATGCTGGTTTGCAATATTTTATGTCGATAAACCAAGAGGCCACCTTTTGGGAAATGTTTGCTGAAGGCGCATGGCAAGTACTACCAATTATTATAGTGTGCTATGTTGTAGGGTTGGGGATTGAATTCGCTTCGGCACAAATTAGAGGGCATGAAGTTAACGAAGGTTTCTTGGTATCCGGATTTCTTATTCCTTTAATTTTACCGGCAAATATACCTCTATGGACAGTTGCTTTAGCTACTGCTTTTGCCGTAATCATAGGAAAAGAGATTTTTGGTGGCACCGGAATGAATATTTTTAATCCGGCATTATTAGCACGAGCATTTTTATTTTTTGCTTATCCTTCTCAAATGTCAGGAGATAAGGTGTGGATAAAAAGTCTCTATGAGTCAAACCCATTTGCAGATGCCACTACGGGAGCAACTCCGTTGGCACAACTTACTACAGGGAATATAACACAACTCCCTAATACTTCTGATATGTTTTTTGGGTTTATTCCCGGTTCTATCGGAGAAACGTCGACTTTTTGTATTCTTTTGGGTGCGGTATTACTAATTTATACCGGTGTAGCGAGTTGGAAGATTATGTTATCTGTTTTTGCAGGGGCATATCTTACAGGATTATTGTTTAATGGCTTAGCAACATTGGAATATTTCCAAGATGATGCTCACCGCATTTTACATGATTACCTTGCTATTGCTCCTGAAATCCATTTAATGATTGGCGGATTGGCTTTTGGGGCTGTGTTTATGGCTACAGACCCAGTAACAGCAGCGCAGACCGAACGTGGAAAATGGATTTATGGATTTCTTATTGGAATAATGGTCGTTGTTATTCGGGTATTCAATCCTGCTTATCCCGAAGGAATGATGCTCGCCATATTATTAATGAATGCTTTTGCACCTCTTATTGACCACTATGTTGTACAAGGCAACATCAATAAAAGGCTAAAAAGAGCAATACAACATACTAAAAATTAACCAGTAAAACTATAGAGTAATGAACAAGAATAGTAATCTATATACGTTTTTATATTCTATCATCATGGTAGTAGTTGTTGCAGTATTACTTGCTGTAGCGTACTCATTTTTAAAACCTTATCAGTTGAAAAATATTGAAATAGATAAAAAATATAATATTTTGTTATCTGTTCATCAAGCACAAGGTGCTGACACTGTTCAAAATAGGGATTCATATATTGAAAATGAATATAAGCAATACATTACAAACGCTTTTGCTATCGACATGAATGGAAATTTGGTTGCCGGTATTGATGGGTTTAATGTTAATATTGCCAAAGAAATTAGTAAATTTAATAAGGGTGATAATAATATCACATTGCCCGTTTTTGAGTGCCAATTGCAAGGTGCAGTAAAAAAATATATTTTTCCACTTACGGGTAAAGGACTTTGGGGACCTATTTGGGGATATATTTCTTTAAATGAAGATATGAATACAATATCTGGTGTTGTCTTTGATCATAAAGGTGAAACGCCCGGATTGGGAGCAGAAATTACAACCTCCAAATTTAGAAGTACGTTTGAAGGAAAAACTATTTTTGAAGGAAAAACGTTTACTTCTATTCATGTTGTTAAAAATGGAACTGCAACGCTTGATGCACATACGGTTGACGGTATTTCAGGAGGAACACTGACAAGTAAAGGTGTAAATGATATGCTATACAATGTATTACAACTTTATAGACCTTATATCACAAAAGTTATGGCAGAAAAAGTTCAAGTGATAAAAATTGACTCTACCATTGTAACACAAGATTCAGTTCAACTTCAACCGATACCAACGACACCTAATATCTAATAAGTTAGATTGGCATTCATAATATAAATCGTTATAAAAAATATTATATGGCTACAAAAGAAAAAGAACCTTTATTTTCGAGCAAAAACTTAGGGTTACTCACATCTCCTATATCTAAGGCTAACCCCATCACCATTCTTGTTTTAGGTATTTGTTCGGCATTGGCTGTAACCGTAAAATTAGAGCCGGCAGTAGTTATGGCAATTTCAGTAACAATTGTTACTGCTTTTTCGAATCTTGTCATATCACTTTTACGCAATACTATTCCTTCTCGAATTCGTATTATAGTACAGTTAGTAGTAGTGGCCGCGCTTGTAATTTTGGTTGACCAAATTTTAAAGGCATACGTTTATCAGGTAAGTAAGCAGTTAAGTGTATTTGTGGGCTTGATTATAACGAACTGTATTGTTATGGGTCGCTTAGAGGCATTTGCATTAGGAAATCCCCCCATTCCCTCTTTTTTAGACGGATTTGGCAACGGATTGGGGTATGGATTAATTTTAGTCATTGTAGGTTTTATTAGAGAGTTGTTTGGTAATGGTACTGTTTGGAATATCCGTATTATCCCTGAATCATTTTACATGTCTGAAGGCGGACACTATTTAAATAACGGACTTGTTATATTGCCTCCCATGGCACTCATTTTAGTAGGCATCATTATTTGGGTACAACGTGCCAATAACAAAAGTTTAATTGAAAAATAGTTTAGAATATGGAAAATGTTATTTCTATTTTTATCCGATCTATCTTCGTAGATAATATGATATTCGCATTCTTTCTTGGAATGTGTTCGTTTTTAGCAGTATCTAAAAATGTAAAAACATCTTTAGGATTAGGATTAGCCGTTATTTTTGTTTTAGTATGTACAGTGGTACTCAATTATTTGCTTAACGTTTACATTTTAGAACCCGGAGCATTAGTTTGGCTTGACGAAAGTTTAAAGGATGTTGATCTCTCATTTTTAAGTTTAATAATTTTCATAGCTGTAGTCGCTTCATTTGTACAAATTGTAGAAATGATTGTAGAGCGTTTTGCTCCGGCACTCTATGCTTCATTGGGAATATTTTTACCTCTTATTGCCGTAAACTGCGCAATTTTGGGAGGAACTTTATTTATGCAAGAAAGAAATTATGAATCGGTAGCAGAAGTAACAGCATTTGGTTTAGGCTCCGGAATTGGTTGGGCATTAGCGATTGTTGCCATTGCCGCCATTCGTGAAAAAATGAGTTATTCTAATGTGCCGGCTCCGTTAAAAGGGCTTGGAATTACTTTCATTCTTACGGGGTTAATGGCTATTGCATTCATGAGTTTTTTAGGAATATAAAAAAATATATAGATTATGGAAAGTGTACTTACAACCATTGTTGCTGTTGTTGTATTTTTGACGGTTATTCTTATTCTTGTAGGACTTTTACTATACGTAAAAAGTAAACTGACATCGGCAGAAAAAGTAACAATTAAAATCAATGATGGGACAAAAACATTAGAAGTAAATGGAGGAAGTTCTATACTTTCTACATTGTCAGACAATGGTATTTTTTTGCCTTCAGCTTGTGGCGGTGGCGGTACTTGCGGAATGTGTAAATGTCAGGTTTTACAGGGAGGAGGTTCAATACTACCTACGGAAACAGGATTTTTTTCTCGCAAACAACAAGCAGACCATTGGCGATTAGGTTGTCAGGTAAAAGTAAAAGAAAGTATTGACTTACATATTCATAAAGAAATCTTGGGAATTAAAAAATGGGAATGTGAAGTGGTTTCTAATAATAATGTAGCCTCTTTCATCAAAGAATTTGTAGTAAAATTACCTGAAGGTGAGTTTTTGGACTTTAAGTCAGGTGGATATATTCAAATTGACATTCCAAAATGTTCTGTAGATTTTTCAAAAGACATAGAAGTTGACCAACGTTTTCATTCAGTATGGGATAGTATGGGCTTATGGAAATTGTTCATGAAAAATTCTTCTCCCACATTCAGGGCCTATTCTATGGCAAATCATCCTGCAGAAGGGAATATCATAATGTTAAATATCCGTATTGCGACTCCACCTTGGGATAGGGCTAAAAACGGATTTGCGAATGTAAATCCCGGAATTTGTTCTTCTTATATTTTTTCTCGAAAACCGGGAGATAAGGTTACGATTTCCGGACCTTACGGAGAATTTTTCTTAAAAGACACTGACCGTGAGATGATGTTTATTGGTGGTGGAGCAGGAATGGCTCCGATGCGTTCTCACATTTTCCATTTATTTCACACCCTCAAAACAGGACGTAAAGTTACATTTTGGTATGGTGCAAGATCTAAAAGTGAAATTTTTTATGAGGAAGATTTTAGAAAGATAGAAAAAATGTTTCCTAATTTCACCTTTACTATTGCTCTTTCTGAACCATTACCCGAAGATAATTGGACTGGACCGGTAGGATTTATCCATAAAGTGATTGCTGACAAGTATTTGAATCAACATAAGTTTCCGGAAGATATTGAATACTATCTTTGTGGGCCTCCGATGATGACAGGTGCAGTAACAAAAATGCTTGATAACTTGGGAGTTCCAGAAGAAATGGTGATGTTTGATAACTTCGGCTCTTAAAATATTATTGAATATAATTTTACATTGTATTGCATGCCCCTCAAGGTATGCAATTTTTTATTAGTCTTTTATATGCAATCAATTTTCCTCCTACTTCTTTTCTTACTTTGTTCAATCTCAATTTGGGCTCAAACTATCTTTGATGATGTTAGAAATAATGACGTAGTAAAAGTTAATCAATATATTAAATCAGGATGTAATATTGACACGGTCAATGAAAAAAATTACTCCCTTTTAATATTAGCAGTATATAATAATAGTTATGATGTAGTAGGCGCACTTCTTAAACATTCAGCAAACACCGAATTGCAAGACTTTTCAGGAAATACGGCGTTGATGGGAGCATGCTACAAAGGTTATGAAAAGATAGTAACTTTGTTATTGGAGTACAAAGCAAATCCCAATACCCTAAATTACAATGATGCTAATGCTTTATTCTTTGCAGCAACGTTTGGACATAAGTCTATTGTAGAGATTTTACTGCAACATAAAGTCAATGTTTTTCAAAAAGATGGTTTTGGAAAAACGGCCTTGGATTATGCCATAGGTCAAGAGCATGAAGAGATTGCAGCATTATTGGAAAATGCTATGAAGTGAAATGAGCATTCTTTTGACCATACTTTTGTAACGACTTTACGATAATATCCATGTCAAGCGTTTTAAAAGTTATTGAGTGCAGTAATGATGGGTTACGACTATTTTTTCCTTTTTCATAGGTATTGTCGTAATAGTATAATAATATTTTGACACACTCATTCAAATTTCCGGTTTTGCAGTATTGTAATGCTTCTTGTGCTTTATCGTAGCCCAATCGTTTGGTAATTTTACTGATGGCATCGCAAAGTTGTGAGATTTCGTAATGTCCGTAATGGTTTAATATTGTTTCTATCCGTAACTCCAATGGGAAATCAATAAAAACAGTACGACTTGTCCTTATTTGATTGAAAAACTCAGTAGGAATGATGACTTTGCCAATCGTACGGCTTTCATCTTCTATCCAAATAGGTTTATTATTATCCAAGAGTTCTAAATGATAAAACAGTTGGTTTTCAAACATTTCCGTAGTTGGTTGTTCTCCTTTTCCTATTCCTCCAAATGCAGAACCTCGATGGTTGGCTAAAAATTCTAAATCTATTATCTGCTCTCCTGCTTGTTGTAAACATTCTAAAATCTCTGTTTTTCCACAGCCTGTTTTTCCTCCCAAAATAATTAAAGGATAAGTTTTTTGAAAAGAATTTAACACATAGTTACGAAATGCCTTATAACCGCCCTCTAAGATAAAGCATTTTTTGCCTGATTGTTCAAAAAGCCAAGCCAAAGAATTACTTCTCATTCCTCCACGGAAACAATAAAGGTAAAGTTCCTCCGGAAAATGTTCCACTTGCTTTACCCAAGTCGCCATTTTGGGTGCTACAAATTCCAACCCTTTAACGACGGCTTGGTGTTTCCCTACCTGCTTGTAAATTGTTCCTACTATGGCTCTTTCATTGTCATCAAAAAGCGGAATATTTACTGCTCCAACAATATGTCCTTTAGTAAATTCTGATGGCGAACGGACATCAATTATCATCTTTTTTTCTGATGATGACAAAAAATCAGAAACTGCAAGTTGAGTCGGCATCGGATTATTTTTTTATAATAATGCCTGTAGTGATAGATTGTTGATTGATGGTAATGTTGTAAAGATATTGATCTGCCGAGAAATCGGCAATATCAATTTGCTTTTCTAATTCTTCATACAAATTGACCACTTTCTTTAATACACCGTAACGATTAAAAATTTCAATACTACCGGTAAAAGATTGGTTGAACTTAAAAGTAACATATTCTTTTGCCGGATTAGGATATACCTTAACTTTCTTAACGATTTCTTCGTATTTATCTTTCTCTGTTGGGAGGGTGTGTTGTGCTTGAATAGCAATAATGGTAAGGCAAAATAAAATAAGAAGTAGTGATTTTTTCATAAGCAAATAAATTTTAATGAATATCCTATGGAATTCCGCACATCAAACATGTTTGTTCTGTAAATAGTTTAATGTAGGTTTATGTAAAAAACGGCTCTAATGTTTCTAAAAATTTTTTAGGCGCGGCAATAGGTTTAAAGTCGGATTTACGGACAAATACAAGTTTTGTAGATGCTTCTGTGAGTAACAGGTTATCTTGATTATATACTTCATATTCAAAATGAATACGAACTAAGGGTTTCTCCTTTATCATGACACGAACGGTTAACAAATCATCATATTTTGCAGAAGCAATATATTTGACGTACATTTCGGTAACAGGCATGGCAATTCCGGCAGTTTCCATATCAAGGTAAAGTAACCCTAATTGGCGCAATGCTTCTGTGCGTGCAACTTCAAAATAGAGAGGATAATTACCATAATAAACGACCCTCATTTGGTCAGTCTCTCCATAACGTACTCGTATTTGTATATCTGTGCTGAACATGGTAAAGATTAATGAGTGTATCTTGTAAGAGAGTGCTTTGTAAGCACTAAAAAAAGAAAAATAACGGATATAAAGTAGATAATATCCCGACTGTGAATAATCCCTCTGCTGATAGCGTCATAATGTTCTTGGGCGCTAAATAATAATAATGTTGAGGCTATGCTTTTCATTGAAACCATTGCCGACAATCCGTCAAATCCGAGATATAGAAAAAAGGATAACGAAAGCGATAAAAGAAAGGAGATGATGGGATTACTTACGCATGTTGAACAAAAAATCCCTATGGCGGCAAATGTTGTTCCGACGAGCAAAAGTCCAATATATCCTCCCAAAGTAGCCGCTTTATCTATCGTACCGTCAGAAGAAAGAAAAGAAATTATACCGAGATATATCAATGAAATGACAAGGGTCAAGATTAATATCACAATTACTGCAAAATATTTACCCAAAATAAGTGATGAAGTACTAATAGGTTTGGTGAGCAGTAATTCTATGGTTCCTGTTTTCTTTTCTTCGGCAAAAAGACGCATCGTAGTAGCGGGAATTAGAATCAGTAATAACCAAGGAGCCAGCATAAAAAACGGTTCTAATGTTACTGCTCCTACGGAAAAAATATTGAGTTGACTTTCTGAGAATGATAAAAACCAAGTGTTGGCAATAAAGAATATTGCCAACACTACACCAATACTGAAAGAAGATAATTGATTCTTAAGTTCAGATTTCAATACAACAAACATGATTTTTTGTTTAGTATTTCTATTTCCATGGATTAAAAATTTCAGAAACTACTTTATTATTTCTGTACATAATATTTTGCGGAGGCTGTGCTTGGGGAGTGGGAACAATAGTAATATTCTTATAGTAATAATTTAGTATTTCCTCCGCACTATAACCTTCACTTGCCATCTGTATGGCTCCCTCCTGACATAATCCTACCCCGTGTCCATATCCAAGCCCCTTTAATATTACCTCATTTCCGGAAACTTTAACGGTGAAGTAGGTTGAACGTAGTCCCAAATCTTTTCGTATTTTGGTTAAAGGCAATTGTCGTTTTCCGACCTTGTAATATTTTCTTCGTCCGTTAGGTTCAAAGTCATATGATTTAACATCTTTGACCACTATATTATTTTGTTTCATATAAAGTTGCCACTGTTTCAGAGGAATGGAGGTTTCCCACTGTGAGCCTTTTGAATCTTTACAATGTGAACATTTTGTAGAGCGTAAGTGAGGGTCTTTTGATGACCAAACATCTTCTGAATTACAAGTTTGCCCTCCACAATTCGCCGAATATACAGGAGTTACAACATGAAAACTTTTATCAGTGATGACAGCATCTAATGTTTTGTTAACCACTTCTGCAATGGTAGCATTGTATTGCGTACCTTTATATGCTTGGCAATGGACACAATCGCACAAATTAAAACCTTCTGAAGCGTGTTTGTCAAATTGTGAATATAAAAATGTTCTACAAAGATATGTTTTTACTTCATACAATGTTTTATTGCCCGAATTGCCGACCTCTGTTCCAATAACGCCGCAAAGATAATGATTTATATTAACTTCATTAATAAACTTGAGAGAAGATTCTTTGCTTTGAATGATTAGATCATTATAATATGTTCGGGATTCAATATTGTTGGCTGTATTGACCTGCAAAGTGAATGTTCCCTGTGGCTGTACAGCAACAAGACGTAACATCTTGATATTGTTTTTGACATTTCCTCTGAAAGCCATCGTAAAGCCATTTTTTTCACCTATCAGTTGCACTTCATCATCCGGAAAAATAGTCAATTCTTCATCATCAATAATAATTTGATAGACCGAATGTTGTACTTTGATATTGGCAAATTGAATTTGCTCTTGATAAAACAGCCCTATTTTTACGGAATTAATATCATTGCCTGAAAGAAAAAAACTGTAGAAAAATAAAAAAATAAATGTAAATCCTTTTAACATAACTATAAAACAAAAAGATGATTCTTACATCACCCTCATCATCTCAAAAACTATCTGTTCTGAAATTTTATTTCCTGAGAGCAAATTCATAAGAATAACGTACTTTTGTCGTATAGCGTCTATTTTTTTAACATTATAGAGTAAGTCAGATAATTCATGGCTAACAGATTCTTCCGTTAAATCATTTTGCAGTAATTCCTTTACGGCAGTTTCTTTCAAAATAATATTGACCAATGAAAAATAAGGTAGTTTGACCAACAATTTTGCCACAAATATGGATAATGGATTGCCGTAATAACAAACAACTTGAGGAACATTAAGTAATGCGGTTTCTAAAGTTGCTGTACCCGATGTTACAAGTGCTGCTTTAGAGTGGCGCAAAAGTTCTAACGTAAGGTCGCTGACACATTTTACAGGCTGTCCGGTCAAAATTTTATCATAAACATCCGATGGAACAGAAGGCATTTTAGTAACCACAAATTGATAATCAGGAAAGCGGTGAATTACGGGCAAAAGACGCGGTAAGACTGCTTTTATCTCCTGTTTTCGGCTTCCCGGTAAAATGGCAATGATAGGACGATGGTCATTTTCATCTAACAACTCTTTTTGTAATCTCTCTTCCTGATATTCTTTTGTTGCCAATTCTTCAGTCAATGGATTACCGACATAAAAGGCATCTATTCCATGTTTTTTAAAATATTCTACCTCAAAGGGAAAGATAACAAACAACTTGTCAACATAACGTTTTAAGAGTTTAACCCGAGACTCTTTCCATGCCCAGACCTTGGGAGCAATGTAATAAAAAACTTTAATGTTATGCTGTTTGGCAAACTTGGCAATCCGCAAATTAAAACCGGGGTAGTCTATCAAAATGAGAGCATCGGGCTGAAAGGTCAGAATATCTTCCTTACAAAATCGAAATAAGTTTCGAATAAATCTTAAGTTCCGAATTACTTCGACAAAACCCATAATTGCAGTTTCTTTGTAATGTTTGACTAAATCTCCTCCGGCTTGTTGCATTTTATCTCCACCCCAGCATCTGATTTGAGTTGACGGGTAAAATCGTTTGATGGCAGCAATAAGATTACTGCCGTGGAGATCACCCGAAGCTTCGCCGGCAATAATATAGAGTTTTTGTGTAGTATTCATAATGGATAGATGATTTACAATTGACGATTGCAAAGGTACTCATTTTCTATCTCCGATAAAGTAGATAGGGATATTCTCATCATTTTTTCAGAGAAAATACATCTTGTTTTTTTGCTATACCAATATACCAAAAAGTCAGTTGGATTACTAATGTAAATTGAACGAATTGAATTAACATTGTCGGTGATTATTTTTTTGTAAAATATTCTTTACATCAAAAATTACTACCTTTGTAAAAATATAGAGGACGTAATATATATGCAATCGCAAATTATCAGACAAAAATTTCTTTCTTTTTTTGAATCCAAACATCATAAAATTGTATCTTCTGCACCTATGGTGGTAAAAAATGACCCAACGTTGCTTTTTACCAATGCCGGAATGAATCAGTTTAAAGAAATATTTTTAGACCATGTCCCTATTACCTTTCCGCGTATTGCCGATACCCAAAAATGTTTACGGGTAAGCGGTAAACACAATGATTTGGAAGAGGTAGGGCATGATACCTATCACCATACCATGTTTGAAATGCTTGGAAACTGGAGTTTTGGAGATTATTTTAAAGAAGAAGCCATTGCTTGGGCTTTTGAATTGTTGACAGAAGTGTATGGTATTGATAAAGGTAGATTATATGCTACGGTATTTGAAGGAAGTTCAAAAGACCAATTAGCACCCGACACTGAATCTCACCAATATTGGCAAAAATATTTACCCCAACATCATATTCTTAACGGTAGTGCCAAAGATAATTTTTGGGAAATGGGAGAAACCGGACCTTGTGGGCCATGTACGGAAATTCATATAGATTTAAGAACTGATGAAGAACGCAAGAAAATTGACGGAGCAAAATTAGTCAATACTGGTTCTCCGGTAGTTGTAGAATTGTGGAACTTAGTATTTATTCAATATAACCGTAAAAATAACGGACAGTTAGAACCTTTAACTCATCGACATGTTGATACTGGAATGGGCTTTGAGCGTCTTTGCATGGTGTTACAAGGAAAACAAAGTAACTATGATACAGATGTATTTACTCCTATTATAGCACAAATAGAGAAAAACAGCGGTAAGTCATATACGGAAAATCCACAGACAAGTGTTGCTATGCGGGTGATTGCAGACCACATTAGAGCAATTTCTTTTGCTATTGCAGATGGTCAATTGCCAAGTAACGTAAAAGCCGGGTATGTTATTCGGCGTATTTTGCGTCGAGCCGTAAGATATGGTTATACATTCTTAGAGGCTAAAGAGCCGTTTTTATATAAATTAGTAGAAGTGTTGCGGTTACAAATGGGAGAAATATTTCCGGAATTACAAAAACAGCAATCTTTTATTGAAAATGTTATTCGGGAAGAAGAAAGAGCCTTTTTTCAAACTTTAGATAATGGTATAAAGTTATTATCTCAAACCATTTCAGGCTACAAACAAACAGGAAAAACAGAAATAGACAGTCATACATTGTTTACATTGTATGATACTTATGGCTTTCCGATAGATTTAACGGAGTTAATAGCACAAGAAGAGGGTTTTTCGATAGACAAAGCGGGTTTTGAAAAAGAATTATTGTTACAGAAAAACAGAAGTAAGCAAGATGCAGAAACATCGTCAGAAGAATGGACTGTATTGTTACCTCATCAGGAAACTGAATTTGTAGGATATGACCAATTTTCTTCAGTTACACAAATTGTTAAATACAGAAAAGTTGAACGTAAACAACAAACCCATTATCAAATTGTATTGACAAGAACTCCTTTTTATGCCGAAGGTGGAGGACAAGTTGGCGATATGGGAACATTATTTTCATCCGCAGAAAAAGTTGACATTATCAACACGCTTAAAGAAAATGGTGTTGTTGTTCATATTACAACAAAGATTCCACAAAATGTCAACGATAATTTTACAGCACAAGTCGATGAAAAAAATCGTAAAAAAATAGCCGCCAATCATACGGCAACGCACTTGTTGCATTATGCTTTACGACAAGTTTTAGGAAACCATGTAGAGCAGAAAGGGTCATTAGTTTCTTCTCAAGAGTTGCGGTTTGATTTTTCTCACTTTCAAAAAATCGGTGAATCCGACATTTCTTCTGTCCAGCAAAAAGTCAATGAGTTGATACGTCAAAACTATCACCGTATAGAAAATCGGAGTGCTTCATTGAAAGAGGCAACAAAAGAAGGCGCAATGGCACTTTTTGGAGAAAAATATACAGACAAAGTACGTACTGTTCGCTTTGGGGATTCTTTTGAGTTGTGCGGCGGAACACACGTAGAAGCAACAGGGAATATAGGCTATTTCAGAATAGTGTCCGAAGGTTCTATTGCCACAGGAATAAGAAGAATTGTTGCTGTAACCGGCTTAGAGGCAGAAAGAATGACCGAATTTGATTCATTTATATTAAATCAGATAAAGCAATTTTTGAATAATAATGATGTACAAATCGCTGTAAAAAAGTTAATGGAAGAGAATACTTCTTTGCGAAAAAGTATGGAGCAGGCAAAGCAAGAAAATCTAAATAGAATTGTCAAAAAACTCTATGACGACAGTTTACTCAAAGGAGATACTCGCATAGTACGTTTTACAAACCATTTACCCGACCCAGAAATGCTACGTAATATCGCACTACACATGATTGCCGGAGAAGAAAAAATTTTATTTATTGGTATTGCCACCATTGTTGAAAAAGTGTTTTTGGCGATAGGACTTTCTAAATCATTATTAAACGAAGTGCCTTTTAATGCACAAAAACTGATTACTCAATATGCCCCACAGATTGAAGGAAAGGGTGGAGGTCAGCCCCATTTTGCGATTGCCGGAGGTAAAACGGCGGCACGCTCTCAAGAAATCATTGAACAAATAACCTCTTTAATACACTAAATTAGTATGAAAAAAAATGTATTGTTTTTATTATTAGTATTGTCTGTTGCAACTATTCAAGCACAGACTTTTACGGTAGAAAACCATGATTTTATCGGATTAAGTCGCGGTGCAGCCATTTGGGGAGATGTAGATGATGACGGTTATTTAGATGTCCTCATCACCGGTACGTCAGAAACAGGGTTAGATATTTTATTGTACAAAAGCAATGAAGGTAAATCTTTTCAATATGTAAAGTTAGAAGGAGTGGCTGGAGTATATGATGGAGATGCTGCATTTTTAGATTATAACAATGACGGAAATCTGGATTTTATTGTTGTCGGTGCGGGAGTACAAGATAAAGAAGTATGTATTCTTTATGAGAACAATGGCAATATGACTTTTACTGCCAAAGATTTCAAATTTATAGGGATGAGAAATGCCAGCGTGGCATGTGGTGATTTCAATAATGACGGGTGGGTAGATATTGCAGTAGGAGGGATTACCAAAGAAAAGCAAAGTAGGACAGTTGTCTATGAAAACCTTCAAGGTAAAGGTTTTCGATTGAGAGAATTTGGATTAGCCGGAATAAACGATGGTGAATTGGCTTGGGTAGATTTTAATGTAGATGGTTTATTGGACTTGGCCATTACCGGAAATGGAAACACAAATCTGTATAAAAACGTTGAAGATGGATTTGAAGATATTAATGCTCAACTTCCAGGACTCTATAAAAGTACTTTTGCCTTTGGGGATTACAATAATGATGGTTATCCAGACATGGCATTGACAGGTTCTATTGATATGTCGCCAAGCGGATTATTCGGTATGATTTACTTGAATGCCGGAGGAACAACAATGGTTGAAGATTTTGAATTTCAAGGAGTGTGGAATGGCGCATGCCTGACTTGGGGTGATTTTGACAATGATGATTTTACGGATTTATTGATTATTGGAGACAGAGGCGTACAGATAAGAACATTCTATATTTTACACAATTTATCTACCACACAAACCACCGAATTCAAAGAAGTGCATAACCCGCATTTTCCAAAAATAGACTTAGCTTCAGCGTCATGGGGTGATATGGATAGAAACGGAATGCTTGATATTCTTTATTGCGGACGAATTACCGGAGCACGTTCCACAGCCAGTGTTCTTGCAAACAATCTACGAACGTTGCCTTATATTCCGGAACCACCGACAACATTAAAAAGTTATCAAAACGGAAATAATGTCATATTAACATGGTTACCGTTAGTCGATACACTGGCATATACCTATAATCTTCGAGTAGGTACAGAATCTGAGTCAAATAATGTTTTAAATTCAATGACTACCAGTCATAACAAACTGAAAAGACCTAGCAGTGGCAATGTCAAAGATGCTTACGTTTATACTTTGAAAAAATTAACCCCAAAGCAAACGTACCATTGGAGTGTACAAGCAGTTCCGAAAAACTATATGACTACGAACTTTTCTCAAGAAATGACTTTTACAATGGTTGAAGGATTACCCGAAATAACATCATTGAAAATGATACAAAATGAAAATATGATAGAACTTACAGCACTTGTATCCTCTCTTGCCGGAGTGACGGAAGTTGGATTTTTGTATGCTTTTTCCAGAGAAGAATTATTTAGTAATCCGAAAGTGTTGCAGGCAAAGCAGGGGCAAATTCATGGAATTATAACAACACAAACTCCCATACTTCGGGATTATGATTACTACCATGCCATTCCTTATGCAAAAACAGCGAATGGAACTTCTTATGGTTTGCCCATGTTCTTTTTCTATCCTCAACCTCCGGTAGCAAAAACTCCAATCATGTATTGTCAGGGAGAAAGAGCCAGACCTCTTACAGCGGAAGGAGATGACCTAAAATGGTATTCCTCTACATCGCTTTATACTCCGCTGAATGGAATACCGGTGCCTAATACTAATGTAGAAGGGCGACATTATTTTTGGGTAACACAAAGTGTTGATGGTGAAGAAAGCGACCGAGCCCAGGTTATTGTACATGTCGCAGCTTCTGAACCCAATTATTTTCTTGATAATACAATGACCTTTGACAGTAAACAAAGTGTATTCTTTTTGCCGGCTAATAAATATGTTGGTGCTTATGAATGGCAGTTGCCCGAAGGATGGATTGGAGAAAGTTCCGCAAACTCCATAAAGGTAAATTTTGTCAATGGTAATCCAAACGGAAAAATTACGGTGATTGCACGTAACGGTTGTGGTGAAAGTGTGCCGGTGGAGATGGATATTACACAAACGGAAACTTCTGCGACCATTAAATATAACTCGAGAACAGATCTTGCACGGGAAAGAGCTAAGAAGAAAAAGTAAGGATGGACAATAGTAAAGGTAACCGCTTGTTATAAAACGAGCGGTTATTTTTTTAGACAACATCTATTGCGACGGTATGTATTCTATCGGAAAATAGAAACATTGTAATCATTAATCAATCTACTTACCTTTATTAATTATCCAAGATTAGTTCATAAATGATTATCTTTACGTCACTAATTTTGAGATCAAAGTTATCTCAGAAAATTCTTTTGTTGCAAGTATTTAAAAAGACCCTTTCTCAAGTTTTGGATTGTACATTTCAAATACCTATTTTTGTAGTCAATAGTTAATCTTTCCTATTCTTTTATGACTTATTCATTGATAGACACTACAAAGATTTTTATTTACAAAGCATTACCGGAAGAGATGAAAGACAGAGTTTTTAAACTTCCTAAGCATGTGGAAACTACTTTGCCGATTGAAACAGGTTTTTCTAATATCGACCAACAAATTAAAGCAAGTGCTACCCAAATTATCAATCTGACAGACTTTCCGGAACGCCATTTGACACAATGTTCATTGATGGATAATTTTGCAGCATTAGTACACCAATATGGTTATAAAAGAGTAGATTTTTATGCCCAAAAATTAGGGATTAATAGAGGAGTAGAGTTAAGTATGACAGTGAAAATACTGACAGGATTTTCAATCCAAGATTTTATTACTTCATATACCTTGAAAATGATTAGAGATTTACAATATCGAACAGATTTGTATAATGTAGAAATCGGAAGATTGCTTCATTTTCCTTCTCCGCCATCTTTTTCTCAATTTTTAAAATGTCATAGTGATGTCATGGTTTAATCTTCATGACATGCAGGTTATTGTTTCAAATCATTAATTATTTAATATCATGAATGGTAAAGATCATATTGTCCGTTTTGACTGGGCAGCCAAGCGATTATTGCGCGATAAAGCTAATTTTGGCGTATTGGAGGGCTTTTTATCTGTGTTGTTACAAGAAAAAATTCAAATACAAGAGATTTTGGAGAGTGAATCAAATCAAGTTTCTAAAGAAGATAAATTTAATCGGGTGGACCTTAAAGCCTGCAATAGTAAAGGCGAAATTATTATTGTAGAAATTCAGAATACGCGCGAATTATACTATCTTGAGCGTATTTTGTATGGAGTATCAAAGGCCATTACCGAGCATATTTCTTTAGGTAAAGACTATGATCAGGTAAAGAAAGTATATTCTATCAGCATTTTGTATTTTGATATTGGAAAAGGTAAAGACTATCTTTATCATGGCAAAACAAATTTTGTTGGTGTACATACCGGAGATGAATTGCAAGTAAGTTTAAAAGATAAGAATGCGATAGTTCCAACCAATCCTACAAAGATATTTCCTGAATATTTTCTGATACGTGTTAATGAATTCAATGAAGTTGCAAAAACACCGTTAGAAGAGTGGATTGAATATTTGAAGACAGGGAAGATAACAGAAAATACAGGTGCTCCAGGGCTTGAAGAAGCACGACAAAAATTACTCTACTACAATATGAGTAAAGAAGAACAGCATGCTTACGAAGAACATCTTAATGCGATTATGATACAAAATGATGTACTTTCTACGGCAAAGTTGGAAGGACTTATTGAAGGGAGGACAAAAGGAAAAATAGAAGGAAAGATAGAAGGGAAAATAGAAGGAAGAATAGAAGGGAAAATAGAAGGAAAGATAGAAGGGAAGATAGAGGTAGCAAAACAGTTAAAGAAAAATCAGGTAGATATAGATATTATTATCAATAGTACCGGTTTATCAAAAGAAGAAATAGAACGATTATAAAAGTAACATGGCAGATCATTCAAAGCCAATTCACTTTGAGCAAATATTAAAACAGTATTGGGGTTACGACCAGTTTCGTCCGTTGCAGAAAGACATTGTTACGGCAATCTATAACGGTCAAGATACTTTAGCGCTGCTTCCTACCGGCGGCGGAAAATCTATTTGTTTTCAAGTTCCGGCAATGGCTATGGATGGAGTGTGTTTGGTTATTTCTCCGCTGATTGCTTTGATGACCGATCAAGTTGAAAATTTACAAAAACGTAATATCAAGGCAAAGGTTGTATGTTCAGGAATGTCTGAACAGGAAATTGAAGATGCTTTTAATGCGGCTATTTATGGTAACCTGAAATTTCTTTACCTCTCTCCTGAAAGGCTTTCGACAACTCTATTTCTGAATAAAGTAAAACAAATGACCGTAAGTTTTATTGCGGTAGATGAAGCACATTGTATTTCTCAATGGGGATATGACTTTCGACCTTCCTATTTAAAAATTGCCGATATTCGCACTTTGTTGCCCGACGTTTCCATTTTAGCACTTACAGCGACTGCTACGCCGCAGGTGGTAGAGGATATTATGGCAAAACTACAATTTGCCACACCGCATGTACTGAGTAAAAGTTTCAGTCGTCCAAACCTTGCTTACATTGTTCTTTACAAAGAAAACAAGTTGTTAACCTTACAAAAACTATTGCAACAGATTGAAGGTAGTGGCTTGGTGTATTGCAGTACTCGCAAGGGAACAGAGGAAGCTGCGAAGTTTCTGACCGACAACGGTTTTATAGCCGATTTTTATCACGCTGGGTTAAGTAGTGAAGAGAGAAAGTTTAAGCAAGAGCAGTGGAAAAGCGGGAAAATTCCGGTCATTGCGGCCACCAATGCTTTTGGTATGGGGATTGATAAATCGGATGTGAGATATGTTGTCCATGTTAATATTCCGGCATCTATAGAGGCTTATTTTCAGGAAGCAGGAAGGGCTGGCAGAGATGAGCAAAAAGCATACGCCATCATGATTTATAACAGTACAGACAAGCAAAGGTTGTCGTCAATGTTAACCAATAATTTTCCTCCGGTGGTAAGAGTTAAAGAAATTTATCAGCAAATAGCAAGTTATCTCCAGATTGCTTACGGTTCGGGGAAAGGTCATTCATTTGATTTTAATCTTATCCATTTTTGTATGGATAAAAAATTACCGTCGGTCAATGTTTATGCCATTCTCAAAATCTTAGAAATAGAAGGATATTTGGTGTATAACGATGATACCAAAAAAGTTTCCTCTTTACGTTTTGTGGTGTTGAGAGATCAACTTTACCAATATCATCTTAAAAACAGTTTTTTAGATGATTTGCTCACCCAAATACTTCGTAATTATACAGGTGTTTTTTCAGACTATCAAGTGATTGATGAATCTTATTTAGCCAGGAAGTTAGAAAAATCTGAATTTGAAGTCTATGAGGGACTTAAAAAACTCAAGACATTGGGTGTTATTGATTATATTCCGCGAAAAATACACGCACAAATTACTTTTTTGACAGAGCGACTACAGAATGCCGATATTTATTTGTCTCCTCAAAACTACAAAGCCCGTAAAGAGCGGGAAACAGAAAAAATCGAAGCCATGTTAGGTTATGCAGAAATCAGTGACCAGTGTAGAAGTCAGTTATTGCTTAAATATTTCGGACAAAACAATGCAACACCCTGCGGAATGTGTGATTATTGTGTTTCAAAAAATCAACTTAAAGACAGGAGAGAAGAGATATTGACAATCTTGTCAAAAAGTCCGAAGAACATCAGTGAATTTTTAATGGCTGCTGACTTTTTGCATGAAGAAGAGTATCTTTATGCTTTACAGCGATTGCAAAACGATGGAGAAGTAATAGTTATCAACGGTGAGTTTCAATTAAAAACATGAGGAGCGCAGTGTCGGATACAACACAAGATTTTTTCTTTAAGAATGGACTGAAAGCCGGAGATAAAGCAGTCTTCTCTCAGTTTTTTCGACATTACTATAAAGATTTGGTGATTTATGCCGGTCGCTATATTGTCGATAAGCAAACGTGTAAAGATCTTGTACAAAATGTATTTGTAAAGTTGTGGCATGACAGAGACACTATTGAAATTCGAGAAAGTTTGAAATCTTATTTGTTGCGGTCGGTTATCAATCTGTGTATTGATGAAATAAGACATCACAAAATAAAATCGACACATGACCAACGTCTTATTGCTATAGGAGAATTGATGGAGTATGAAGTGGAGAATGCTGTATTTTACTCAGAGTTGGAAAAACACTATCATAAAGCGTTAGAGCAATTGCCGGAAGTGATCAGGGCAACCTTTGAGATGAGCCGTACCGAAGGATTGAAATATCATGAAATTGCAGAGAAAATGGGGGTTTCCGTAAGAACGGTCGAAGTACGTATTAGCAAAGCATTACTTTTTCTCAAAGAACATCTCAAAGAGTTTATTAGCATTATAATGATTTATTTGTCATAATGTGAGTTTAAAAAAATAATAACCCAAAGTAATCCGAAATGGGACAAATACCTCCTTTTAATATCACAGATGAGATGACGCACTTAGTCGCAGAAATTGTTGAACTTGTTACCATGATTACGATTGCTGATAATGCAAAGCCTCAACCGCTACTTCGGAAAACCAACCGCATAAAAACTATTCAAGCTTCTTTGGCTATTGAAAATAATTCATTAACCTTAGAGCAAGTAACGGCAATTTTAAACGGGAAACATATTTTAGGCTCTCCAAAAGAAATTTTGGAGGTAAAAAATGCGATTCATGTTTATGATTTATTCTTACAACTTAATCCGTTAAAGGAATCGGATTTGTTAAAAGCACACCGACTGATGATGAAAGATTTGGTAGAAGAAAACGGCAAATATCGTTCTGTCAATGTCGGTATTGCCGATGGTAAAAAAGTAGTTCACTTGGCACCTCCCGCAAAACAAGTACCACTATTGATGGAGTCTCTTTTTACTTGGTTGAAAAAATCAAAAACTCACCCTCTCATTAAAAGTTGTGTTTTTCATTATGAGTTTGAATTTATTCATCCGTTTACAGATGGAAATGGTAGAATAGGAAGAATGTGGCAAGGATTAATTCTAACACAATGGAAACCTGTTTTTGCATGGATTCCGATTGATACAATGATAAAAAACCATCAGAAAGATTATTATAAAGCACTTAAAATATCAGATACTCAAGCAAACAGTACGGCATTTATTATTTTTATGTTGCAACGCATTATAGAAGGAATTAAAGATGCTTCAATCGGAGTAAATGGCATTGTAAATGGCACTGTAAAATTGATAAAAGAAAATCCATACATTACACTAAGTGAGTTGGCAATAAAATTAAACAAATCTCGAAGAACAATTTCTCGAATTATCAAAGAATTACAAGAGCAACAGAAAATTTATCGTATAGGGTCAGATAAAACCGGATATTGGGAAGTTGTCAATGAATCTCATTCTTAATAAATCATAATATTGAAGGGAATATTTTGGCGATAATCGTCATACTACATAAAGCAGCGTTTTACACATGAAAAAAACAGATGAATATATCAACCTTTTAATCACAAAGTATCTTGAGAATACGGCAACGGAAAAAGATGTAGAGCAGTTACGGTTATGGATTGAAGAACGTGAAGAGAACAAAAAGTATTTTTTTGAAGTACGTGAAATATGGTTGAATAGTAATGTGGCTACACAGTACAATGACATTCATTTACCGCTTGAAGAAAAAAGAATGTGGCACAAAATCAGCCTTTTGTCCATAAAACCAAAAAGTATTTTATACTACTTTTATCGAGTAGCAGCCGTATTATTTTTACCATTACTTTGTATTGCCGGATATTTATTGTGGACACAAGAGAGTAAAAAAGCAACATTGACCTTACAAGAAATTGTGGCACCGGCCGGTGGGCAGACAAAAATAGATTTACCGGATGGTAGTGAAGTGTGGTTAAATTCGGGTAGTAAACTCATGTTTGGAGTTCCCATGGATAAGAGATCTGTCAAACTATCAGGAGAAGGTTACTTTAAAGTACAATCAGATTCTGACAATCCTTTTACTGTAGATGTTAAAGCTGCAAGAATTAAAGTTACGGGCACGGAATTTAATGTAACAGCCTTTGAGAGTGATACCACAACATCTGTAACATTAGTCAAAGGGAAGGTAGATGTAAAGGTTAAAGGATACAAGAATATAGCCCTTGGTGAAGGTGAACGGATAGAGATTTATGACACACAAATCAAACGACAAGCAAACAGTAATCTCTATAAGTGGTGTGCATGGAAAGATGGTGTTTTAGTGTTTAGGGACGACAGATTAGATTATGTTTTTCAGCGAATAGAACGGACTTATAATGTCAACATTATTATTCAAGATAAAGAAATTTCTTCTTATTTATATCGAGCAACTTTTAAGGACGAATCTTTAGAACAGATTTTAGCCTTACTCAAACTCAGTGCTCCCATCAATTACAAGTGGTTAGAGAGAACAAAAACCGACAACTTTTATGACAAGCAAACCATTGTGGTGATGAAAAAGGGGAGGGGGCAATGATAGACGGTGATTTTTAACCGTATTGCTATAATGTTGGGAAGTACTTTCAGTTTTTTATTAACCATTCTTTTTACGGATAGTCTATTCCGTTAACCGTCCATTTTCTTTTTTTACACTTTTATTGTGGTATTTCAAACCTAGTTCGTCATAGAAATATAAGTCATAAATTATATTTCTATGAACCTCAAAAAAATCATGTTAATCGGGTTCGTACTTTTGACCCAGATTACACTATTTGCACAAAAAATCGCATTAGATTTCAGCAATGTATCGCTTGAAGAGGTGATTAATGCTGTTGAGGCAAAAACCGATTTTAA
The DNA here is from genome assembly GCA_964450725.1 of uncultured Muribaculaceae bacterium. Lineage (GTDB taxonomy): Bacteria > Bacteroidota > Bacteroidia > Bacteroidales > UBA932 > CAYVGO01. The sequence goes on from CAYVGO010000004.1 coordinate 46,780, forward strand.
ATTTCTCTACAACAAACAGTTGGTAGATGTTTCCCGTAAGGTTTCCGTATCTGTTCAGGATAAAGAAATTAATGCAGTCCTCAATGATATATTGAAAGGTACAGGCATTAGTTACACTATTATAGGAAAACAAATTGTTCTGTCAAAAACTGAAGAAAAAGAAAAATCTCAAATTCTTTCAGGAACGGTAACTGATAATAATGGCGAATTTTTGGTTGGGGTTTCTGTTATTGAAAAAGGTACTACACGCGGAGTGGTAACCGATGTTGACGGCAGTTTTAAAATCAATGTAAAACAGGGTACGATGTTAAAGTTCTCGTCTGTAGGTTACCAAACCATAGAACAAGAAGCCGTACCCAACATGACAATTACTTTACCCGATGATGCACAAAACATTGATGATGTAGTGGTCGTTGGTTATGGAGTACAGAAAAAAATCAATTTGACGGGTGCCGTAACTACAATAGGTTCTGAAGCAATAGACTCTCGCCCGGTTACCGATGTTGCGCGTGCTCTACAAGGAGCCATTGCTGGAGTTAACTTTAGCAATGATAATGGTGGAGAGTTAGGCGAAAAAATGAGTTTAAACATACGGGGAGCAGGTTCTATTGGGCAGGGTTCTAACAGCGACCCTCTGGTATTGATAGACGGAGTAGAGGGAGATATGAATTCTTTAAACCCAAGCGATATTGAGAGTTTTACCGTATTGAAAGATGCTTCAGCAGCTTCAATTTATGGTTCCCGTGCTGCTTTTGGAGTAGTTTTAATTACCACAAAATCAGGAAGTGTAGGTCGAGTAAAAGTTTCTTTTAATAGTAATATTCGATTATCTAATCCTATATCCGTACCTAAAATGGTTTCTTCGGTAGAATATGCGAATGCTTTAAATGATGCAGCGCGTGTTACTGATGGTACGACACGATTTTCACAGTCCAATATCGACAAAATGATTAGTAACTTAGATAATCATTTACCGGGTATTGAGCCTTCTATCAATGACAACTCAATATGGCAAGTCAATGCCCAACAATATGCCAATATCAATTATTATGACCTACATTTAAAAACGATAACACCTTCTTATGACAATACCTTGTCAGTTAGTGGTGGTATTGATAAAAAAGTGACTTATTATTTTTCTGCCGGTTATCTTTCACAAAATGGTATTTTTAAGTTTGCAGATGAAAATTTGAATAGACTTTCTCTCAATGGCAAAGTCGATGCATGGTTTCACAAAAAAATAAAATTTTCTTATAACACTCGTTTTATTCGGGAAAATTATGATAAACCGGTAGCGCAAACTGCTCAATTTTATCATGCTTTATCACGTTCTGCACCTAATGTTGCTATTTATTACCCTTCAGGCACTTACTCTAATCTCTCTTGGGTACGACAATTACAAGAGGGAGGAAGATTTGTACAACAAAAAGATTTTCTCTACAATCAAGGCAAGTTAGAAATAGAGCCTTTGAAAAATTGGAAAATTTATGCGGAACTTAATAGCAGAATTGAAACACCTCAGGAAAGCAAACAAATCAAAAAATTCTATGATGAAACACCCTTAGGAACACTAGTTCCGGCAGAGGTAATAGGAAGTAGTACCAGTTGGAGGGTAGAACCTAATGGAACTTTTAATGCTAATGTTACAACAATCAATGGAAAATCTAATAATTACTATGAGATTGCCAAATCAAAAAACTTATATCTGTCCTCCAATCTTTATACCAATTATGAACTAAACCTTGCCAATGCACACCATTTCTTATTTTTGGTGGGTATGCAAACTGAATATTACAGTGCTTCTTTAATTCGTAGCGCAGCAGATAATATTTTAAGCGATGATACTCCATTTTTACCCAATCTTTCCAATACAACAGACAATCGGATTTTAATAGCAGAGCGTAAAGGTGAATGGTCTAACTTGGGGATTTTTGGAAGAATCAATTATGATTACAAAGAACGCTACTTGTTAGAAATAAATTTGAGAGTTGATGGAGCATCGCGTTTTCCTCCGAACAAACGTTGGGGAATATTTCCGGCATTCTCTTTAGGTTGGAATATTGCCAAGGAAGATTTTTGGGAACCTTTTGCAAAAACAGCAAACTTACTTAAAATAAGGGCTTCTTATGGATTGTTAGGGAATCAAAATACAACATCGTTCTATCCCTATTTTCAAAGTATGACCAACTCTTCCGGTCAATACCTCATTAATAATACTATTGTTACCACTCTATCATCACCTTTACCTGTTTCTGAAAATATCACATGGGAAAAAGTTGAAAATTATAGTATCGGAATTGATTGGGGACTCTTCCAAAACAAACTTACAGGTTCTGTAGATTATTATCAGCGACGTACGTATGACATGATAGGACCGGCTAATTTATTGCCGGCAGTCTACGGCGTAGATTTTGTCAATTATCCAAAAATTAATAACACTGAAATGGTGACCAATGGATGGGAAGTTGAAGTTACTTGGAAAGACGTCATTGGAAAAGAATTTAATTATAGTGTATCGGCAGTAGTTAGCGACTACTTATCAAAAATCACCAAATATAATAATCCTGAAAAGATATTATTTATTGACGGAAAGCCTCAATTTTATGATGGAAAAATTTTGGGTGAAATTTGGGGATTTGAGACTTTAGGTATTGCTCAAACCGATAAACAAATGAATGAACACATCGCACGGTACGACCAATCTGCATTAGGTTCAAACTGGGCTGCCGGAGATATTATGTATGCCAATTTAGATGACAATCCTAAAATTACACAATCAGGTGCTACGGCAGATAATCCTCAGGACCTCAAAGTGATTGGTAATAGTACTCCCCGCTATGCTTTTGGAATCAGATTAGGAATGTCTTGGAGGTGGTTAGACTTTAGTGCTTTTATACAAGGTATTGGCAAAAGAGATCTTTATGGTTATGGTAATGTTTTCTTTGGAGTTGAAGCTCCTTACAGGAGTACTTTTTGGAAAGAACATTTAGACTATTGGCGGCCGAATGGAGACCCGAATGGAAGTAATACAGATGCCTATTATGCACGTCCTCGATTTGGAGGTATTGGTGCAAATCCCAATCAATATACACAAACCCGATTCTTACAAAATGCAGCTTATGTAAGATTAAAGAACTTACAATTAGGTTATACCTTACCGAGCGATATTAGTCAAAAAGTATGGATAAATAAATTAAGGATTTATCTATCGGTAGATAACCTGTTAACTTTTACCAAATTACGAATTGTAGATCCGGAGGCTGTCGCTATTGATACCAACTTTGAGGGTTCCGGAAAGGTTTCGCCAATGAGTCGTACTTTTTCTTTCGGTTTAAATCTGACTTTTTAATTTATATTCTTTTGAAATGAGTATGTGTTATCCAGAGTTTACTCAAAAAATGGTACTACTTACGAAGTTTCAGAAGTACTTAATTTATATACGTATGAAATGTAATTTAATTGTCTTTCAATATCTTTTATTGTTGTTTCCGGCTCTATCTGTAAGTTGTAGTGATTTTTTAGATAGAAGCCCACAAGATTTTACAACAGATAAAGATTTTTTCCGTACAGAAACGGATTTAAGAAATTTTGCCAATGGATTTTATACTCTTTTCCCATCTAATACAACCTTTACGAGTACATTGCTTGTACAAGCAGACAATGACAGCGACAATCAATGCGGAATGAGTCCAAATCCGAATTTTGTGGCAGGACAACGTAATGTAACTACATCTGATCCTACTTGGGAGTTTGTAAAAATCAGAGACTGTAACTATTTTTTCAACATTGTTAACTCTCGTCTTGCTAATGGAGAGTTGTCAGATAAAGGACTTACCAAGCACTATATTGGAGAAGTTTATTTTTTCAGAGCTTATCTCTACTTTCAAAAAATAAAATTATTTGGAGATTTACCGATTATTACAACACAATTACCTGATGACAAAGAATTACTGATTCAAGCCTCAAAACGGGTACCACACAATGAAGTTGTACGATTTATTCTCCAAGATTTAGACAGTGCAATATTATTAATGTCCAATAATCCTACCGCAGTACCAGACAGGGTACATAGCGATGTAGCAGAGTTTTTGAAGTCGCGAGTTGCACTGTATGAGGCTACTTTTTTAAAATATCATGCTAATACGGCTTTTGTTGCTAACGGTATAAACTGGCCGGGAAAAGAACACTATCCAAATTATCAATTTCCTGCAGGTTCTTTAGAAAATGAGTATAATTATTTTTTTGATATTGCTATTGAAAGTGCAGAAAAAATTGCGGACAAATATCCATTATACAATAATTATCAACAAATTTTTAATTCAACGGATATTAATTCTATCCAAGAAATTCTATTAGCCAAAAAATACGGCACTACAATTACCCACGCAGCAACCTATTTTTTGCGAGGGGGAGATGGCGGAACTGGATTGACACGTAATTTTATAGAATCTGTATTAGACAAAAATGGACTACCCACTTATAAAGATCCAAACTATCAATATCGTGATACCAGTATCAAAAAAATGATAGAGCCCAAAGATAACAGATTATTTGTGTCGTGTCAAATTCCTTCAGTAACCATAAAATATTACAGAAAAACAGATAACACTCCTCAATATTCTTCGTTACCTCGCCTCAACATTAGAACCAATGAAGGATCAAGCACCGGTTATTCTTTATATAAATACGCATCCTTGATAGAAGATGAAGGAAGGACAACCTCCTCCGGAACAACTGCTTGTCCTATTTTTCGCTCGGCAGAAGCATATCTCAATTACTTGGAGGCTTATTATGAACGAAATGGAAACTTGGGTGGAAAATGTGATGATTATTGGCGCAAATTAAGAGGACGAGCAGGCGTAGATGAAGACTATCAGAATACGATTGATAATACTGAAATGGATAAGGAAGTAGATTTTGCAAGATATTCTAAAACAGTTCTTATTGATAAAACACTCTATAATATTCGTCGCGAAAGAAGAATTGAATTTATTGCCGAAGGGATGCGACTTTCAGACTTAAAACGGTGGAGAGCTTTGGATATGATGCAAAATTATATTGTAGAAGGTGTAAATGTTTACGATAAACTTTATTCTCAATATCCGGAGGAGACATTTGAAGTAGGCAGTAATATGTCTTCAGGTGCAGATAGTAAATATTATAGACCCTATCGATTGATTACTACCAATTTCGCTTATAACGGATATACTTTTCACCCTGCCCACTATTGGTCTCCCATACCATTAGAACAGATTTTCTTAACAAAACAAAACGGAAAATCCACTATTTACCAAAATCCGGGGTGGTCTGCCGAACAAACATCACCACCTTTTGACTTTGACTAAGTGTCATTGCTGATGTCCTCTAATTAGTTGCTGAAATCGTATAACCTATCATTTTGTATTTAACTTATTAATATATAGTTTCACTAATTTTTAATTATTATGAAAAAGTTGATTTATTTTCTCACAGTTTTGACTGTTTTATTTTCTCAAATTACAAGTTGTAAAGAGAACAAAAAGAATGATGAAGAACAAATACCAACATTGAGTGTAGTGGTGAAAAACGGAGAGCAAGAACTCACCAATACCGCCACACTCAACAACTTTTCAGCAACATTGAAAGCCGTTATTACAACAACTTATCAATGGAATGTTTCGACCGATAAATCAGATATGGTCATTTTTTCTAAAAATACCGGTACAGGAGATGGCGAAATTGATATTAGTATCACGCCAAACAACGGAACCGTAGACCGGAGTGCAAAAGTAACTTTTAAAGTAGCAGGGGCAGAGGATGTAGTATTCACCATCAATCAAAGTTACAACAACAGCATGTTAGGAGTTGATCCAAAAGCGTTGGAGTTTACATATAATGACGCTCCAAAAACCATTACGTTGACTACAAATATGGATTGGGAAACTACGATTGCTGAAACGGATCATTGGATTACCATTGACAAAACGTCGTCAACCGATAAAACAAATGCAACACTATCAATCTCTGTAGAGCAAAACGACTGTGGAGACAGAGAGGGTAAAATTATTTTTAAAGGGAATTTAAATGGCAATCTACGTACCGACACTTTGACCGTAGTTCAAAAAAGTGGAGCAATGATTACAATTGACCCCGATACATTAGAAATGGGATTAGAGGGAGAAGCAAAATCTATCACACTCAATACCAATTTAGATTGGACGGCTACAATTGCCGAAACGGATAACTGGATTATTCTTGACAAAAATTCAGGTGGTAAAGAGTCGGCAACGATTAGTGTTACAGTGGCTGAAAACATAGGTGCAAAGCGTGAAGGAAAAGTTATATTTACAGGAACTTCCGGTACTTGCTTATCAAAAGAGGTAACTTTGACAGTAACACAATTGGGTGGAGATATTTTTGACATTACAGGGATTGACAATACAAAACCAATAGCATTTAGAGGTGTCAGGGACTCCATAATAATTTCCATAACTTCTAATATGGATTGGTCTGTAACAAAGCCCGACTGGATTACCGTAACTCCTGATGCCGGAGTAAATGCCCCCGTATCTACAACATCTGTCAAAATTGTCGCGGCTTATAACGGGACAAGTGCTAACCGTAATGGAAAAATTATTTTTACTGCAACCAAAGGTCTGACAACAGTTAGCAAAACTTTCGACGTTAATCAAATTGACCCGGTCAACGATGAAGCCAGTTTATACCCCAATGGAACTGCTATTCCACTTTCGTACGAAATGGAACATCCCTCGCAAAAAGGATGGAAATTTTATACAGCACATGAGTTTAATGTGGGAAATTGGGTTGGGGGTACTAGTTTTTTTCCTACGGGTTTTTGGGCTCATAGCACCAAGCCTGTGCAAAACAAGCAGGCTATCTCACTTACATACCAAGATCCGATATCTGGGAATTATTGTGCCACTAATACCAGTGACGGTATATTAGAATTGAAATGTTTAAATGCCTCAAGGACAGGAGGAGTTAATACTACGGTAACATTTACAGATGCAGAGGAAGATCCGAATGCAAAGTTTGATGGTATTGCAGGAAAAAGGGAGTGGGTTTCTCCTGCATATTATTCTCATAGACAAGGACAACCACAAAAGTGGTGCAATTTTACGGAAAATATGCGTATAGAAATTCGGTTTAAAAGCACGAACTCTAAAGGTTTTAATGATGCTTTGTGGCTCATGAGTCAAACCAATAATAATAGCCCGGTAGGAACAAATTATTCCTGGCCAAAATGTGGAGAAATAGATATTCTGGAGTTGCCAAGAGCAACAAATAACGCGCGAAGGGCGCATCAAACACTCCATTCAGAAAATTTCAGTAGTGTTAACGGGAAAGCAGTGACCCAAGCCACAGACCTTGATGATGCTTCTAAATGGCATATTTATTGGATAGAAATTTTACCGAATAAAATTCGATTTGGCATCAATGGAAAAGTAACTAAAGAACATACTAAAACCGGTCCTTATACAGGAAACGATTGGCCTTGGAGCAAAGATTTTAGTGGAACTGGATTTTATTTTATTGTTACTTCTTCTCCAGATGGTTATGGTTCAGGAGTACCGGCACCTTGGAGTTCTTCAGCCAACCCAAGTACTTATGATAATAACAACCCTCATACACTTTATATAGATTGGATTAGGGTTTATACCAATAGTACATTTGTTCCTACTGATGCCGGTAATTCTGCAGATGTCGGTACTGGTGCTAATAATAAAAAGTTCTGGTAATTCACTGTGTTCAATTCCCCAAAAACACGGCTGCTATTCTAAATGGCGACCGTGTTTTTGGTAATAAATATACTTTTGTCGAGTATATTCGATAAAACGCCAATATCGACAATCAAGTATTTTATAAACAAAAACAAGCATACAAAGGCACAGATTTAATGTTATTGTCAAATCCAAAGTTTTTGGTAGAAATGCGGATTGAATAGGGCGGATTATATTTGATAATAAATTGATTTAAACTTTTTGAACGTACATTTTCAGATGATTTTACTTCTACCGGAATACAGTTGCCATCATTGGTTGGTAATACAAAATCAAGTTCAGATTTACCCTCCGACTCCCAATAATATAATGGATAATCTTTGCTAATCAACGTTTGTGCCACATAATTTTCGGTTAAAGCACCTTTTACGTGTTGTAAAATAGTTTGATTGGTCAATATTATTCTGGGGTGAACATCAAATTGTCGTAGCAATAACCCTACATCGCCTGAATATATTTTAAAAATACTGTTTTGTGCACTCATCGCTAATGGAAAAAACCCTTGAGAAACACGTGTACTACTCAATATTATACCTGCCGATAATAACCAATCTATTGTAGTTTCATAATCTTTGGCACGTGCACCAGATTTAATAAGTTTATACTGAAATTTCTTATTTTCTTTGGCTAATTGTGCTGGCAATGTTTTATAACTCGCCATCAATTTTACTGTGTCGAAAGGCGATGCATATTTAGCCATATCGGCAATATAAGTATCTACAATATTTTTTTGCACTGCTTGTACCGCGTCCCAATCTTCGGTTTCGCGCCAAACAGATACCGCTTTTGGCATTCCACCCGTGCATAAATAGGTGCGATAAAGTTGTAAAAAATGGGTATGTAAACTACACTCAACATTATTTTCAAAAGAATGATAAATCATTTCTACAGCTTTTTTATCACTTATTGCCCATAAAAATTCCTCAAAATCAAGTGGATACATATTTTTTAAAATTACTTTACCTACAGGAAATGAGTATTGTGTGCGATGAACGGCAACGCCCAGCAAACTTCCTGCGGCAATCACAGAATAGTGTGGTGCGAGTTCTGCAAAATATTTTAGTGCGGTTAAAGCACGCTCACAAGATTGAATTTCATCAAAAAAGAGCAGGGTATTTTCGTCAATAGAAAAATTATAAAGTATAGATAATTCATTAATTATCCGATTGGGAATTAAGTCGCCATCAAAAATATTTTTTGCTTGAAGGTTGCTTTCAAAATTAATGGTCAGGTAGTTATTAAAATGTTGCTTTCCAAAAGATTCTATGGCATAAGTTTTACCAATTTGCCTTGCTCCTTGTAAAATTAAAGGTAAACGTTCTGTCGATTTTTTCCATTTTACTAACTCTTTAATTATTTTTCGTTCCATAAAGTGTAGTCAAAATACATTATTTAGTTCCTATTAGTGCAAATGTACTACATTTTTTTGAATCAATGTTTTGTGTTATAGCAAACATAAAAAACTACATTCAAGTATTGGATGCAAATTCATAAAAACAAGAGATTTGTTTCCAAAGAGTGTTTTGAAACCTTAACTAAACATCATTGATTCATAATTAAAAATTATGCTGTATCTTTGTAAACTGGAAATTATTTGACAAATAGTTTTACATTAAATGTAAGAGATTGATGTCGTTAATTTTCGTATGATACAGTTAATCAAAAAATAAAATACAAGATGGAAACAAAAAATGCTTTGGGAGAGATAGATTCTCACAACAAAAAGAATATTGTTTGTAAGGGGTGTGAGAATTACTGTAATGTAACAGAATTTAAATTTCACAACGGGAATAAATTTTATGGCGGCAATAAGTGCGAACGGGTCTTTTCAAGTAAAGGTACGAACGCCCAAAAAGGAGAGGACGTATTTTCGTATAAAAATAAGTTGCTGTTTAGTCGGGCAAAATTAGAACGTACCGACAGTTCCAAATTGTCTATCGGTATTCCTCGAATATTGAATATGTACGAAAACTTTCCTTTTTGGCATACGCTGTTAGAACAGAGTGGGGTAGAAGTCATTTTATCTTCACCCTCTAATACGGCATTGTATGAGCAAGGTTTGGGAACGGTTATGAGCGACAGTATTTGCTTTCCTGCAAAATTAGTACATGGTCATATTTATGATTTAGGAAGTAAAAAAGTGGACAGAATTTTTATGCCGATGATTTTTCACGAGCCGGAGAGTGATGCTTCTTATAATACTTACAATTGTCCGATAGTTACAGGCTACTCAGAAGTTATTCAAAGTTCGATAAATCCACTTCGACGGTGGAATATTCCGTTTGATTACCCCACGATTAGTTTTAAAACCGAATCTTTGTTGAAAAAAGGTTGCTGGGAATATCTGTCGGGAATTAAAGAGTTGAATTTAAGTAAAAAAAATTTTGACAAGGCTTTTGAAAACGCGTTGACAGAACAAAAAAAGTTTAAAGAGAGTATCCGTATCAAGGGATTAGAACTGATTGAAAAATCAAAGCAAACAGGAAGTCCGCTGGTTGTATTGGCCGGAAGACCCTATCATGTAGATCCGATGATTAATCAAAAAACACCCGAAATACTAATAAACTTGGGAGTTTATGTACTGAGTGAAGACAGTATTCCTGAAGAAAACACTCAACACACAGATCACTATTTATCACAGTGGGCATTTCCTGCCCGTATAACCAATGCCGCAAAATGGGTAGCCTTACAAGGTTTACAAGTAAGGTTAGTGCAGATAAATTCTTTTGCTTGTGGTCCGGATTCTATAGTGATTGAAGAAACCAAAGAACTATTACAAACCGTCGGGAAAAATAATAATTTGATAAGGGTTGACGAAATTTCGAGTACAGGTTCTATTCGATTGCGGTTACGCTCTATCGTAGAATTTTCCAAATACAGTAAAGCCAACACATTGCAGACATCTTCAAAAAAACGTAAGGATAATGCTATTTTTGAAGAAAAAGATAAAGATAGAATTATTTTGTCTCCATTATTTTCAGGAATTTATTCGCGACTTTTTCCACCGTTGTTTAAACTTTGCGGATATAATTTGGTAACCTTACCAACAACCTCCAATTTGACTCTTGAAGAAGGATTGAAATATACTAATAATGAAATTTGTTATCCGGCCATTACCATTATTGGAGATTTGATTTCGGCTTTAAAGTCAGGACAATATGACCGCAATAAAATTGCTGTAGGAATAACACAAACCGGAGGACAATGTAGGGCTTCCAATTATTTGGCACTGATAAAAAAAGCGATGATTAATGCGGGGTTTGCCGATATTCCGATTATTTCTGTTTCTATGTCCAACGGATTACATCATCAACCTGGTTTTAAAATTCCGTGGTTGAAAATTATGCGTAAGTTTTTAACATCGGTCATTATTGCCGACGAGTTTTCCAAAATGTACCACAGTCTTGTTTTTCGAGAAATTAACAAGGGTGAAAGTTTACGTACGTTAGATACTTACATGACTAAACTTGAAAATCAATTGGAATGTAAAGGTGGTATTGATAAATTGTATGATATTCTGGCAGAAGGAGTACAAGCCTTTAATGCAGTTGAGGTGAAACCGGGAACTTTTCCTAAAATCGGTATTGTCGGTGAAATTTACCTAAAGTATAATACGTATGGTAACTTGAATGTTATTGACTGGTTAAACAAACAGGAAATAGAGGTTATTCAGCCATCGCTACTCAACTTTTTTATTCAAGATTTGGTCAATGTTTCTGTCAATAAATCTGCCAATATTGACACCTTGACATGGAAAGGCAAACTGGGGGTCAATGTATTAACGTATATTCTCAATAAATCGCTACAGCGTTCTCACAAAATTTGCAGTAAGTTCAAGTTCTATAGTAAATATCACGACATTAAAGAACTGGCGAAAAAGGCAGGTTCGTTTATTAATCTTGCTCATCAATATGGCGAAGGTTGGTTAATTGCCGGCGAACTTGGCATGTTTGCTCAAGATCAGGTATATAATGTCATCAGTGTGCAGCCCTTTGGTTGTATTGCCAACCAGGTCATTTCAAAAGGAATAGAGAAAAAAATAAAAGAGCGTTACCCTAAAATGAATTTGTTATTTTTAGATTTTGATGCCGGTACAAGCGAAGTCAATATTTTTAATCGATTGTATTTTATGATACGTGCAGCAAAAGATTCTGTAGAAGGTAAAAATTAGGTTTATCATAATTTCTGATTTTTCACGGTTACGCCATCTGTTATTATTAAAAGCAGATGGCGTAATTGATTTACCGCAACATCATAATACATTTTTTGAGAGACATAATAAATTGGTCAATTTCCTCCATTGTATTATAAATGGAAAGTGAAGCACGTGTTACGGAGGTAATGTTGTAATGTTGCAAAATCGGTTGTGTACACAGCGTTCCACTACGTAAAGCTACACCTGTTTTATCCATCATTTGTGTTAAATCTAAAGCATGAACACCATCAATGGTAAAAGTTGCCAAGCAAACTTTATGAGCAGAATTTCCGTAAATAGTTAATCCTTCAATTTGTAGCAGTTGTTGGGTAAGATATTCTAATAACTCTATTTTGTACTTTTTGATTTCTTTTGGTAATTGGTTACAAAATCGTATGGCTTCACCTAAAGCAATAGCGCCTTGAAAGTTGGTTGTCCCTGCTTCAAATTTCAATGGTAATTCGGCATACGTCGTTCCTGAAAAACTTACTCTGTCCACCATATCTCCGCCACCCTGATAAGGCGGCATTTGTTCTAACCATTCAGACTTGCCGTACAAAACACCAATGCCGGTAGGAGCAAATAACTTATGACCGGAAAATACATAAAAATCACAATCCAAATCTTGCACATCCACTTTGTCGTGTGATACATATTGTGCTCCATCAATCAAAACAGGTATGCCGTGGAGATGTGCCACTGCAATCATCTCTTTTACAGGATTAATAGTTCCTAACATGTTCGAAGCATGTGTAATGGCTAATAGTTTGGTTTTAGGAGTTAAAAAATCAACAAGTTGCTCTATCTCTAAATTGCCCTCATCAGTAAATGGCAATACACGTAACACGGCTTTTTTACGCTCACACAGCAATTGCCAAGGCACAATGTTACTGTGATGCTCCATTTCCGAAATCACAATTTCATCTCCCGCTTTAATAAATTGTTCTCCAAAAGAAAATGCTACCAGATTAATGCCATGTGTAGTTCCTGATGTAAAAACAATTTCTTTACTTTGTCGGGCATTTAAAAAATGTTGTATTGCCACCCGTGCTTCCTCATAAAGGTTCGTACATTGGTCAGACATGTAATGTAGCCCTCTGTGGACATTAGCATTGAGTTGTGTGTTTAACCTGTGGCAACAATCAATAACACATTGCGGCTTTTGCGTAGTGGCAGCATTGTCAAAATAAATTAAAGGTTGTCCATATATCTTTTGTTGCAATATAGGAAACTGATTTCTAATATCTTCAATCATTAGAATTTATGATTTTATAATTTACAGCGAATGTATTTTATCTGTTTATAATTTTGTATTATTGTTTTATACTCCTCACAAAGACGAGTAAGTGGTAGAGTGTATTTTCACTAATCACTAACCGTGATTTCGGCTCCGCTCAATCACCGGTTAACACCCCCGTTCGGCGAAATATGTGCAAGAACGTTGAGCGGCATTTAACTTCGTTGAGCTCGTAAACTCGGTTGTAATGCCGCTCTGCAACATAGCCAAATTTGTAATTTGGCATTATACTTATATTGTTTTCCATACTCTGAAAATTTTAATAATAGGCAATAACCCTTCCATATCTGCATAATTTTTTGCACTCGAATAAATATATTCATGTGGGTGCTCAACAAGTTTTGCTCGAACTGGATTATTGTGAATATAATCCAGTTTTTGTGTAATAAAATCATTTGAATAAATAACTTCGGCATGGTTGTCGTGTGTCCAAATTTGATATGCACCTAATTTATTTTGTCTTTTGGCTGCGTGTGCAAAAAGTCGCAGCATCCATTCTTTTCTACTTTCTCTTGATTGTGATACGTAATCAATGAGTTTTTTGCTTGTAAATTTTTTAAAATCCCTTATTGTTGAACTTAACTCACCTGTTGAACTGCGAGTCAATAAATGCAAATGATTAAACATGAGTACATAACCAAAAATCTCTAATCCTTTTTCTTGTTGACAATATCTCAAACTGTCAATTACAATGTCTCGACATTCTTTTCGCGAAAAAATGTCAATCCAATAAACTACCTGAAAAGTCAAGTAATACAATGCAAACTGATCTTTTATTTGATATCCTGTTGACATTATCTTTTTTCTATTTCCGAATTGCAAATTCTGTTGTATTCCAAGCGGAATTAGAAATTCCGCTTAACACTCTCTGCTAATTTTCCTGAGCATATTCCGCCGAACTGGGGGGTGATCGAAGTCTACCCTCGCAAAGACGGCTACTTGCTTTTCATAGAGTGTATTTCACTAATCACCAATCGTTAACCACTAATCACTATTCATTACTTGCTTTTATTCCTTCCCTGACACTATGGCTAAAACCATATTTTTCCATTGTGTTTAATCCCTTGATTGTTAATCCTCCGGGCGTTGTAACTTTTTCTATCAGCATTTCGGGATGTTCTTTAGCATATTTTTGCTGTAGGGCGATAGCACCTTTAACAGTTTGCAGAATAATTTCTAAGGCTTTTTGGGGAGCAAACCCTATCTCTATTCCTGCCGTTTTTGCCGCTTGAAAATACCGTAAAGCGTAAGCAATACCACAGCCGGAGAGTGCTGTAGCTGCAGCCATTTGCTTTTCAGGGATAGGAAGGAGTAACCCTAAGGATGAAAAGATAGACTGAAAACGTTCTGCTGTAGCATCCGTGAGATTTTGGGAAGTATAAAATAATGTACTTTCTCCAACTTCTACCGCAATCGATGGCATTAGTCTTACTACCGGTTGTGCAAGAGGTAATACAGACGTAAGTTGTGCAATAGTAATGCCCGCAGCCACAGAAACAATAATACTATCGGAGTCAATATGCTGTGATGACAACTGCTGTACGACAGGTAAAATAATATCAGGTTTCAAGGCTAATAACACAATGTCAAACTTTTCATTACATTGCGTCAGGTTTAAGAATGTCTTGTAATGCGAAAATGCTTCTAATACCGAAGATTGAGGATCAATGATGTAAATATCCTCTGTATTGATTTTTTTAGTCATCGTAAAACCATGAACAAAAGATTTCCCAAGGTTTCCGACGCCAATAATGGCTACTTTCATAGAAAAATGAATTTGGTAAGCAACAAATGTAATATATTTTTTGCAGACGGAAAAAGAGAATGTTTGGAGTTTATGGAATACTACAACCGACAAACGGATAAAACTGAAATCTTCCACCTAAAAATTATTTAACATGCTGTGAATGTAAGTATTTAACATATATCTACCACTTGTGGTCAATGAAAAATATTGGAAAAACTTGTGATTACATAAAAAACTTAATACCTTTGCCACCCTATAATTCTGATGACATGGCTTGTTAAAAAGAGAGAGGGATTTTGCAGTTTTAGTAGTGTTAAAATGTAGAGCCAATAGTTTTATATACGGCAGATGTACAAGGAATGTGTTGAGATAGATTAATGAGTTGAAGTATAGATTTATACTAAGAACAAATGGAAAGCAGTAAAAATATTGGCAGGGCATTAATTCCTTACTTGTTAAGAGGCTTAACGAATTATGTGATGGAAAATAAAAAACTGACTGCGCAAGATGCTTTATATTACGTCATCAATTCTAATCTTTATACAAAACTTCATGATGAAGATACAAAATATTGGTACTTAAGTACTTTGGCTCTCTATGAAGAATTGGAAAAAGAAAAAAAGATATTAAAAGAAAATTGCGGCCAAGATATTTTATTATTTACCGCTTTTTGTATTGAGAACTATCAGGTTTTGAAAAATAAAACGAAGGAAGAGGTGATATTTCTTTTCAATAAATTTAAGGTATTTGATTACTTAAAAGATGTTTACCAACCATTGCATACTCAAGGTGGTCATTATATTATTGATGAAATAGAATTATTTATCGAATCTCAAAGAAAATGAGGTTATACCATGGGTCAATACAAACTGTAGAAAAACCTGATTTGTCATTTTGTAGAAAAAATACAGATTTCGGACAAGGGTTTTATACCACAACAAACAAAATACAAGCCGAACAGTGGTGTACGATTATACAAAAAAGAAATGATAATACGGCTCAAAAAATTGTTTCTGCGTTTGAATTTGATCATGATATATTGAAGGTTCGGAATTTTGATGGGGTATCAGAAGATTGGTTAGATTTTATTTTTGCGAATCGTTACGGAGCAAAAACAGATTTTTTTGATATTGTGTTAGGCCCCGTTGCTAATGATAGTTTATATGCCACTCTTCAAATATTTGAACAGGGAGTTATTACAAAACAACAAGCCATTGCAAGATTAAAATCATATACCTTAGTTGATCAGATTTCATTTCATTCCGACAAAGCATTAGAGACCTTGCAATTTGTTGAAAGTTATGTAGTAAAATAAAACCTTAAATTTGACAACACTGTATGAAGAAAGAAAAACCCATATTCTCGCAAAATCTCTTTTGGGATATTGACATTGAGGAATTGGATGTGGATAAGTATCCCAAATTTGTCATTGAAAGAGTGATTGAAAGGGGAAGTTTAGAAGATTGGCATAAAGTGAAAAACTATTATACATTTGAACAAATTAAAGAACTATCTTTAACCATGCGATGTTTAGCACCAACAGCACTGACATTTATAGCAGCATATCTTAATCTACCGATCACTGAATTTCGATGTTACAAACTTTCACAGTTGATGCCACAACCATGGCACTCCTACGAAAAATCCAATCCATAAAAGAGTTTGAAAATCTTCGTTTGGTGGGAGGAACGGCATTGGCGTTGCACATAGGTCATCGTCATTCAATAGATTTAGATTTGTTTGGAAAGTTCAATTTATCTCATAACGAAGTCAAACAAACCATAGAAAAAGAAAAGATAAATCTTGTTTTGAATTATGAAACAAATTCGATTTATTCATGTATTTGTGATGGCATTAAAGTTGATATTGTAAATTATCCTATAGCGTGGTTTAGCAGTCCAATCATTGAAGGTGGGATTCAATTAGCATCTCTTGAAGATATTGTTGCCATGAAACTCAAAGCCGTAGCAGACAGAGGATCAAAGAAAGATTTTATTGACATCTATTTTTTATTAAACTATTTTTCAATGGAAGAAATGTTGCAGTTATTCAATAAAAAATTTCCTGAAATTGCGTTATTTATGGTGGTGAAAAGTTTGACCTATTTTATTGATGCAGAAGAACAAGTTATGCCAAAAATGTTTATTCCAACTTCGTGGGAAGCAGTGAAGGAAAAACTTTGTGAAGAAATCAGGAAAGTGTGAAATAATAAAATGACACTTTGCATTTAAAAATTAAAACGATGATCGCACCAATAATTCAATCAAAAATCACGCCACTAATACAATTATTAAAGGACAATCATGTAATTCGTGCTTATCTGTTTGGTTCTGTTTGTACAGATACTTTTAATGATAAAAGTGATGTGGATTTACTTATTTCATTTTCAGAAGAAATTTCTCCTGAAGTATATACAGATAGTTATTTTGCTTTACACGAAAAAATTAGAAAACTATTGGGACGAGAAGTTGATATTATTACAGAGAGATGTCTCTCAAATCCTATATTTATTCAAAATGTAAATAACTCAAAAAGATTGCTCTATGAATCAGAATATTGAAAAATATTTAATTGATATTTTAATTGCGATTCAGAGTATTGACAATTTTATTGGTGAAAATAGAGATTATTTTATTTTTAGAGATCATAAGATGATGCAACGTGCAGTGGAGCGAGAAATTGAAATTATTGGTGAGGCAGTGGGTCGCATACTCAAAATAGAAACTGAATTTACATTATCAAATGCAAGGGATATTATCAACACCAGAAATTATGTGATCCATGGTTATGATAAAGTTGATGATGTAATTATTTGGGCAATTGTAATCAAACACCTACCTTTATTAAAAGAAGAGATTGAAATCAAATTACAAAATGGAAAGGCGATGTAGATTTATTTTCTTTTGAATAGTTTAAAGTTTCACTACATTCATAGAAAAATAAGTTTGACAAGGAAAAAATGTAATATTTTTTTAGGCTGAAAAAGTAGGACGTTTGGAGTTTGTGAAATAGTGCAATGGATAAAATTTAAGTAAACCAAAACAAAAATCACCTAATATGCTGTAAATGTAAGTATTTAACATATACTTACAACTTGGAGTCAACGAAAAAGATTGGAAAAACTTGTGATTACACAAAAAACTGAATACCTTTGCCACTCTATGTTTGAAGCATAGTTATTTTAGAAAGAGTGAGCAAGCATTTGTTTTTGTTTTAGAGGGTTAAAGGTGATGAGGTTAATAATAATTTAATATTACCGAAAGTGATTGTGTGGTTGATATGTCTGCGATAGGATGGAGCATCACAGTAACATAGGGTTTTATTGTGACTTCATTTTTACAAAGTACATTACATTTAAATATAATACTATGGCAAGGAGAAATTATTTCTATATTTTCAGTATTCTTATTGCTTTTGCGTGTCAAAAGTATGATGATTCTGCTTTACAAAATAAGTTAGATGATGCACTTAAAAAGCAAGATGAAATCCAAAAAGAATTAGATAAAATTGCCAACTCACAGAAAAAAACTGAAATATTTTTTTCAACCGGAGATCTTTCTCCAAATTTTAATCCAACCACATACAACGGTTACAGCGTAAGTTCGTTGAACACCAAATTTCCTTTTTATATTACCGTCAAAGCACCGGAAGGAACTGCAATAACAATCAATAACGCTCAGGCTCAAGCAAATACTCCATTTGAATTAAAGTTAGACAAATTAGCATGGGATGGTTATATCAGCATAAAAATTGATGAGAAGGAATATAAAGTAAAACATATTCCTGATAATTTCCCTCGATATTTTGCCTATAGTAAGAATCCCTCTCCGGGAGATATCTATTTGGCCTTTTCAAATATGCCAGCAACTATTTTATCGAACAAGGGTGATTTATTGTATTATCGAAGGGGTTCTTACTCAGACTTCAAAAAAGTGTACAACAAAAATGGACAAGTAAGATATGTTGTCATTAAACAAGAGTTGGTTCCTCAAGTTGATGGTGGAGGGTATTATCAAGGAGTAATATTAATTATGGATGATCATTTCAATTTGATAAAAGAGGTGAAGCCCATTTCAAACTCGGCTGAATTGAATTATTTTAATGAAAATCATGAGTTTGTATTTATAGACGATGATCATTATATTTTTTCTTTATACACTCCTAAAATTGTAAATAATATACCGGAGGCACTCAATCCTAATCCTTTTGGGGTACAGGTTATCGCTGCGCATTTGCAGGAAATAAAAAATAATCAGATAGTTTGGGAATGGTTCAGTACAGACTATCCTTCATACTATTCTTCAAGTATAGAAAGAAATAATTTTCAAAGTAATAGTAGAGACTTTGCAGACTATGTACATCTTAATTCTGTAACCATAGACCCTACAGACAACAACCTAATTCTTTCTTTAAGAAATCAATGGTCAATCGTCAAGATAAACAGAACTACCGGAAATTTGATGTGGACATTGAGTGGTACCAATGATGACTTTGCTCTTACTCCGGCACAATCTCTCAAAGGACAGCACTATGCTAAAATTTTCATCAACCCTGATGGTACGAAAACAATCACTATTTATGACAACAGAACCGGAGAAGCATTATCAAGAGTGATAGAATATACTATTAATGAAAGTACAAAAACATTGGTAAATTTTGAAGAACTAAGAGGTCCATATCTTGGAGATTATATGGGATCAGCCCAAAGACTTGAGAGTGGAAGATACTTTATTGGTTGGGGATCGGGCGCAAATTTTGCAGCAACAGAAATATCTCGTGACGGATCTGAGATATATTTCAATTTGATATTACCTCAAGGCGTAGTTTCCTACAGGGCTCAAAAGTTTGAATAGGGAAGCCATTGTCTTTTATAAAAAATTCCTTGTAAAAGATAAAACGCTTTAATTCCGTCCTTTCGTAGCAGTACGAAAGCGTGAAAAAAGCAAAAGTACTGTTTCGTATTAGTACGAAAGCATGAAAAAGGCAAAAGTACTGTTTCGTATTAGTACGAAAGCATGAAAAAGGCAAAAGTACTGTT
>CAYVGO010000004.1:66937-78403 GCA_964450725.1 uncultured Muribaculaceae bacterium
GCAAAAGTACTGTTTCGTATTAGTACGAAAGCATGAAAAAGGCAAAAGTACTGTTTCGTATTAGTACGAAAGCATGAAAAAGGTAAAAGTACTGTTTCGTAGCAATACGAAAGCATGAAAAAGGTAAAAGTACTGTTTCGTACTAGTACGAAAGCATGAAAAAGGCAAAAGTACCGTTTCGTACTAGTACGAAAGCATGAAAAAGGCAAAAGTACTGTTTCGTATTAGTACGAAAGCCTGAAAAAGGTAAAAGTACTGTTTCGTACTAGTACGAAAGCATGAAAAAGGCAAAAGTACTGTTTCGTACTAGTACGAAAGCATGAAAAAGGTAAAAGTACCGTTTCGTACTAGTACGAAAGCATGAAAAAGGCGAAAGTACTGTTTCGTAGCAATACGAAAGCGTGAAAAAGGTAAAAGTACCGTTTCGTAGCAGTACGAAAGCATGAAAAAGGCGAAAGTACTGTTTCGTAGCAGTACGAAAGGTTGAAAAGAAGAGATTTAATGTTTAGAACATAATAAAAATATTAGACCTATGAGTAAGCAAATTCAAAAAAACGCACTTTCAAGATTGCCCAATGCGGCACATGTAGAACAAATGAGTTTGATTCTTCAGGTAGTAAGTCCGGAGAAGTCGCAAGAGTTGAAATTAGAAACACTGAGAAAAACATTTGCCAATTTATTCAATCAGGAAGATGAAGTGTTTAAACTCAATCAAGCGTATGAAGTTACGCCAGAAGTAAAGGCTGTGGACAAGGAAAGGGACGATATGCTTTCTTTTGTCATGGGTATAATTAGTTCTAATATCAACAATTTTGAGACATCGAAAAAAGACGCTGCCGCAAAATTAGACTATCTTACCAAGCCTTATAAAGGAATTAACAGCAAATCTTTTGTGCAACAATCAGCATTAGTTACTAATTTGATACAGCATTTGAAGAGTCCTGCATATTCTCCCGCAGTAACCACGCTTGATCTTACGCAAGCCGTAGAGAAATTAGCAATCGCCAATGAAAGGTTTAAAACAATTTATGTAGCCCGTTTTGACGAAACCGAAAGACGAAAATCGCTGGACAACATGCTTACTGTCCGTAAAAAAGTAGATGAAGCCTATTACCAACTCACCGAAGCCATCAATGCCTCTTATCTTTATAATAGTGAAGTGGTGAAAAATGCTGAAATGGAACCACTTTTGGGAGAAGTAATAGATAAAATAAACGCCATTATAGAGATGCTCAATCAAATGCAAAGTCTCTCAGGAAAAAGAAAAGGGAAAGAAGAAGGAAAGGCGTAAGATTATTTTCTGCTCTTTAAGAGTTTTCTTAGTTGTGGTCAGTAGGGTGGTTTTGGCAAGTTACGTATATTTTTTTTAAATATGTCCATAAAAAGAAATTTGATATACAATGGTGCTTTGCAGGGACTTAATGTACTTTTTCCTTTAGTTACAGCACCTTATATCTCTCGTGTGCTTGGTGTAGAAAATGTAGGTGTCGTGAGTTTTATTACTACCTACGCCGGTTATTTTGTACTCTTTGCGATGTTTGGGATAAGTTACTATGGGGTAAGAGAAATAGCAAAGGTATCGCAAGATAAAGAAAAAACTAACCAACTATTTTCTGAGCTTTTTAAGATAAATAGTATTGCTACGCTTATAGTGAGCATCATTTATATAGTTACTATATTTTTCATACCCGAATTTAAGGCATATCTATGGCTCTATATTGTGGGAGGAGTAAGTATATATTTAGTACCTATTTCTATAGATTGGTTTTTTCAGGGGCAAGAAAATTTCAGACTTATTACTATTCGTTCTGCGGCAATCAAAACGCTGAGTTTTGCAGGGCTTTTTATTTTTGTGAGAGAAAGAGATGACTTGCTGGCATATGTCCTACTTTCTTCTTTTGCTATTGTGGGTAATCAAGTCTGGAATATTATTTACGCTACTAAAAAAGGTGTAGAAATAAAAGTGAGAAGTTTAGAATTACGAAAACATTTCAAGCCGATGTTTATTTTTTTTTGCTTTGCATTGTCGGGAAGTTTTTTTAATATGTTGGATGTGGTGATGCTAGGTTTTTGGTCTACTTATGAACAAGTAGGGCTCTTTACATCTCCTAATAAAATTATTATTATCATCATTACACTAATTACATCTATCAACATTGTAATTTTACCTCGCTTATCAGCAAACAATATTAATAGAGAATTTTCCATTAGCAATGTTCTTCTTCAAAAAACATTTGATATAATAAGTTTTCTCATCGTACCAGCAAGTATAGGATTGGCTTTGTGTTCATTTTATTTAGTGCCTTTATTTTTTGGTGAAGAATTCATTGGAAGTATTATTCCTATGCAAATTCTATCATTGAAAGTTATCATAGATTTGCCTAATATTTTTTTTGTTAATAACATTTTACTGCTTTGTGGTTGTGAAAAAAAATTTTTAATCGTTGTATGTGCCACTGGCATATTATCATTCATTTTAAATTGTATATTTATCCCAAGGTTTGGAGCAATTGGAGCATCTATAACTTTAATTATGGCTTTATTTTTTCAATTTTGTTTTAATCTTTATTTTGTATATAAATGTACACCTATTAGGATAAAATGGGGGAGTATGACAAAGGCACTTATTTGCAGTACCCCAATTTTATTGATTTATTTTCTGCTGGATAGATATTTGGAGATAAATCAATTGTTATTTCTACTCTATTTTATTTTCGCTTCTGTTTCTGCCTACGTACTCCTACAAATATTTCTGATTCGTAATTACATAGTAGTAGATATTTTGAATTTGATAAAAAGAAAGGTTTTATGAAACGAAATAATATTTACTTAGTATTTAATCATTTTGACGAGCAACATTTAGGAAAAGATGTATTTCTTACTCCTTATTATTTAGGAAAAGTTAAACAACATTCCGTTACGATAGTTTTTCCTGCGACATCTTTAAATAAAAATATGCCCAAATTTTTACGAGGAGTAAAGTTGATTCGACTAAAATATTGTAATAAAAAATTATTAGAAATTCGGCTTACACTTTTCACTCTGATTAAAACTAAGAGTATTGGTGTTTTAATGCTATTTCATTTCACTATACATACTGTGATAAAAGGCATTTTATATAAAATATTCAATCACAACGGAACTTTATATATAAAGGCCGATATTAGTTTAACCGATTTATGTCAATTTAATAAATTATTTAATAGAAATAATCTAAAGACTAAAATTAAAAAAATATTTTGGAAATTTTTTCTTCAAAAAATAGATTGCCTATCTGTTGAGTCTCAACAATGTTTTAAATACTTACAAAACAATAAACTTATAAATATAGATTTGTCAAAAAAGTTAAAATACATTCCCAATGGTTTTGATGAGGAATTATTAGATACTTTCAATATAAGAGAAAAAAGCATTGAAGAGAAAGAGAATATATTTTTGGTAGTAGGGAGATTAGGATCGTACCCAAAAAATACTGAAGTGCTTTTGGAGGCAGTAAAAAAAATCAACTTCAAAAATTGGAAAATTTACTTCATTGGACCATTAGAACAAGATTTTGAAAAACTGATAAATAGTTTTTTTTATGAATATCCCCAATTAAAAGAGAACATAATGTTTTTAGGTGCAATTTTTGATAAAAAAATCCTTTTTGAATATTTCAATAAAAGTAAAGTATTTTTATTGCCATCTCGTTGGGAAGGTTTTGCTATAGTATTGAATGAAGCGGCTCGTTTTACAAATTATATTGTTGCCACAGATGTAGGTGGAGTAAAAGACACTTTGAAAATGATGAATAATTACGGTACTATTATTGAACAAGATGACCAAACAAAATTAGCAGAAATAATGCAAAATATTATTGATGAAAAAATAAATTTGACACGGCGATTTAAGAATGTAGATAGAGAAAAAATCAAAATAGAGAATGCGTGGTTAGAAATAATAAAAAATGCTAAAATTTAAAGCGATGAATTGTTCAATCATCCTTGTCAATTATAATTCATTTGAATTAATAAAAAATGCCATCAATTCGGTATTTGAAAAGACTGAAGGGGTGACTTATGAAGTGATTGTTGTAGATAATTGCTCTTCTGATGGAGAGCGAGTAAAAGCGTATTTTGGTAATAAAATTATTTATATACAAAATACTGAAAATATTGGATTTGGAAGAGCAAATAACGAGGGAATAAAAATAGCCAAAGGTAGAAATATACTTTTTTTAAATCCCGATACGATCCTTATCAACAATGCAATCAAAATACTTTCTGATTATTTAGATGAAAATGAAAAAGTAGGTGTTGTCGGTGGAAATTTGTATGATAGCAACGAAAAACCTACTATTTCTTATATGAAATATTTGCCTTCTATATTATGGGAATTAGATATATTGTTTCAAATGCGTATATCGAGAAGTATATGGGGAAAGAATTACTATTTTAACCATTCTGAAAAACCACAACCAGTAGGGTATGTATCAGGAGCAGGTATGATGGTAAGAAAATCTATATTAGAAGAGGTTGGTTATTTTGATGAAGATTTCTTTCTGTATTTCGAGGAAACCGAACTTACTTACAGAATAAGAAAGAAAAATTATAAAATAATGAGTGTACCTATCGCACAAATTATACACCTTGAAAGTCAAAGTTTTGTGTATGATATTAATAATATTAAAATGAAATATTTATTGCAAAGTCGCAAAGAATATTACAAAAAAACACAGATTTTATTTTATCGCTTACTTATCAGCATTATTTACAATACGATTTGCTTTTCAAGAATTTTCATTTTTTCATTTTTTCGCAATAGACAAAAACTAAATTTTTGGAAAATGATGTTTAAATACCAATAACCCTTTTGATATATAATTTTGTGAAAGAAAACTTACAGGTAAACCAAGTAAAACAATCAATGTTTTACTTGGTTTGATAGGCTTTTGAAAATGTATATTACAGATAGATTTTTACAATGTTATGAAGAAAGTTTTGATAGTGTTTGGTACTCGTCCTGAGGCCATAAAAATGGCTCCACTTGTTAAAGGTTTTGTAAAGCATAAAGATGTTTTTGAAACTAAAGTTTGTGTTACTGCTCAACATCGAGAAATGCTTGACCAAGTACTTGATTTTTTTGAAATCATACCTGACTATGATTTAGATTTAATGAAGCCCAATCAAAATCTATACTCTCTTACTGCCGATATTTTAATAGGATTGAAAAATGTATTGGAAGAATATCGCCCCGATTATGTTTTTGTACATGGAGATACAACTACTTCTATGGCTGCTGCTTTGGTAAGTTTTTATGCAGGGTGTAAAGTATGTCATATAGAAGCAGGGCTTCGAACCTTTAACAAGTTATCCCCATTTCCTGAAGAAATGAATAGGCAAATTACAGGAAGAATTGCCGATTTACATTTTGCCCCTACTGAGCAAGCTAAACAAAATCTATTGAAAGAAAATATTTTAGAGAAGAGTATTTTTGTAACAGGCAATACTGTTATTGATGCATTGCTATATAGTGTCGAAAAAGTGAAAACTCTAATAGGCAATGATGAAATAGAAAAACTACAATTTTTATGTAATAATGACAAAGAAATTATTCTAGTAACAGGACATCGTAGAGAAAACTTTGGAGAAGGATTTATTCAAATATGTGAAGCATTAAAAGAAATCGCTCTTCAAAATAAAAAAATTACGATTATTTATCCTGTGCATTTCAATCCTAATGTACAAAAACCAGTATATGAAATATTAGGTGATATTGAAAATATTAAACTGATAGACCCATTATCTTACCCTGCATTTGTTTGGCTTATGAATAGATGCAAACTCATCATTACCGATAGTGGAGGGGTGCAAGAAGAAGCTCCATCACTTGGTAAACCTGTATTGGTAATGAGAGATAATACCGAAAGACCTGAAGCGGTAGATACAGGCACTGTAATATTGGTAGGTACAAATAAAGAAAAAATTATAGAAGAAACCCTATCTTTATTGCACGATGAAAAAAAATATCACACAATGTCTAAATTACAAAATCCGTATGGAGATGGGAAGTCAAGTGGTAAAATTGTCGCAATACTAAAAAAAATATGAAATGTAAAATATATCTTAATAAAGGTGATGTCAATGATGCAACATCTTATTATATTGAAATAATAGAACATGCTCTTCAAAAAAAAGGTTATTCAACGGAAAGGGTTTTTCATATTCAGGATATTAAAAAAAATAATGAACTCGTTTTAGTAATACATGCGAAAGCATTTTTTAAAGTTTGGCTACATAACAGAAAGCAAAAAATAGTAATTTGGTTCCAAGGAATAGTTCCTGAGGAAGCAAAAATGCTTTTTAGTTCACCATTTCAATATATTCCAAGAATGATTCTTTGGCGGTTTTTAGAAAAAATTGCACTTAAATATTCATACTTTTCATTTTTTGTCTCAGAGTCAATGGTATGTCATTATCAAAAAGTATATGGTTACTCTTCGAATAGATACATCATTATGCCGTGCTTCAATCTATCGTTGAGTAATGAAAGTTTTATGCAGCCGAATAAATACGATTGTCCAACGTTTGTCTATGCTGGAACTTTAGCAACATGGCAATGTATTGAAGAGGTTTTATTAGCGTATAAAAAAATTGAAAATGTTATTCCATGTGTGAAATTGGCAATTCTAACTAATGAGCAGAGAAAAGCACAAAAGTTGATAGAAAAATATAATGTAATAAATTGTCAAATTGCATATGTGAAAAAAGAGGAACTTAGCAAGGAAATGGCAAAATATAAATACGGTTTTCTTTTAAGAAAAGATACAATTGTAAATAATGTGGCTACACCTACTAAAATGAATTCATATATGGCAGTGGGAGTTATTCCAATATACTCTAGTGTAATTAATGATTTTGAAAATATATTTAATCAAAGTAAATATGTAATTAAAATTCACGATTTAAATAATACACAAGAAATAATCGAGAAAATACAAAAAATAGAAAATACTAATATTCAACCGAATGAAATTAAAAATAATTTTCAAGCAATTTTCGACACTTATTATTGTCCTGAAAAATATATTAGATTAATAATTCAAAAGTTGTAAATGCTGCCGTATTTTATCATATTTATCTTTTTGTCTTTGTTTGCCATTTTAGATGCTGTTAATGTTGATAGCAAACAAAAACAGTGGTTTTTATTATTGGTAGCAGTAGTTTTAATATTATTTGCAGGATTACGTGGAGAAAACTTTGCCGATTATTCTTCTTATAGAGAATATTTTCGTACAATAACTAATGGAGAGTCTTCGTCTGTAGTGGCTATGGATCCAGGTTTTTTATTGATCAACAAATTTGTTGCATCAATAACAGACAACCCTTTATGGCTCTTTCTCTTAATATCTTTGTTAGCGATAGGTATAAATTTTCGATGTTATGTTGACTACACGCCATTTTACTTTATAGCCATACTAGTGTATTTTTCACATACATTTTTGGGTCGTGAGTTAATGCAAATACGAGCAGGATTAGCGGCAGCGATTATTCTTTATTCTTATAAATACATCGTCAGCAGAAAGTTTTGGAAGTTTTTATTTGTTGTTTTGACTGCATCTACAATACACCTTGCTTCTATTGTTGTTTTGATAATATACCCTATAAGTAGATTGAAAATAAAAATAAAGTTGTGGTATACTATTCTTGGTATTTCTTTAATAGTGGGATACCTCACTCCACTTGGTAAGATTATAAAAATTCTTCCCCAAATAGATATTTTGCAAAGGATACAATATTATTCCGATAATTCTATGTATAATATAAATTTGGGTATATTAACTAATCCTACCTTGTTAAAGCAATTGATTATATGCTTAGTTGGACTTATGTTCTATGACATTCTGAAAGTTAAAGTATGGGGATATCATGTGTTGTTAACATCATATGTAGTTGCAACCTGTTGGCTAATATTATTTCGTGATTTTTCTATATTCTCAGCACGAATTGCAACTTTTTTTTCTATAACAGAAGTTCTTTTATTGTCAGGATATGTTTATTTATTTGGTTACAGGTCAAGGATATTTTACTTATTTTTAGTTATTATCTTTGCTTTTGCAATGTTGTTTCTAAACATATTTCAAAATAAGATAGTACACTATCATACAATATTTTAAATTAATAAATGAAAAAAATTTTACATATCACAAATTCTTTTTCTGAAGGTGGTGTTGATACATTTTTACTTTCCTTTTTACCCTTATTAAACAAAGGAGGTTTTGATGTTAACTTATTGGTGCTTGATAAAAATGAGGTAGCACTAAAAGATAATTTGGAGTCAAAAGGGGTAAAGGTGATAATTGGAGAATATACACATGTGCGTGATTTTCGTAATATATTTTTCATATATTCTATTTTGAAAAAAGGAAATTACGATATTGTTCATGCTCATTTATTTCCCACAATATATTTTGTTTCTGTACTTAAACTCTTTTTTCCGTTCAATGCTAAATTCATTCTCACTGAACATACCTGCTACAATAAACGACGAGGTGTTAAAATTTTACAACCTTTAGAAAGACTTATTTATAGCCAGTACAATAAAATAATAGGTGTTAGTTATGGAGCGAAAGAATCTTTGGATAAATGGATTAATCTTAATGATAAAACTATAACTATTCCTAATGGCATTGATTTAGATATATTTAATAATAATATTTCTTATACTAAATCTGATTTGGGCTTACCTGCAAATTCAAAGATTCTAATTATGGTAGCCCGTTTTTTTAAGCAAAAAGATCACAAAACGGTTATTAAAGCTTTGGAACTTCTTTCTGATAATATTTATCTTTTATTTTGTGGGTCAGGTGATAAAGGGATTGATGAATGTAAAATTTTAGCGCAAGAATTAAAAGTATTACATAGAATTCGTTTTTTAGGTAATAGGCAGGATATAAATAGAGTACTAAAAAGCGTGGACATAGCCATTTTATCTACTTTTTATGAAGGATTGCCTATATCTATAATTGAAACTATGGCTTCCGGCTTACCAACAATAGCAAGTAATGTAGATGGAGTAAGAGAAATAATTCAAGATTACGGATTATTATTTGAAGTGGGTAATTATAAAGAATTAGCAGGAAAAATATCTTTACTTTTACAAGATAATAATTATTATAACGAAGTGGCTAAAAAATGCCATGAGCGTTCTACTGCGTTTAGCATAGAGAGAATGACTAACGAATATATAAAAGAATATAATAAATTATGCAACAAGAATTAGTATCTATAATAACACCGATGTATAATGCAGAAAGGTTTGTAGCAGAAACTATAGAATCTGTTATAGCACAAACTTATTCATATTGGGAAATGATCATTGTAAATGATGGTTCAAAAGATAATTGTGCAAAAATCGTTGAGCAATACACACAAAAAGATAATAGAATACAACTGATAACACAACCCAACGCAGGATCAGCATCAGCTCGTAATAATGGTCTTCGTAATGCAAAAGGTAAATACATTTGCCTTTTAGACGCAGATGATTTATGGAAAAATACTTTTTTGGAAGAACAAATAAAGTTTATGAAATCCCAAAACGCAAGTTTTGTTTGCAGTTCGCACAAGCGAATTGATGAATACGGAAATGAATGTTTACGACCTTTTATAGTCCCGGAAAAATCATCATATAAAGATTTGTTAAAAACTTGTTCAATATCTTGCCTTACAGCAATGTACGATAGCGAGATATTGGGTAAACATTATCTTAGAGAAGAGTTGAAAAGTTTACGAGATGATTTTGCTTATTGGCTTGAAATTATTAAAATATCGACATTTGTTTACGGAAACAAGAAAATATTGGCAAGTTATAGAATTATGAATAGTTCTGCTACTAGTAATAAGAAAAAAGTAGTTAAGCCTCAGTTTTTAATTTATTACAAAGTAGAAAAATTGGGACTCTTCAAAAGTGTTTATTATACATTAAATTGGGCTTTTTGGGGATATTTTAAATATCGAAAATAACAAATTATGAAAGCATACGATTATTTGATTGTTGGAAGTGGTCTTTTTGGTGCAATAGTTGCTTACAAGGCACATCAAATAGGTAAAAAAGTACTTATTATAGAACGACGTAATCATGTAGGAGGGAATATTGCTTGTGATAATATTGAGGGTATAAATGTGCACAAATATGGTGCACATATTTTTCACACATCTAACAAAGAAGTATGGGATTTCGTCAGTTCTTTTGTAGAATTTAATCGCTATACAAATTCTCCTATTGCAAATTACAATGGTAAATTATATAACTTACCGTTTAATATGAATACTTTCTATCAACTTTGGGGTGTAATAACACCGCAAGAAGCTAAAAATAAAATAGCACAACAAGTGGCAGAAAGTGGAATTTGTGAACCTGAAAATTTAGAAGAACAAGCCATTGTTTTAGTTGGAAAAGATATTTACGAAATTCTTATCAAAAATTATACCGAAAAACAGTGGGGACGAAAGGCTACTGAACTGCCTACATTTATTATAAAACGCCTTCCTGTTCGTTTTACTTTTGATAATAACTATTTTAATGATAGATATCAAGGCATTCCTATCGGTGGTTATAATAAATTGATGGATGGTCTTTTGCACAATATTGAGGTAAAATTGAATACAGATTATTTTTTAGAACGAGATTACTTTGATAATTTAGCAGAGAAAATTGTTTTTACCGGTAAAATTGATGAGTTTTTTGATTTTGAATTTGGTAAGTTAGAATATAGAAGTTTGCGTTTCGAGAATGAGATATTAGATATAGAAAATTTTCAAGGTAATGCCGTTGTAAATTACACAGACTCACAAACTCCTTTTACGCGGATTATTGAACATAAATATTTTGAATTTACACAATGTCCAAAAACCGTCATCACTCGTGAATTTCCGATGGAGTGGGATACTACAAACGAGCCATATTATCCAGTAAATGATATAAAAAATGAGACAATGTATAAAAAGTATCAAATTTTATCCAATATTAAAAGCAATATTCTCTTTGGTGGAAGACTTGCAGAGTATAAATATTACGATATGCACCAAGTCATTGAAAGTGCATTAGGGCATGTTGAGAAAATTTTAAAAAAATGAAAATCACTCTCATTGTCGGCAGTGGCTTTGTTGGCACACGGCTTATACAATACAACAATTAAATGAAAAATTTGACCTTGCCAATATTGACAAATAGGCAAGCCATTTTTATAATAATATTACATTGATGGGTAATGTGTTAGATGTAAATACGCTGACAAAGTTATTGAAGGGTACAGACGTTGTGGTATTGCAGGCTGCCGAACATCGCGATGATGTTTCGCCGACTTCTTTGTATTAAGTAATGCAAGATAATTATTGCTATATTTTTACATTGCTGTCCGGTAAAACTATAACAGCCATAAAATCTCTTGCGAAAGAGCCGTAAATAGGCATATTCGCAAGAGAT
>CAYVGO010000005.1:0-2490 GCA_964450725.1 uncultured Muribaculaceae bacterium
GCGTTTTGTTTACTTGGTTTTTAGCCTTTTATCTTATAACATTTATACTGTTTGACAACGTTTGTTCTTTGTTGTTTTCGTCAATATATTTAAAGATATAAATATAGGTTCCGTCGGCTAAAACCGAACCGTCAAAATCGTTGTTATAATTTTTTTGTTGATAAACAATGGTACCTTTTCTGTTGTATATGATAAATTCATTATTGGGGTAATGTCTTGTAACTTCCATTTCCACTAAATCATTCAAACCGTCGCCGTTGGGAGTAACCACAATCACTTCGCCTTTTGAAGGAATGGTACTGATGGCTCCACTACCTGTAAGGTTTCCACAACCGTTGAATAAACTAAAATTATAGTGATACAGTCCTGACTTGTTGGGTTGTCCGTTGAGCGTAAGAGTCAATTCTTTGTTAACCGCTTGTGCTCCAAAATTTTCTGAAACATTGTAGGTTAACCATGATGGAATGGATGTAAAGTTGACGCTGTCGGCACCGATAATTTTATACTCTATCGATCCAATGGTATGAGGAACTTTAACCATTTGCTCCTCACTGCCGGCATCCGAAATTAAGGTTATTGAACTTTCCGGTCGGACCACCAAATAACTCTTGCTTTCTGCCGCTCCGTCTCCCACCACCAAGGTGGCATGGAAAGTACCCGAGTGAGTCGGTATTCCAAATAAGGTTAAAGTATCTACTTCTAATTTTATCTCTACACCTTCAGGAAAATTATCTATCTTGTAATTCTTTGTTCCTTTCAGAATATATCTAATTTCCTGGATAGGAGTATGTATACAAACATTTTGCTGTAAGGTTCTATTTGTCGAAATAAGGGTCAAAGTAACGGGAGTGAAATGAGCATAAAGGTTGATATCTTCCACAATGGTGACTTTGGTCTCTTCTGTAATGTGGATTCCGGTGTCATCCGGTGCAGTAAACCAGCCATCAAAACTATGTCCTATTTTTGTAGGTTTGGGAAGCAGTGTAAGATTTACTTTTCCTTCCGGCTTTCCATAAATGGAGTCATAGAACACATAGAACGTTTTTACTCCTACCATACTCACCCCGCTACCCGGATTTAACGTAACCTTATATCGTTTCGGACTAAATTGAGCATATAAAACTCCTCCCGTGGTTTTATCCCAATCCTTGACACTTTGATAATTGGCATCATAATATTGAGTACCTCCTACAGGCTCATCCCAAAATCCATTAAAATTATAACCCGGCTTAACTACGGTGCCCGTAATTTGGGGCATTGGAGAACCAAAAGTTACAATATTGGAAGGAGGATTTACTTCTCCCGTCCCTCCGTTTCGGGTAAAGTCATAATAGACTGCAATACTGCTGCCTGACCATTGGGCATATAAAGTGATGACCGATCCATCGACATTACTTAAATTCATCACTTCCTGACGATCTGCATACAATATTCCCGTGCCATCTTGATTTACTGTCCACCCTCTGAATGTCCATCCCGTTCGGGTATATAGATTTTCATTAAGATTGGAAGGAACATCGTATTTATGTTCCGATCGATCCATCGTTCCGAGAGCATCAGTTGCATTTTTGTCATATTCAACGATGTAATTAATCGGTTGCCATATAACATAAAGTGTTACAATATTACCGGCTGTACTGGTCAATGGACTGGTTGAAGGAATAACTTGCTCTTCTCCATACAAAGGAACATCTGCGTTAGGAGTGGTACTCCATCCTGCGAAGATATATCCGTTTTTGATGTAAGTGTTTCTGGGGAGTTTTTTGGTTACACCGATTAAGAAATCCTCTCGGGACATATTTTCTCCCATTCCACCATTGGGACTAAACTGTACGGAATATGCGTTGGCTGTCCATTGGGCATGCAATGTTGCTGTCGCTCCCACTTTATTCCATGTTCTGGCCGATGCCAAGTCTGATTTATAATACTGTGTACCTCCTTCCGGTGCGTCAAAATATCCGGCAAAGGCATATCCCGCTCTGGAAGGTAAATTAACCACTTCGGGCATAATAGAATCATATTTGGCCACCGTGTTGGATTGTGTTACACTACCGCCATTGGCATCATAACTAATAGTAGTACTTTCTCTTGCCCAAAGAGCATGCAGAGTTACCATATCACCAAAAATAGAAGATAGATTCTTCACAGTCATATTATTGTCATAATTATTTCCTCGACCGTCGGCTTCTCTGTTCCAACGTGAAAATTTCCAGCCTACAATGCTAAATCCATTGGTAGATAAATTGGCTGTTACATCATAGGTATGTGTAGTGTAAGCCGTTGCTCCCACTGGGGGATTAGTGGCTGTAGCTGGAATATTTTGACTGTAAAACACAGTATAAGTTACCGGTATCCACTGAGCATATAGGGTAACAGCGTTTCCAGAACTTAAATTAAACGCATTAGCTCCCGCAGGATAAGGTGTTCCCGTACCATTGGCTAAGGTATTCCAACCGGTAAACATCCAACCCGTCAATGTAAATCCATTAT
>CAYVGO010000005.1:2590-3904 GCA_964450725.1 uncultured Muribaculaceae bacterium
TTCCAAAGCCTCCGTTAGCATTAAAATTAACGTAGTAATTTTGGGCAGTCCATTGGGCATATAATGTTACTGATGATGCTTCCTTGTCCCAATGTCTAACACTGTTTCTCCCCGCATCATAATATTGTACTCCACCGGAAGTAGCATCAAAATAACCCGCAAAAACATAACCAACCCTACTTGGAACTGTTGTAACGGAGGGCATCGGTGAATCATACGTCGCCGTAAGATTGCCCTGCGTTCCCGTACCGCCATTGGAATTATAGGTAATGTTACTGGTTTTTGCTGTCCATTTGGCATATAAATTGAAAGTACCATTATTAGTGGCCGTCAGATTAGAGACACTTTGACCGTTGGTATAATTGGTACCACTGCCGTTCATTGCCGTATTCCAGCCGGCAAAGTTCCAACCCGTAAGAGTAAAGCCGTTATTTGTTAAAGCGAGTGGAGTACCGTATGTGTGATTCGAGGTGGCCGTATTGCCATTTACTGGTCGTGAGGCACCTGACGGTGGATTAGCGTTGTAAAATACGGTATAAATATTGGCGTTCCACTGGGCATAAATAGTTATTGTGTTAGCGGTACCCGCCAAATTATAGGCATTTCCACCATTGGGATAAGGTGCGCCAGTACCATTGGCCATAGTATTCCATGCTGTAAATGTCCAACCCGTTACACTGTATCCATTGTTGGTTAAAGGTGAAGAAACATCATAATTGTGAGTGCTGGAAGCGGTATTGCCTGTGGCTGAAGGATGATTCTTGTCATAGACTACTGTATAACCTCCAGCTGACCATTTAGCAAAAAGTGTAACGGTGGTACCTGTGGCTGTTAAATTGGTAACACTTTGACTGTTAGTATAGACTGTGCCTGTGCCGTCCGCTGTACGAGTCCAGCCGACAAAAGTATAACCTGTACGTACAAAACTGTTGGCTGTCAAGTTTTGTGCAACACCGGTCAGGAACGTTTGCGTAGCCATAGTACCAGTTCCTCCGTTGGCATTGAAACTTACATAATAGTTGTTATCAGAAAACTGAGCATACAATGTTACAGGAGAAGTTGTTTTATCCCAAACGTGAGCACTGGCTAAGGTATTGTCATAATACTGTGTACCACCAGTGGAAGCATCCCAATAGCCCGAAAACTGTGTTCCTGATTTGGTAGGTAATGTCGTAATGACAGGCATATTGGAATCATAGGTCGCCGTTACATTACTCTGAGTTCCCACACCACCATTGGCCGTGATATTGAAATTTACCGTTGAAGTAGTGGGTGTCCACTTTGCATACAAGTAAACTACATCTCCCTGAGTTG
>CAYVGO010000005.1:4004-73960 GCA_964450725.1 uncultured Muribaculaceae bacterium
ACTGTGGGCATTGGAGAGTCATAGGTTGCCGTAATGGTGGAGGTCGTCGGAGTAGCATTATAATTACTGTTTAAAGTAACGGTGCTAGTATTGGCTTTCCATTGCGCATACAGCGTAACCGACGGAGTGGATGTAGCGGTTAAATTGCTAACTGTTTGACCGCTCGTATAACCTGTTCCCGTACCATCGGGTTTGCTGTCCCAGCGAACAAAAGTCCAACCCGAAATCGTATAACCGCAGTTGGGTATATTGAAGGAAACATCATAAGTCGATGTTTGAGTGGCTGTAAGTCCACCTACTGTCCCTGTAGAACCTGGGGCTCCTACCACTTTATTACTGTCATAGATAATCGTGTACCTGATGGGAGTCCAGTGGGCATACAATGTTTGATTGGAAGACAAGTTTACTGTTGTTGTCTTGAGAATTTCGGTGCCGCCGGTAGTGGCTGTAAACCAGCCGTTGAAAGTATAGCCCGTTCTGGTAGGAGTGGGTAAATTACCGCCGGTTAAGCCTGTTCCTGAACCATAAGTACTACCATAACTTACCGTGGCACTTGCAGGTGAAACGGCTCCGCCATTAGCATCAAAAGAGACAACATATGTTGTAGTAACGTAACGGGCATAAAGTGTATGATTGGCCGTCTGTGTCATTGGAGTGGAAGCATATACTGCTGTACCCCCGGTTGACGCAGTAAACCAACCCACAAAATCACTGCCTGGCTTAACCGGAGTCGGTAGATTATTGGCAGTCAAACCGGTACCCGAACCATAACCTGAACCGTAACTGACATTGGTCGTACTGGGAGTAACGGTGGCTCCGGCTCCGGCATTCAATGTTACCGTATAAACATTGGCGGTCCATTTGGCATAAAGAATTTGGTCATTTGCCGTAGAAACGGTGGCCGTTGATAAAATTTGAGTGGTATAAGACGGTGAGGTAAACCAACCTCCAAAGGTATAACCCGAAAATGTGGGAGAGGGTAAGTTACCGCCGGTTAAATCGGTACCTGAACCATAAGTACTGCCATAGGTTACCGTGGTGCTTGATGGTGTTACTGTTCCAAATGTCGAATTAAAGGTAATGGTATAAGTATTAGTAGTCCATATAGCTTTCAATGTATTGGCAGGAGAAGTGACGGGAGCATTCCATTTTTTGGCACTGGTCATATTCTCGTTATAATATTTCGTTCCTGTTGCTGTGCCGTCAACGCTGTATCCGCGAAAAGTGTATCCAAGACGACTGGGAGGGGTTGCCGGTGGCATATCATAGTCATAAGTAGCCGTAATGCTTGCGGTTCCTACCACTCCGCCATTAGGATTGAGGGTGACTGTGGTAGTGGTGGGCTGCCAAACGGCAAAAAGCGTAACTGTTGCTCCCTGTGTAGCACTTAGATTTCCTACATTAGCACTGTTCCCATAAATCACTGTACCGTTTGCTGAGGTAGCCCAACCTTGGAATGTCCAGCCTGTAAGAGTATAAGTATTGGGTTTTAAATTATTCGTTGCATCATAAGTAAAAGTTGAATTAGTTATTGATGTTCCACCCACTGGGGTTGATGCTGCGATCGGTTTATTACTATTATAAACTACCGTAAAAGTATTGGCGGTCCATTTGGCATAAAGCGTAATAAACGTGTTAGCACCATTAAATGTTGTTGCAGGTAAAATTTGAGAACCACCACCATTAATGGCTGAATACCAACCGTTGAAAGTGTAACCGGTGCGTGTGGGAGTGGGTAATGTTCCTCCGTTGCCGGAACCATAAGTGGCATCATAATTTACATTCATGGTCGTTGGTGTTACTGTACCACCGGTAGCATTTAAAGAAATAACATTACTAATGGGGATAAATTGAGCAAATAAATTACCTACAGCGCCTGTATTATCCCAGTTTCTGGCACTGGTTAAATCGGCATTATAATATTTTACACCGCCTGATGCTGCACTGAAATATCCGGAAAATGTATAGCCCGTTTTTGTAGGAAGAGAGGTAATCACAGGCATCGGAGAGCCATTCACAGCCCGTACAGCACCCTGGATTACTGTACCGCCATTAGTAGTTGCATTAAACGCAACATCACAATAACTCCGTAAAATTCCATTGGTTGTAGTCGTCGGATGTTTCCCGATAGCCCAGTTGGCCGGAGTTATACCACTCGGAATTTTTAATGCAAAAAGTCCGTTGGCATAACTACTCCCGGCAGGATAAACTACCATCGCTCTATCGACAGCATAGTTGAAATTACTCGGAGCACCGGTGTAATTGGTTCCTGAAGGTTGTAGATTTACTCCGGCGGTCAATACTCCACGTTGTTCATTTCCAACCGGTGCTGTAGTATAAACTATTTTTGTATTACTTCCTGAAAGCCAAATGTCATTATTACTTGCTACTGAAGCATTAGGTGCAAAAGTAATATTCAATGTCAAAGACCCAAAAGTATAAATACCTTGACCATAGCCCGAAGTCGATCTATTGGCAGAAATATCGGTAAAATCAGTTCCGGCAACGACTCCCGAACCTGTACCTAAAGTTACGGTTGCTCCGGAATTGATAACAATACCGCCACCCAACTGGTTCGTACCTTCTGTAGAATTATTACTAATACTTCCTCCGTTGAGATTCAATGTGCCGCCGTTGACATACATTCCTCCACCACAACCTTGCCAATTTCCGGCTACGCCGTTACCATTGGCTTTATTTCCAGAAATAATGATTCCCCCCGATAAAGTAACTGTAGCACTTTGTTGATAAATACCGCCGCCATACGAAGCAGAGTTAAAAGACAATAATCCTCCCGAAAGTGAAACATTGGCAGCAATATACATTCCACCACCTGAAACCGCTCGATTACTGGTAATGGATAATGTTCCGTCATTGGTAAACGTAACACCGGTACTCAAATAAATTCCACCCCCAAAACTACTTGCACCCAAGAGTGTTATGGCTGTATTTGAATTCATGGCAATAGTACCGCCGTTAATATAAAGACCGCCACCCTTAATGGCGTTGTTTGCACTGCCG
This sequence comes from uncultured Muribaculaceae bacterium, assembly GCA_964450725.1. Taxonomy (GTDB): domain Bacteria; phylum Bacteroidota; class Bacteroidia; order Bacteroidales; family UBA932; genus CAYVGO01. The sequence continues at coordinate 7,026 of CAYVGO010000005.1, forward strand.
GAACCTTGAAAAGAACTGCTTGTAATGGTGGCTGTACCCGCCGCCATATATAACTGTCCTCCATTACGATTGGCTATATTATTTATCAAAGTAACGTTATTCATGGTTAATGTACCATTAGCAAAATAAACTCCGCCACCATCTTGATTGGCTGCAATAGTATTATTACTACTAATCGTCCCGTTGGTAATAGTGACAGTACCTTGTACAATATAAATTCCACCCCCTGCATTGGCTTTGTTGTTGGTAATATTACAGTCTTTAATCGTGATTGTACCTGTTGAGTTACAATGAATACCACCACCGTTCGTACCACTTCCATTGGTAATAGTAAGTTTATCAAGCAAAACTGTTCCGGCAGAAATACTAAGAACTGTACCGCTGTTGTTTGACGATAATGTTGTAGTGCCAACACGAGCATTGCTACTTTTCCATCCGGTTACAGCACTGGTAAATCCCCCGAAAATCTTCACATTTTTGTTTATCGTGAAGTTACCTTGATAAACACCGGTATAATTATAACGGTTACCATCAAAATCGTAATTATCAACTCCCCGCAAATAAATAGTATCATTGGCAACAGCATTATTTATCGCGGTCTGAAACGCTTTACCATTAAACACAGCATCTTCCGAAACATCGCCATAAGCCGCTTTGATAGTGCCATTACGCACAACCACTGTGGGGAAAATAGAATTAGAACTATTAGTGGAAGTATTTTGTCCTAAATAATTGACATAACCATTATTGGTCGTCAAAATTGCCGGTGGAGGAGTAGGATATCCTCCAAATTCAACAAAATAACCCTTGATATCCCATGAATTATTGATTGGATGTAAGTCATTCCAGTAGCGAATGGAAGTTCCTGTAGTAGCAAAGTTCATTTGCATTGCCCATTCGAGATCCGGCGTTCCCCCATAATTCATCCTATTATTAGGTTCACACTGTTCCGGGTAGGTTGTTCCCGGGGTATAAAACCACCGGTTAAAAGCCCCGTTAAAAGCCCCATTAACATAGTTACTCACAGTTGCAGCACTAACAACACCGGCTTCTTTGGCTGATTTGTATTTAAAATATTGTTGTCCTGCTTCAGGACCACATACCCAAGACCAATAACTATTAATGGTTGACCCCGTAGCCGGAGCAGTACCGGTAGAGGGCATTGTATTAGCATCCAGAGTACTGAATTGTTCACGAGAACCTCCTGACCATCCACCGTCATTAGAAATATTTTTTAATAAATCATCTTCTGCTAAACTGGTGATTGTTCCTAAATATCCTCTCCTTCCTCCAAAGTAAAAAGATTTAGCATTATTATAGGCATTATAAAAGTTAATCCCATTGTTCGGCACCCAAATGTAGTAGTGCACTGTACCGTCGGGATGATTGAATCCCGTAATAGTGGTGGCCGCTGCGGGTATGTTCGTCGGATTTGAATCCACAGAAATCGTCACTTTTCCACCTCCTCCGGCTGCTGCCGTAAAAACAATAGACCTAATAAACGCTACGGCTTGAGTGGCTGTTAAAGAGGTTGACAAAACATAGGTTGTTGTCTGAATAGAACTTGAGGCTGCCACACTCTGTAACTTTCGGTAACTATAAGTCCCGGTAGGCGGGTCGGTAGTGATCGTATTGTTATTCGCTTGGATAATAACATTCTGAATATTACTGGTTGCAGTAATGGATACTTGGCCAAATTTCCATTGGGTTGCCGAGGTATATATAGGATCGGTTACCTCAATAAGTGCGGTCTGTCCAAAGATACGAAAAGAAAAAAGTAAAAGATTACATATTAGCAGTAGTTTTGGTAAAAAAGATGCTTTCATGATTGAATATGTTATTTGTTACTAATAAATAACGTATTACTCTATCTATTTATTGTAAATATAGATGTTAAATCTTTTAACAATATGCTATATATTCTATTTTAGAGTCCATTTATTGATAAGTAATTTAAGTTTTATGTTATGTAAAATGTATTCAAGAAAATGAAATTTTTAAAAAACGTATGAGAGAAAATGGGTAATTGATTGATGTATCCTCTCTCAGAAAATCAACAAGCAAAATTTAACAATTATAGAGATTAATTTATCTTTTTGATGAAGATGATTGGCCTTTTGCCATTGTTAAAAACGACCTTAAGGAGAGAAGGAAATTTGGATATTGTAAGGGAATAAAATGATGATTAACTTATCAAGTGGTGAATGAAATGTTAATAACAATATCAAAAGCACGTTATACATGAGCATGTTTTGAGTGAGAAGTCATCTCACGGATCGGTGAGATGACCTCTCACCACTCGGTGAGACAATCTCTCACCACCCGGTGAGATGACCTCTCACCAAACAGAACCATCCCCTACCCTCTTCCTTCTTTCATTTATTCTACATTTTACATTTTCCCACCCTTGTGCATATTCGTAAGAAATACTACATTTGCAGCCTTATATAAATGTAACCCATAAGAAAATGAAATACATTATTGTCGGAGGGGTAGCAGGAGGGGCTACGGCAGCTGCAAGAATAAGACGGATAGACGAATTTGCACAAGTGATACTCTTTGAAAAAGGCAAGCACATATCGTATGCCAACTGCGGCTTACCCTATTATATCGGCGGTACAATTCAAGAAAGGCAAAAACTATTCTTACAAACGCCCGCATCATTCCATAAAAGATTTAATATTGACGTGCGGGTTGAGCATGAAGTAACGGCCATAGATTCCTCTACAAAAAGTGTAACTGTAAGACGACCTGACGGTACAACGTTTTCCCAACAATATGACAAACTGTTGCTCTCTCCGGGAGCACAGCCCGTAAAGCCACCCTTACAGGGTATTGATGGCGAAGGAATTTTTACGCTACGCAATGTTGAAGATACTGATAATATCAAAAACTTTATAGAGGCACGTCAGGTCAGGCACGCCGTGATTGTAGGAGGCGGATTTATAGGACTTGAAATGGCAGAGAACCTTCATACGGCAGGCATAAAAACGGCCATTGTAGAAATGGGAAACCAGGTAATGTCGCCCTTAGACTTTTCGACAGCAGCCTTTGTTCACCGCCATTTATCTGAAAAGGGAGTAACACTTTTCTTAGAGCAAAGTGTAGAAAGATTTGAACAGCAGCATCAGGGCATAAAGGTTGTTTTTAAGAGTGGAGAGATGCTAACGACCGACATGGTCATTCTGTCTATCGGCGTAAGACCTGAAACTGCATTAGCCAAAAGTGCGGGCATCAAAACAGGAGAAACAGGAGGAATTTGGGTTACTCCCCATCTCGAAACATCGGTCAAAGATATTTATGCCGTTGGAGATGCGATAGAGTTTCCTCACCCAATCACCGGTAAAGCATGGTTAAACTATTTAGCAAATCCTGCCAACAGACAGGCGCGCATTGTTGCCGACAATATGGTCTTTGGAAATACTGCTGCCTATGAAGGAGCGATAGGCACTGCAATTGCCAAAGTCTTTGATATGACGGTTGCTACCACAGGATTACCCGCCAAAAGATTGAAGGCCGCAGGAATGGATTATTTAACCGCTATCATACACTCGGCTTCTCATGCCGGATATTACCCCAATGCACTGCCGTTAACCATTAAACTTACATTTGCACCCGAGAGCGGTAAACTTTACGGCGCTCAGTGTATAGGGTACGAAGGGGTTGACAAACGTATTGACCAAATAGCCCTGTTGATTAAAAAAGGAGCGACAGTAGAAGACTTAACCGCCATTGAACATGCGTATGCCCCACCCTTTTCATCGGCAAAAGACCCTGTAGCCATTGCCGGATATGTGGCTTGTAATGTCTTGAGCAAAGCCATGCCGGTCATTACCTGGCGAGACGTGGCGGCCAGTGTCGGTAAAGAAGATGTAATGCTCATTGATGTCAGAACAGCAGAAGAGCACCGGCTCGGACATATTGAAGGCGCTGTAAATATTCCGTTAGATGACTTAAGAACACAAATTGATACCATACCAAAGCATAAAACCATTTATCTCTACTGTGCTGTCGGCTTACGGGGATATTTAGCCTTAAAAATCTTAACTGCGTACGGGTTTACGAATGTACAAAACCTTCTGGGAGGTTATAAAACCTACCTTAGTGCCACCACAAAAACTAATAACAAATAATGAATACACTATCGTTTTTCCAATTACCAAAAAAGAAACAGGCTATCATGTTACTTGTTTTTCAACTATCTCTCATCTCATGCTTTGCTCAAGAAAAGTTTACATCACAGAATAATGCCGACTTTCAAAAAACCATTGCCGATACAGCAGTATTACTGATTGACGTTCGTACTCCTGAAGAATTTACAGAAGGTCATATTCCTGACGCTGTCAATATTAATGTCAATGACCAGAACTTTGACCGGAAAGTCAAAGAACTGCCAAAAACTAAAGCCGTAGCAGTTTATTGCCGCAGTGGAAAAAGAAGTAAAGCGGCCGCAAGAAAACTTACGCAACAGGGATTTAAGGTCTATGAGCTGAACAGCGGACTGACGAACTGGAATGGAAAGATAGTAAAGTAATGCCAAAAAAGTTATCATGATACAACACCATTCTATCAAACAATTGACAACCGCTCTTGAGAGCGAGCGAAACAAAGGAAAAAGCATTGGATTTGTTCCTACGATGGGGGCGCTGCACAAAGGACACCTCTCTCTGGTAGAGAAGTGTAATCAAATGTGTGATATTTGTGTTGTCAGTATTTTTGTTAACCCTACACAATTTAATGACCCAAAGGATTTAGAGCGTTATCCGCGTACGGTGGAAAGTGATAAAGCATTACTGCAAAGCGTAACCTGTGATTACTTGTTTGTCCCTGACGTATCCGAAATTTACAATGATAATACTCCTAAGTTACACTTCGACTTCGGACAGTTGGAAAAAGTGATGGAGGGACGTTTCAGACCCGGACATTTTACCGGCGTAGCACAAGTAGTTACACTTTTGTTTGATATTGTTAATCCGCATTACGCTTTCTTCGGAGAAAAGGATTTCCAGCAGTTGAGTATTATTCGGACAATGGTAGAGCAGCAGCAAAAGAATATTCAAATCATCCCATGTCCTATCATCCGCGAAGAAGACGGACTGGCTATGAGTTCAAGAAATATGCTACTTACTCCCCAAGAACGCAAAGCCGTTCCTACAATCTATAAAGCCTTATTATCAATGGCAGACAATTGTCGAAAAACACCGCTCAACATCCTCAAGCAAGTTGCCATAGAGCAGATTGAAACTACAGGTGTCATGTCTGTAGAATATCTCGAAATTGCAGACGAAGCAACCCTTAGAACTGTCGAGCAAGTACATCCTCAAAGTAACACAAGAGTATTTATTGCTGTAACTGTCGGCAAAATTCGATTGATTGACAATATTGCATTACAGTGAAATGTAAAACGTTAATCGTTATTACACCATACCAAAGACTTTCGGGAACAAAAACTACATTCTGGTTTTCGGAACAAAGTTAATGTCAGCAAACTCTTTATTTTGGTACTTAATATAACCTGCCATAGCAATCATAGCCGCATTGTCTGTCGTATAACAAAATGGCGGTAAATGTAATTCCCAACCCTCTATTTTCGCCATCAGTTCAACGGCATTACGTAATCCGCTGTTGGCAGATACTCCTCCTCCTAAGGCTACAGAGGTTATACCGGTTTTATGACAGCAATCTTTCAACTTTTCTAACAATATGGTAACGATAGTATGTTGAACACATGCACATAAATCCATTAAGTTTTCTTCTATAAATTGAGGATTTTGCAGCATTTGTGCTTGTAGGAAATAGAGAAAAGACGTTTTAAATCCGCTAAAACTGTAATTCCACTGATCGATTTTAGGTTTCGCAAAAGAGAACTTATGAGGATTTCCTTGTCGAGCATACTTATCAATGACAGGTCCTCCGGGATAAGGAAGTCCCATAATCTTTGCACATTTATCAAATGCCTCTCCTGCAGCATCATCAATTGTTTCACCCAATATGGTAAAAGTTGAATAATCAGTAACTTTTACTATTTGTGTATGTCCACCGGAAACCAATAATGTCAGATAAGGAAATTGGGGAGGATGGTAAGGATTGGTATTGTCAGAAATAAAGTGTGATAAAATATGCCCTTGCAAATGATTGACAGTAATGATTGGAATATCAAGTCCTACAGCCAGTCCTTTTGCAAAGTTAATACCCACCAGTAAAGAACCCATCAATCCCGGTCCGGCAGTAACGGCAATGGCATCAATATCCTGCAGTGTAATGTTAGCATCTTTTAATGCTTTGTGAAGTACCGGAATACAATTTTTTTGATGCTCTCGAGATGCTAATTCTGGAATTACACCGCCATATTGCTGATGTACGTTCTGGCTGGCAATAACATTAGAAAGTAAATGATTGTTATTCAATACTGCAATAGATGTATCATCACATGACGATTCAATACCTAAAATAATACTCATGGCGGTGGTTCGGCTAATTAATGGTCAATAGTGTAACATACTATTGATGGCTCTTGTGACGGAATAATGACTTGTAACTTCCCCTTTTGTAAAAGGTTTGTAACAGAAAGCGGAGCCGTACAATCTACAGGAAAGCCATCTACTTTATCTAATTGTCGATTCAAGACAATGGCTTGTGCCGATGATTGAGAATACAAGAGAAAGTAAGGCTGGTTTTTATAAACAAAACATTCTGGTAACCGGGTGACGGAAAAATCAAGTTTCTTTTCGGCTATAATCTTTAAGCGGGAATCTAAAATATAGACTTTGGTATTGTCATACAGTAAATAGTTGAGTTGATTTCCTTGAAAATAAGGAAGCATGTAGTGATTTTTACTTACCTCTACAGGATATTTCTCTACCGATACTTTTCCCGACAAATCACATTTCCATACCTCTCCTTCATTGGTAGAACCTACAAATAGATTGTTTTTATCATCAAACATGATGTGCTGAGATCTTAGCCCTAACCTGTCTGTTGCCACCTTTAACCTTACTTCTCCTTTCCTGTTCATTAAGTATAAAAACGGTTCTGTTGTAAACTGAATATAATCCTTGTTGTTTTTAGTAAAGTAGCGAAGTTCGTTCGTACTTGTTTTATCGGAAACCTGCGCTTTAAATCCGTCTAACTTTTTACCATACTTGTCTAATGCGTAAATATTGCCGTTATCTCCTGAGAGGAAATACCGGTATTCCCTGTTTTTGTTGTAATCAAAAACAGCCATTCCGTTTTGTGAGGTTGCCGGTAATGCTACAGGAAAAGGGGCTACTTTTGTTCCCAAACGGTCAACCAAATGAATCTGTGAGAGGGTGCTGAATAAATATTGCTGCTTTCCGTTTTTCAAGAAGTCAACGGTGGTTACTTTACTTGTTATTTGCTCTTGCAGAGGATATTTCCATAGTAGTTTTCCGTTATGGTCTAACAAAATGAGGTTGTTATTGATGTCCTGTAGCCAAATCTGGTAGTTCTGGGTATGGAAGTTTCTGACAATTTGCGGCTGCGACTGTACCGGATACGACAACTCGGTACTCCATTGTCGATGAGTTTTACCTTGCTCTGCATTGTCATCTGTAACTATTTTCTGCTCTCCGGCAAGCTGCATCTCAATGTTACAGTACATTCGTTGCTCGCTGCTGTTACGAAGTTGCAGAACAACCGTACGGACATTCTTTAACCATGCAGATTCTGCAAGTTTCTGTTGAAAATCGGGAGTAAAAAAGGGTAAGCCTTTCCATTGTATTCCGGCGGGATTTAACGCAAATGTAATGGTTGACGGCAGACCAAAAACTTCGTCAACAGTCCATGTTGCAGGGCTTTGTAACAGTGTTTTCTTTCGGTAGGTATTTAAGATATAATCTTTTAAATCTTCTTTAGATGACGAGAAAACCCAGTAATCTCCAATAAAGACACAGTACTTTTCTTCGCAAAACTTGAAAGCCCTTCCTGCATTGTTGGAAAACAATCCCTCAAAAGGATTTTTATAGAAGGTTGTTTTTTCAAGATTCCGCATCTTTTCAGTCAATATAAATGTAGAAAGTTTGAGATTCTGCTGCTTGGCAAACCTTTCGACTTTTGTCATAAATTGCTGTTCTGTCTTCTGAGCACTATTGAGTTTGATGACCGTGAACCACTGGTCTGTAAACTTACTTTCTTCCATCGGCACAAAAACCGATGCCATACTTTCAATGTCAATAGAAGAGAGATAGGTATCTACCTCTTCTCCTAACTGTTCTGACAGTTTCTGGTTGAGTTGCGTAAACTTTTTCCCTGCAGCAGTCGTAGAGTTCCGCAGGGTTTTATTGCTATTCAGAATGTCATTATAATGTTTTATCTGTTGAATGAACAGTATTTTTGCCTGCTGTGGAATAGCCTTCAGTACATCGGTCGTTCTGTCGGGTTGACGTTTAAACACTTCTACCGTCGGTAAGCCTTTCTTCTTAGGATAGAGGAAGCCGGTTAAATAGACCGATTCGTTTTTGAATGTAATGTCTAAACTCAACCATGTACCCATTTCATTGATGTTTTTGGCACTTTCGATAAAGTCTTTATTGATATAAGGTGCAAACTGTTCTGAAAAGTACTCTACTCTAAAGAATAAATTACCGTCAACATTACTTCCTACCGCACTTTGTGCATTAATAAAGTCTTTATTGAAAATCAGGGTTGCCGATACTTTGGATTGACGAATGGCTTGCTCTATAACAATTCTTGACGTTGACAAAAGCAGAGTCTGGTGATACAGAATAGCATAAAATTCTGTTGTCTCTTTACGGATAAAAGCATGAATAACCTCTCCGTCATAGGCTTCTTCTACGATTTTGTACTTTTGTTTTGACCAGAGAGTGCGTAAAGATTCTTTAAGGTCTGACGAACTGACATCCTGCGGTATGTTGACTGCAAAAAGCGGCTTGAGGTCATTGCTGATAAGGGTAAAGGAGAGAATTAAAGATTGTTGAAAAGCATTACGTAAAATTTCATTCGGAGAAACGATAGAATCAAAGATATACCGGACATTGCTCAACAAATCGGCATTACCCTTATCGCGTGTAAAAGCTTTTCCCATATCGGTACTTTCAATCGTACGTATCCACTTTTCGACACTCGGAAGACGTAATACAATGGTCGCATCGTTAGGCACTAAATGCAAAGCATCTATAAAATGACGGCGTTCTTTTGATGTGAGAAAAATAAAAACTACGGCAAAAAGAAAGGTGAACAGCAGTAAGTAAATCAGGATTCTTATGTTTTTGGTACTCATTGCGAAAAGTATTGTCAAAAGTTTTACAAAAGTAATGATTTTTATTGATTGTTCTGTCCTACTGTGCTTAGGTTGAAGTTATTGAGGCATATAAAACCGTTCTTCCGATTGATTAACAATATTGCATACAATAAAAATAAAGCGAGACTTTTTGTGAATCTCGCTTTATTTTTACAAACATCTAAAAGTGATAAACCATCTAAGTATTTTTCGCCTTATCTTTACTTGTCGCTGTTGGCATATTACCATTAGCATCTATTTCGCTTTGTGAACCTACGATAAGATTGTCAAAATCTCTCAATCCTGTTCCTGCTGGAATAAGATGACCACAAATAACATTTTCTTTTAATCCCGACAAATCATCTTGCTTACCTCTTATTGCTGCATCGTTCAATACTTTTGTGGTTTCTTGGAATGATGCTGCTGACATGAAACTACGAGTTTGTAACGCTGCACGAGTAATACCCAACAACATTTGCGAAGAAGTGGCAGGTACTGCATTACGTACTTCTAGCGGTTTTAAATCTTTACGCTTTAACATTGAATTTTCGTCTCTCAATTTTCGAGCAGTAATCATTTGTCCTACTTTTATTGTCGTAGAATCTCCGCTATCTGTTACTATCTTTTTGTCATAGATTTCATCGTTCTCTTTCATAAAGTCCCACTTGTCTGACAATTCTTTTTCCAAGAATCGTGTATCACCCGGATCCTCAATTTGTACTTTACGCATCATCTGTCGTACAATTACTTCAAAGTGTTTGTCATTAATTTTCACACCTTGTAATCGGTAAACATCTTGTACTTCATTAACAATGTATTCCTGTACTTTTGTAGGACCTAAAATCGACAATATGTCATTTGGTGTTATGGCTCCGTCTGAAAGAGGTGTTCCGGCTCTAACAAAGTCATTTTCTTGCACTAATATCTGTTTGGTCAAAGGAACTAAATAGCGTTTTTCTTCTCCTGTTTTTGAATTAAGGATTATTTCTCTATTTCCACGTTTGATTTTACCCATTGTAATTTCACCGTCAATTTCCGCTACAATAGCAGGATTACTTGGATTACGTGCTTCAAACAATTCGGTTACACGTGGTAAACCTCCTGTAATATCTCCCATTTTCCCTACTACACGAGGTATTTTTACTAGGATTTGCCCTGCGAGAATACGACTTTTATCTTCTACAACAATGTGTGCTCCTACCGGCAAGTTATATTGTTTAAGTTCTTCACCATCTTCGTCTGTAATCTTAATTAACGAGTTTTTTGACTTATCTCTTGATTCAATAACCACTTTTTCCTTGTGTCCTGTCTGGTCATCGGTTTCTTCTCTATAAGTTACACCGTCGATTAAACTTTCAAATGCTACAATACCGCTTTGTTCTGCAACAATGACAGCATTATAAGGATCCCACTCACAAATCAAACTACCTTTGGTAACCTGTGAACCATTTTTAAAATATAAGAAAGAACCGTAAGGAACATTCTGAGTGTATAGCGTAACTCCGGTATTATTATCAACAATATGTAATTCGGCCATTCGACCAATCACAATATCTAAATTCTTATCACCTACTTTTTCTACAATTTTTAACTCATCAATTCGTAATTGTCCATCATAACGGGCCACAATTTTTGATGCAGCCATAGTACTAGAGGCCGTACCTCCGACGTGGAACGTTCTCAAAGTCAACTGTGTACCGGGTTCTCCAATAGATTGTGCTGCAATCACCCCAACTGCTTCTCCTCGCTGAACTTTTCTACCCGTTGCTAAATTTCTTCCATAACAGCGAGCACAAATACCTTTTTCCGTTTCGCATGTTAAAGCAGAACGTATTTCTACTTGTTCTATAGGAGACTCTTCTATAATTAGAGCAATATCTTCGGTAATTTCTGCTCCCGCCGAGACAATCAAATCTCCGGTCAACGGATGATATATATCATTTAGAGAAGTACGTCCTAAAATCTTTTCATAAAGACTTACTACTACTTCGTCATTGTTCTTTATTGCCGTAGCAACAAGTCCTCGCAACGTTCCACAATCGTCTTCAGTAATGATTACATCTTGTGCTACGTCAACCAATCGTCTTGTCAAGTATCCAGCATCAGCAGTCTTTAATGCCGTATCAGCCAAACCTTTTCGAGCTCCGTGTGTAGAAATAAAGTATTCTAAAACTGATAAGCCCTCTTTAAAATTGGATAATATTGGATTCTCAATAATTTGGGTAGTGTCGGCTCCCGATTTTTGAGGTTTTGCCATCAATCCTCTCATTCCCGACAACTGACGTATCTGTTCTTTTGAACCTCGAGCTCCCGAATCCAACATCATAAAAACTGAGTTAAAACCTTGCCTGTCTGCCGACAATTGCTTCATTACAATTTGGGTTAACTTGGCATTAGTATGTGTCCAAATATCAATCACCTGATTAGAGCGCTCGTTATTGGTTATCAATCCTAAGTTATAATTGTTTTGTACTTCTTCTACTTGATTGTAGCCTTCTTGTACCAAATCTTTTTTCTCCGCAGGAATAATCACATCATCTAAATTAAAAGACAATCCGCCTTTAAATGCCATCTTGTAACCCAATTCCTTAATGTTATCCAAAAACATTACCGTTGATGCTATTCCCGAACGTTTAATCACCAAACCGATAATATCCCTTAAACTACGTTTAGTTAACAATTCATTAATAAAACCTACTTCTTTGGGAACACATTGATTAAAAATAATACGCCCTACAGAGGTAGATATAATCTTCGTTTTTAATTCTCCTTGTTCATAGACAATAGTACGTATTTTTACTTTTGCATGTAATCCGGCTTTCTTTTCATGGTAAGCAATCAAGGCTTCTTCCGTAGAATAAAAAGTTAATCCTTCTCCTTTGATGCCATCACATTCTTTGGTAATATAATATAGTCCTAACACCATGTCTTGTGAAGGGACAGTGATTGGTGCACCATTGGCAGGGTTTAAAATGTTATGAGAACCAAGCATCAATATCTGTGCCTCCAAAACTGCAGCATTACTTAATGGTAAATGCACTGCCATCTGGTCTCCATCAAAGTCTGCATTAAACGCTGTACAAGAAAGTGGGTGCAACTGTATTGCTTTTCCCTCTATCAATCGAGGCTGAAATGCTTGAATACTTAATCGGTGTAACGTTGGAGCACGGTTTAATAAAACCGGATGACCTTTCATTACATTTTCTAAAATATCAAAAATAACAGGGTCTTTTCTATCTACAATTTTTTTTGCCGTTTTAACAGTCTTAACAATACCTCTATCTATCAGTTTTCTGATAATAAACGGTTTATAAAGCTCTGCCGCCATATCTTTGGGAAGCCCGCATTCGTGCATCTTCAATTCCGGACCAACAACAATTACTGAACGTGCAGAATAGTCTGTACGTTTTCCTAATAAGTTTTGACGAAAACGACCTTGTTTTCCCTTTAAACTGTCACTTAATGATTTTAAAACACGATTAGACTCTGTTTTAACAGCCGTAACTTTATGAGAATTATCCAACAAAGAATCTACGGCTTCTTGTAACATGCGTTTTTCATTACGCAAAATAACCTCAGGAGCTTTAATTTCAATAAGTCGTTTTAATCGATTATTTCTAATAATGACACGTCTGTACAAATCATTCAAATCTGACGTAGCAAAGCGTCCTCCATCCAAGGGTACTAAAGGTCGCAATTCCGGTGGAATAACCGGTAAAATCTTTAAAATCATCCATGACGGGTGATTTAAATCTTTTGACTCTCGAAAAGCTTCAATAACTTGTAACCGTTTTAAAGCATCGGCTTTACGTTGCTGCGATGTTTCTCTACTGGCTTTATCTCGCAAAGAATAAGACAATTCGTCTAAATTCAAGTTTTGTAACAATGTCAATAATACCTCAGCCCCCATTCCAACAATAAATTTGTTGGGGTCACTATCTGGCAATAAGTGATTTTCTTTGGGTAAGTATTCCAAAATTTGCAAATACTCTTCTTCCGTTAAAAGATCTAATGCCTGCACTCCTTTAGATTCTACAATTCCAGGTTGTACTACCAAATAACGTTCATAGTAAACAACAGAATCTAATTTTTTGGTAGAAAGTCCCAATAAATATCCCAATTTGTTGGGTAGTGATCGAAAATACCAAATATGAGCAATAGGAACAACCAAATTGATATGTCCCATACGTTCACGTCTTACTTTTTTCTCCGTTACCTCAACTCCACAGCGGTCACAAACAACACCTTTATAACGTATCCTTTTATACTTTCCGCAATGACATTCATAGTCCTTTACCGGACCAAATATTTTCTCACAAAACAACCCGTCACGTTCAGGTTTATAGTTTCTATAATTGATTGTTTCGGGTTTTACTACTTCTCCACTCGACATTTCCAAAATATGTTCTGGAGAAGCAAGACTTATTGTAATACTGTTAAAAGAATTTTTAACTTTTGTATTTTTTTTCATACGTAAATAATTGTTGATTAAGGTCGTATAAAACTCGTCTATCGAATATTTTCATTCTCTTCGATATCAATAAAACACATATGCTTTATACGTAATAGTTTAAATATAAACCAAGAACTATGAATGAAGACATGTATTCTTTTCTATTCATAGTTCTTAATCCTTTTCTTAACTTAAAGTTACATTCAATGCCAAACCTCGTAATTCATGCAGCAATACATTGAGTGACTCCGGGATTCCGGGAACAGGCATAGGATCGCCTTTTACGATAGCCTCGTAAGTCTTGGCTCGACCAAAAACATCATCTGATTTCACCGTCAATATTTCTTGTAAAATATTTGCTGCACCAAAAGCTTCCAAAGCCCAAACCTCCATTTCTCCAAAACGCTGTCCTCCAAATTGAGCTTTACCACCTAAAGGTTGCTGAGTAATTAATGAATAAGGACCTATTGAACGAGAGTGCATTTTATCATCTACCATGTGTCCTAATTTCAACATATAAATTACTCCGACTGTTGCCGGTTGGTCAAAACGTTCTCCTGTACCTCCGTCATACAAGTGTGTTTTTCCATAACGGGGTACACCTGCTTTTTCTGTATGATGAGTAATATCTTCTAATGTAGCACCATCAAAAATTGGAGTAGCAAAGGTCATTCCTAATTTTTGACCAGCCCATCCTAAAACAGTTTCATAGATTTGCCCCAAGTTCATACGAGAAGGTACACCTAAAGGATTTAAAACAATATCTACGATTGTTCCATCTTCCAAAAATGGCATATCTGCATCTCTTACAATTTTAGCAACAATACCTTTATTACCGTGACGACCTGCCATTTTATCTCCCACCATAATTTTACGCTTTTTAGCGACATAAACTTTCGCCATTTGCATAATTCCGGAAGGTAATTCATCTCCGATGGTCATATTATATTCTGCACGCTTTTCTTCAGCTTCTACTTCTTTATATTTAAGAATATAATTATTAATAGTATATTTTACTAAATCATTAATACGAGTATCATCAGTCCAATTGGTTGCAGTAACATCAAGATAATTAATATCTTGTAACACCTTCGTCGTAAATTTACCACCCTTTGCCAACAATTCAACTCCAAAATAATCTGTAACACGAGCTGAAGTCTTACCCTGTAAAATCGTTTGTAACTTTTCAACTAATGTTTTTTTCAATTTATCTTTCTTGTCATTAAATTCATCTGTCAGTTTTTGTAGTTGAATTTTTTCCTGTCCTTTGTTTTTCTTATAATCTTTACGGGCAATAACACGTGAAAATAACTTGGTATCAACAATAGTACCATATAATGATGGTGATGCTTTTAGCGATGCATCTTTTACATCTCCGGCTTTATCTCCAAAAATTGCACGTAGCAACTTTTCTTCCGGAGAAGCATCACTTTCGCCTTTGGGTGTAATTTTACCAATTAAAATATCTCCGGGTTTGATTTCTGCTCCAACTCTGACAACACCGTTTTCGTCTAAATCCTTAGTTGCTTCCTCACTTACATTAGGAATATCAGAAGTTAACTCTTCCATACCTCTTTTTGTATCACGAACCTCCATAATATATTCGTCAATACGTATTGAAGTAAATACATCTTCTCTTACTAACCTTTCCGATAGCACTATAGCATCTTCAAAGTTATATCCTTTCCATGGCATAAAAGCCACCTTCAAGTTTCTTCCAAGAGCCAATTCTCCGTTCTGAGTAGAATAACCTTCCGTCATCAAATCTCCGGCATGTACTTTGTCTCCTTTTTTCACCATTGGAACTAAGTTGATACAAGTACTTTGATTGGTTTTTTGATATTTTGGCAATTTATGTACTGTAACTTCAGAGTCAAAACTTACTAATTTCTCATCTTCCGTCATATCATACTTGACATGTATTTCGCGTGCATCAGCATAAACAACCTCTCCATTACGTAATGCCGTAATATGAATACGACTGTCTTTTGTCAATTCTCGTTCAACTCCTGTTCCCACGATTGGAGCTTCCGGACGA
The DNA here is from genome assembly GCA_964450725.1 of uncultured Muribaculaceae bacterium. Classification (GTDB taxonomy): domain Bacteria; phylum Bacteroidota; class Bacteroidia; order Bacteroidales; family UBA932; genus CAYVGO01. The sequence continues at coordinate 22,776 of CAYVGO010000005.1, forward strand.
ATAAGAGGTACTGCTTGGCGCATCATGTTTGCTCCCATCAAAGCTCGGTTAGCATCATCGTGTTCCAAGAATGGAATAAGCGAAGCCGCTATAGAAGCAATTTGATTAGGTGCAACGTCCATCAAATCAATTTGAGAAGGTTCATTGACCGGATAATCTCCTTCATAACGACATTTAACGCGACTCTCTACAAAAGAACCATCGTCCGTCAACTTTGCATTCGCTTGAGCAATAGTCATACCGTCTTCTTCTTCTGCACTCAAATAAACTAATCCTTTATTTGACAAATCAACCTTACTGCTTTTAATTTTTCGATAAGGAGTTTCAATAAAACCAAGTTGATTTATTCGCGCATAAACACATAGAGAGGATATTAATCCGATATTCGGACCTTCAGGTGTTTCTATAGGACAAAGACGACCATAATGCGTATAGTGTACGTCTCTCACCTCAAAACCCGCTCTATCTCTGGAAAGTCCTCCGGGTCCCAGAGCAGACAATCTACGTTTATGGGTCATTTCCGCCAAAGGATTGGTTTGATCCATAAACTGAGACAATTGATTTGTCCCAAAAAATGTATTAATGACAGAAGAGAGTGTTTTGGCATTAATCAAATCTGTAGGAGCAAATACTTCATTATCTCTTACATTCATCCGTTCTCTAATCGTACGCGCCATACGTGCCAAACCTACACTAAATTGACCGGCCAATTGTTCTCCAACCGTACGAACACGGCGATTACTAAGATGGTCAATATCATCAACTTCCGCTTTTTGATTGATGAGTTGAATCAAGTATTTAATAATCCCAATGATATCATCTCGGGTAAGTACCCTTACATCGGGTGAAATTTCATGTTTTAATTTTTTATTAATTCTGAAACGACCTACATCTCCTAAATCATAGCGTTTTTCAGAAAAAAACAATTTATCTATCACATCACGTGCCGTTGCTTCATCCGGTGGTTCGGCACTGCGTAATTGACGATAAATATATAAAACAGCTTCTTGTTCAGAATTACAAGGATCTTTACGTAAAGTATTTAAAACTATAGAATTTTCAGACGATGTTACTGAGTCTTTATGTAGAAGTATAGATTCGATTTCCGCATCTAAAATCATATCAATATGATGTTCTTCAAGTACGGTTTCACGATCCAATATAATTTCATTACGTTCTATTGCCACAACTTCTCCGGTATCTTCGTCCACAAAATCTTCTACCCAAGATTTTAAAACTCTGGCGGCTAAACGTTTACCTACTGATTCTTCTAAAATTTTACGAGATACTTTGACTTCTAAAGCCAAGTCAAAAATTTCTAATATCTCTTTGTCACTTTTATAACCAATTACCCGTAACAAAGTAGTTACAGGTAATTTCTTTTTTCTATCAATATAAGCATACATAACATTGCTTATATCTGTAGCAAATTCTATCCACGAACCTTTAAAAGGAATGATTCGTGCTGAATAAAGTTTTGTGCCGTTAGCATGAACACTTTGACCAAAAAATACACCGGGAGAACGGTGTAACTGAGATACAACAACCCGCTCTGCGCCATTGATAACAAAGGTTCCGCGAGGTGTCATGTAAGGTATAGGACCTAAAAAAACATCTTGTACCAATGTTTCAAAATCTTCATGTTCAACATCAGTACAATATAATTTAAGTTTTGCTTTTAATGGAACGCTATAGGTTAAACCACGTTCCAAACATTCCTCTATCGTATATCGAGGAGGATCTATAAAATAATCAAGAAATTCTAATACAAAGTTATTTCGAGTATCAGAGATAGGAAAATTTTCCTGAAAAACCTTAAATAATCCTTCATTTTTTCTATTTTCAGGAGTAGTGTCTAATTGAAAAAAATCGTGAAATGATTTAAGTTGAACTTCCAAGAAATCGGGATGTAGTGATTTTCCAGGTATGGAAGAAAAGGTTTTACGGTCTATTGACTGACTTTGGAGCATACTACGCTAAAATTTTAGATATAAAACAAGAAAACACAGAAAACAAACTTGGAAGTACAAAAACTCCCAAGTTTGATACAAAATCTAAACCTATCTTATTTCACTTCTACGGTAGCACCTGCTTCTTCTAATTGTTTTTTAATACCTTCTGCTTCTACTTTTGAAACTTTTTCTTTCAAAGGTTTTGGTGCTGCATCTACTAAATCTTTAGCTTCTTTCAAGCCAAGGCCTGTAATATCTTTTACAACTTTTACAACATTAAGTTTACTTGCACCTGCAGATGTAAGAATTACATCAAATTCAGTTTGCTCTGCTGCTGCCGCTGCTGCACCACCACCGGCTCCCGGTGCTGCTGCCACTGCTACCGCAGCTGCTGCTGGTTCAATACCATATTCTTCTTTTAAGATTTTTCCTAATTCTACCGCTTCTTTTACAGTTAAATTCACTAATTCTTCTGCTAATTTTTTTACATCAGCCATTGTATTCTATTTTTAAAGTAAAACAAATTTAATTATTTTCACTACATCTTATGGTTTAGTGTGTAGTCAACTATCGTAATTACAAAATTATGAAGCACGCTCTTCCAATGTTTTAACAATACCGGCTATCTTTCCGCCACCACCACTTTGTAGTGCCGAAATAATATTTCGTGCAGGTGATTGTAACATCGCAATGATATCGCCTATTAATTCCTCGCGTGTCTTCAAGTTTACTAATGAATCCAAACTTTCCTTACCAATATAAATACACTCTTGAACATAAGCTGATTTTAATTGGGGTTTGGGTGAAACTTTACTGAATTCTTTGATGAGTTTAGCCGGTGCATTTACAACATCACTAAATAATACGGCTGTTGTACCTGTCAGAGTTGAAACTAACTCTTCTTGTGCCAGTCCAATACGCTCTAAAGCAATACGTAATAATGTATTTTTAACAATAACCATACGTACATTACTTTGAAAACAAAGACGACGTAAATCTGCTGTTTTTTGCGCATTTAGACCTTCTGCATCCGTAATATAAAAATTAGGTTGTGCTTCAATATAACCAACTAATCTATCAATAATAATGCCTTTTTCTTCTTTTGTCATAATCGTTGAGTTTTGAATATTAGTTGATTACTGTACCGTCTTTACATCAATGGGTAAACTCGGACTCATTGTACTGGATAAATAGATTGATTTAATGTAAGTTCCTTTGGTGGTAGAGGGTTTTAATTTGATAATCGTATTTAAAAGTTCGATTGTATTATCTGCCAATTTCTGGCTATCAAAACTTACTCGACCAATACTTGTATGTACAATACCTGTTTTATCAACTTTAAAATCAATTTTACCTGATTTTATATCTAATACTGCTTTACCTACATCCATTGTTACCGTACCTGTTTTAGGATTAGGCATCAACCCTCTGGGACCTAAAATCTTTCCTAAGGCGCCTAACTTACCCATTACTGAGGGCATGGTAATAATAACATCAACATCTGTCCATCCTGCTTTAATTTTGTTGATATACTCATCTAATCCTACATAATCTGCTCCGGCTTCTTTAGCCTCAGCTTCTTTGTCGGGAGAGCATAGTACTAATACGCGCATAACTTTGCCGGTTCCATGAGGAAGGCTTACTACACCGCGTACCATTTGATTTGCTTTTTTGGGATCTACTCCTAAACGAACTGCTATATCTACAGAAGCATCAAAATTAGTATAAGAAATTTCTTTCACTAATTTACTGGCCTCTTCAATAGTATATAACTTATCTTTAACGAGTTTATCCGCTATTGCTTTTTGTTTTTTTGTTAACTTCATTGCTTTCTAAAAATTAAGTAACGAAATCCTTTAACCCGGAAATTCACCTTTGACTTCAATGCCCATACTTCGCGCAGTCCCTGCAACCATTCTCATGGCTGCTTCTACTGTAAATGCATTCATATCGGGCATTTTTTCCTGTGCAATTTGGCGAACTTGTTCCCATGTTACCGAAGCCACTTTTTTGCGATTCGGCTCCGCAGAACCTGAAGAAATCTTTGCCATTTCTTTCAACTGTACTGCCACAGGGGGTTCTTTAATAATGAATTCAAACGATTTATCGGTGTACACCGTAATAACAACAGGTAAAACTTTCCCGGCTTTATTTTGTGTACGAGCGTTAAACTGCTTGCAAAAATCCATAATATTTACTCCCTTAGATCCTAATGCAGGACCTATGGGTGGCGAAGGATTTGCTGCACCTCCTTTGACTTGCAATTTAATGAATCCGCTTATTTCTTTTGCCATATTCTCAGTGCTGTTTAAACATTATGATATATTGTTTGGTGGAAGCCCAAATATATCGTTATATAATAGTGTGCGTAACTGCCTTAATTATTCTCTTTCTACTTGTAAAAAACTCAATTCTAATGGTGTTTTACGTCCAAAAATTTTCACCATCACTTTCAATTTTTTCTTATCTTCATTCACTTCCTCAATTGTTCCATAGAAACTGGCAAAAGGTCCATCAATAACTTTTACCGTTTCACCAATGCAAAATGGTTCTTCATTAACTTCTGTACTATCTAACGTTTGGTCAAAACGACCTAACATCTTATCAACTTCTGAAGAACGTAAAGGTATTGGTTTACGTGATGTCTTTGAGCCGTCACTTAAAAATCCAATAACATTAGGTATATTGATTAGTATATGTTCTGTTTCTCCGACTAATTGTGCTTCAATAAAAACATAACCAGGATAAAAAATACGTTCTCTATTGACTTTTTTCCCGTTGCGAATTTGAAAAACTTTATCAGAAGGAATGAGAACCTGAGACACAAGACCATCTCCTAAATGGCCTTGTTTGATATGAAGTTCAATATATTCCTTAACCTTCTTTTCTTTACCTCCAATAGTACGCAAAACATACCATTTGAATTCGTTTTCTTTTTCCGCCATAAAGCCTTTTTTTGTGTTTTAAATTAATTAGCAGGAGGAAAAAATAACTTCATAATATTTTCAAAGGATATATCCATTGTCGCAATAATAATGGCGATAATAAGAGAGGCCACCATCACTAAAACAGCACTTGATTGTAATGAAGACCACGACGGCCAACTTACTTTACCTCCAACTAATTCCTTGTAAGATTCTTTGAAATATCCCATATTTTTAATTATTGAAAATAATACAACTTTTTGCTTGCAGGAGCAGAGAGAATCGAACTCCCACCAGCGGTTTTGGAGACCGCTGTTCTACCATTAAACTATGCTCCTATGAAAAAAGGACTATTCCTCTCTTTAACAAGAGAAATAGATCCTTTATGAATAAGTTTCAAAATGACTTACTTAATAATTTTTGTGATTTGACCTGCTCCAACTGTTCTACCTCCTTCTCGGATTGCAAATCTCAAACCTTCATTAATCGCTACGGGATAAATTAATGTTACATTTACATTAACATTATCTCCGGGCATTACCATTTCTACTCCTTCTGGTAAAGAAACTTCTCCAGTTACGTCTAAGGTTCTCAAATAGAACTGTGGACGATACTTATTATGGAATGGTGTATGACGACCTCCTTCTTCTTTTTTCAAGACATATATTGATGCTTCAAATGTAGTGTGGGGTGTAATAGTTCCGGGTTTAACAATAACCATACCTCTACGGATTTCTTTTTTGTCAATACCACGTAACAATAATCCAACATTATCTCCGGCTTCTCCTTTGTCCAAAATTTTTCTGAACATTTCTACTCCTGTACAAGTTGATTTTTTAGGTTTTTCTCCTAATCCTACAATCTCCACTTCATTACCTGTTTCAATAATTCCGGTTTCTATTCTACCTGTCGCAACTGTTCCTCTTCCGGTAATAGAAAATACATCTTCAACCGGCATCAAAAATGGCTTATCAATATCACGTTTTGGTAATTCAATGTAAGTATCTACGGCATCCATCAACTCCATAATTTTTTCTTCCCATTTTGCATCGCCGTTTAATCCTCCTAAAGCAGAACCTCGGATAACCGGAGTATTGTCTCCATCGAATTTGTAGAAACTCAACAATTCACGTACTTCCATTTCTACTAAATCCAACATTTCAGGATCATCAACAGCATCTACTTTATTCATGAAAACCACAATACGAGGAACATTTACCTGACGTGCCAACAAAATGTGCTCACGAGTTTGAGGCATAGGTCCATCTGTAGCCGCAACTACTAAGATTGCACCATCCATTTGTGCCGCACCTGTAACCATGTTTTTAACATAATCGGCGTGACCAGGACAATCAACGTGTGCATAGTGACGTTTTTCCGTTTGATATTCTACGTGTGACGTATTAATGGTAATACCGCGTTCTTTTTCTTCCGGTGCGTTATCTATTGAATCGAATGAACGAACTTCAGAAAAACCTTTTTTAGCTAATACGGTTGTAATAGCCGCGGTCAAGGTAGTTTTACCGTGGTCAACGTGTCCAATAGTACCGACATTGACGTGCGGTTTGGTTTTTTCAAATTTTTCCTTTGCCATATTGCGTAATATTTTTTAAATAAAAGAAACTCCAAAATTAATCATTAACAAATAAATGAGCTGATGATGGGATTTGAACCCATGACCTCTTCCTTACCAAGGAAGTGCTCTACCCCTGAGCTACATCAGCAAATAAAATTGTTTGACGTAGTTTGAAGTATAGTTTGAATTTGTTCAGAGCAATTTCAAACGAAATCAAACAATTTCAAACTTATTTTAGAGCGGAAGACGAGGTTCGAACCCGCGACCCTCAGCTTGGAAGGCTGATGCTCTACCGACTGAGCTACTTCCGCATTATATCGTGGGGAGAGCAGGATTCGAACCTACGAAAGCTTACGCTAACAGAGTTACAGTCTGCTCCATTTGGCCACTTTGGTATCTCCCCCCTTAATATTTCAATTTAAATCCTGAAAACTTTGAGCCGATGGAGGGATTCGAACCCCCGACCAGCTGATTACAAATCAGCTGCTCTGGCCAACTGAGCTACATCGGCGGCAGTATAATTTTCAAAGAGGTGCAAAGGTAATACTTTTTTTTTATCCTTCCAAATTTTACGTCCAACACTTGCTGAAAATTATTTATTCTTGCTTTTTGTAGATTAGTGCTGCACCTTTAACAATTGCTGTAATTTCTTTAGTGGTTCTGTGTTGTTTATAAATCATTGTTTGAGACTTATCTTCTTTACTTGTTTCAAGATAAGTGAATGTGTATTTGATACTATCCGTTTGAGGAATATCTTCAGTAATGTAAGTTCCTACCTTAAGTAAATCATTACCCAATAAGGTAACTCTTTCTATAAACTTTGAAGTATTATCAATATATAATATTGAACTTGTAATGATTTGGGGAAAAAAAGCCAAGGCTTTTGTATAACCTATAGTATCTGCTGCATCATGTATTAATGCCAGAGGTGGAAAAGTATATCCCAATTCACGCATGGTTGGAGGGGTTGTGGTAGGAATCAATGAGTCTTTTGGGGGGACTCTTTTAAGAATAGGAGCCATAGAACTCATCCTGATAGGTGTAAAATTAGGATTGACTACTTTAAATTCTTTTTCGGTGGGAGTTGCATTTTCCACTGTAATTTTTACTTTGATGGTTCCGGGTTGTGATACTTTAATACTGTCTGAACCAACAATTTCGGCATCAGTACTTCCTTTACTTATCAATGTAAGTACGGGAGAAACCTTACTACCCGTAACAGTAATCATGGGTTTGTTTTTTCCGACAAATAAAAATTGCTCCGGAGCATTGATAGTAATACTGTCATCGTACTTCTTGGTTTCTGCACATTGATAAGATAAAAAGCCTATGGCACATAGAAAAAGTAAAAAATTTCTTTTCATTTTGATGTATATTTAATTATTAGTATGCGTAAAGTCCTCTTAAAGAGGTGCAAAAGTAAGTTTTTTACTGCAATAATCCTAATGACATTTTGATTAAATAGATTATTGAATATTCGTTATATTAATTTAGATTTTGTAATTTTACAATATGCGTGACTCTCAACATAGAACGAAATGAATAATTCATTACTCAGAAAACAACATTATGATAAAAAAGTAATGCGTATCATGATTTCAATGTATTGTCGTCGAAAGCACAAAACCAATATACTATGTCAAGATTGTTGCAACTTGTCAACTTACGCTTCCCATAAAATTGATAAATGCCCGTTAGGGCTTCATAAAACCTCTTGCCAAGACTGTAAAATTCATTGTTATACACCGGAAATGCGCGATAAAATAAAAAAAGTAATGCGATTTGCCGGTCCAAGAATGCTTTTTTTACACCCTCTTATAGCCATTTATCATTTGTTAAAATAAATAACTTAGCAGAAAGCGAAAAAGAGCAAAGCGAATCGGAAAAAATATAGTTCTATTTCATTGGTTATTAAGCAAAAAGGTGTGAAGTTGGTGAATAATTAACCTCAGTTTTTTGTACCTTTGTATTCACAAACGGATTATAGTATGGTAAATTTCAATGAATACATGAATGTGATTGACTTCTCGGAGTTTAGGAAACTATTTTTAGAAAAAGGGAAACCAGTAAAGATTAAAAAAAAAGATTATTTTGTTAGACAGAATGAGTCATGTAAATATGTGGGGTTTATCGAAAGTGGAATATTTAGATACACTCGAATTGACAGTATTGGCAAGAATCATATTGTTGGTTATAGTTTTACTGATGATTTTGTGTGGGACTATCCGTCACTAATTAAAAAATCAAACTCCTTATCAAATGCCCAAGCAATAACAGACTGTAGAGTATATCTACTATCTATAAAAGAACTGAATAATTATTGGGAAATCAGTATGGATACTCAACGCTTTGGTAGATTAATTGCAGAAGAGATGTTTGTAGAGATGTACGGACGACTACTTGACTTCTATTGCGATACAGCAGAACAGCGTTACATTGCACTATTACAGCGTTGCCCCAATTTATTGCAGTATATTACTCTAAAGGAAATAGCATCTTTTCTTGGGGTAACCCCCGAAACCATTAGTCATATACGAAGAAAATTACGGGAAGAATGAAAGTCTTGAATTACTTCAAGACTTTTTTCATTGAGTATTCCTAACTTTGTGCCATTTATAATAAGCATATAGTTATGAAAACAAAAAACAAATTAAGCCTATCATTGAGCATTTTACTAATGTCCCTATTTGTTATTTCTACTACAGGATGTAGTAAAGATGATGATAACAAGCCTATTCAATTGTATTATGCCATTTACAATGACAAGTCAAATCCGGTAGAAAACAATCGGGTTAGTTTGTTGTTTCCCACATCTGACAAAACGCAATTAATAATTTCCGGCGGTGATGGTCATTATGCTATCAGTAACTCGGACGAAACGGTAGTTAATGTTACTATGGAGAGTAAGCAGATTAACATCGCTCCGCTCTCTATAGGGAATTCGACTGTCATCATTACCGATAATTCAGGAGGTTTATACACTCTAAATATCGAGGTTCTCTATCGTAAATCAAATTTAATCATTGATAAACAGGATGTAATAGTAATTGGAGACAAACTCTCCGAGATCCAAAAAACAGAGATCCAACAGAAAGCAGTCTTAACTTTGCCCGTTAAAGTAAACGGAGGGTTTTCATTTATCTACAATGTAGATCAGCAGCGAGGAGACGTGTTGATTTACAAAGATAAATATGGCGAAAATGGCATTCAAAGCACTTTTGAAGAGAAGTATACCGAAACTGCGAGTGTGGGATACCGTTCATTTGTAATTCAAATTGACGGAAAGAAACGAGAGTTTGTTTTAGACCGTTACAATGCTCCAATACCCAAAAGCAGTATGATTGTTCCGATCGCTTTTATAGAAATATTAACTGACCAATTCAAAGCAGAATATCCAGATGTGGAGTCGGTCTATACACAACAACGGCTGATAAGCCCCAAATTAGAATATTGACAAACAAGAGCATTTTCTTGTTCGCGAAAAACCGTAATGTACTCTCTCAACATTCTATAATGCTTATTTATCTTGAGGATACTATCTTCAAAAGTATATATTTTCTATTTTGCTCAATAAAACTCAATATTTACTTGCAAAAAAGTTTGTTGAGCAACTTATCGGCGACGAGATAGAGCCATTACGCACAACGTCTTTACTTCACTATCGGTTAATTTTCGACAGAAATTCGCAAATCAACTCTGTGTTAAATATAAAGTATTTAACAGATAAAATCTTTTCTACGGTCGCAGATGAATTTCTGTCAGGTTCCGAGTAAATTTCTGTCAGGTCGAAAATAAATTTCCGACGGGTCGCAGATAAATTTCTGTCAGGTGAGAAATTTATCTGCGACCCGTCGGAAGTTCACATGCAACCGATTGTAATTTTTATTAACGAAATTATACTTAAATAACGTTGTTTTGGAGTTTAATTTTGCTTGGGGACAAAACAAAAACGGGTTACATGACATAACCCGTTTTATATGATTTCTGTAGATTTTGTTATTCTACAGGAATATTTTTATTGACATTTTTACTGCCAATCAGTGCGTAATAAATCATGTAAATACATCCCGCAAAAATTACCCAGTAACTTGCCATAAAATTAGTCATATCTGCTACTTGTCCTTGTATCAATGGCAATATTCCTCCTCCGCAAACCATAACCATAAAGATTCCGGATGCCATTGCAGTATATTTTTTACCTAACCCTTCAACGGCTAAGTTGAAAATACCACCCCACATTACTGAGGTACACAATCCGCAAAGTACAAAGAAAAACACACTCATAGGCACATCTACAAATCCAAAGGAGATGTCTTTTTGAAATACGGGCATATTGATGGTTGAAGATACCGGTAAAAATATTCCTATCAAAACCAATACTGCGGCAATGGAAGATACTGTGGTTAACATGGCTTTAGATGAAAATTTTGCGGCTAATATACCTCCAAAAATACGACCAATCATCATTAAGAACCAATACGTTCCTGCAACAGTTCCTGCAATTGTTTTATCTATACCCATACCAATGGTAGTGTCAGTCAAAAAAAGATTGATAAAATTTGGTATTCCAACCTCTACTCCGACATAAATAAAAATTGCGATGGCTCCTAATACGAAATGTCTAAAAGATAAAGGAGAATATTGATCTTTCACCTTGCTTGCTTTTTCAACTTCTTTGTGAGGTTCAGGAATTTGAACCGATGCCAATACTATAAATGCCAAAGCAAAGATAACCAAAGCAATATAAAGTGCAGGGTTTGCCTGGTCAATGGTCGGCTTGACAGCGTTTCCGATAAGGTAACCTACCAATACGGGAACAATTGTTGCAGAAAGAGAATTGATAGAGCCGCCGAATTGTATCAATTGATTTCCTTTGTTACCTCCGCCGCCAAGGGTATTTAAAAGCGGATTAACAACGGTGTTCAACATACACATAGAGAAACCTCCTACAAAAGCTCCGGTAAGATATACGCCAAAACTTTCTGCGACACCTGATAAAAACATAATTCCAACACCAACAAACCCTACAACAATAGCAATGAGTGCAGTCTTTTTGTAACCTATTCTTTTAAGGAGTAATCCGGCGGGAATACCCATAAAAGCGTAAGCTAAGAAATTGGCAAAAGTACCTAATTGGGACATGAAGTTAGATGCGCCAAATTGTTCTTTCACAATAACACCGAAAGGATTGGATAAACCTGTTACGAATGAAATCATTGCAAAAAGTGCAAACATCATTGCAATAGGCAATACATGATTTTTGTTTGATTTTTGAGACATATAAAATAAATTTTTAAGTGGGTTAAAATATTTGCAAATATACGAAATAGAGATGACAGTGCAAGTTTTTAAGGATATTTATATGATAGGAAATTTCCTTTGAAGTAAAACAATTAAGGTTACTCAAAACAATTTTGAGTAACCTTAATTAATCTCTTTTGCAAGAGAAAATTTTTAAGACGGTTCTACTACAAACAAAATCGTATCTTTAGGTACTTTGGCATTCACTGTAACACAGACTTCTGCCACTGTTCCGTCAAACGGAGATAAGATTCGATTATGCATTTTCATAGCATCGAATATTGCTAAAATATCTCCTTTTTTTACTTTATCATTTTGTTTTACATTTATTTCAATAACAGTTCCGGGAATAAATGCTCTTACTTCTTTTGGATTTTTGAACATAACAATTTCTATTTAAGATTTATAAAGGTGGATTTCCGTGCTTTCTACGAGGCATATGTGCATCTTTATTGCCCGATACATCAATAGCATGAATTAAAAACTTACGTGTCTCCGAAGGTGATACTACAGAATCTATATATCCTTTTGATGCTGCTACATAAGGATTTGCAAATTCTTTTTTATAAGCTTCTATCCGTGCTTTTCTTTCTGCTTCAGGGTCAGTTGCTTCCGCAATTTCTTTTCGGAAAATAATATTTGCAGCTCCTTCCGGTCCCATCACAGCAATTTCTGCATGAGGCCAAGCAAAGACAAAGTCTGCCCGTAAATGTTTTGACCCCATGGCAATGTATCCGCCGCCGTAGGCTTTACGAAGAATAACTGTAATTTTTGGTACCGTAGCTTCGCTATAAGCATAAAGCACTTTGGCTCCGTGTCTTATTACACCGGCATATTCTTGGTCAACGCCCGGCAAGTATCCGGGTAAATCTTCAAAGGTAACAATAGGAACATTAAACGCATCACAAAATCTTACAAAACGTGCCAACTTGTCAGCAGAATCACAATCTAAAACCCCGGCTTTGATTAAAGGTTGGTTGGCTACAAAACCTATTGTTTCTCCTTTTAGTCTTCCAAATCCAATGACTACATTAGCCGCCCATTGTTCTTGTACTTCAAAAAAATCGGAATCATCAACAACAGCTTTAATTACATCACGTACATCATAAGGAATACGAGGATCTAAAGGAACGATTGTATTGATATCGATATTTGACTTAGGTTCTTTGGCCGGAAATGCTCGTGCTTTTCGACCGTTATGCCATGGAATAAAGGTAATGAGACGTTTAATTTGTTCAAAACATTCCATTTCACTTTTCGAAAAAAAGTGTGCATTACCTGTAACTTCGCTATGAATCCTTGCACCTCCAAGCTCTTCTCCATCAACTGTTTCTCCTAATACCGTTTTAATAACCTCCGGTCCGGTGATAAACATTTTTGATATTTTATCGACTACAAACACAAAATCGGTGAGTGCGGGAGAATAAACTGCTCCTCCGGCACAAGGTCCTAAAATTACGGATATTTGTGGAATAACGCCACTATTCAAGGTGTTTCGGAAAAATATTTCACCATAACCGGCTAATGAATTTACTCCTTCTTGGATACGCGCTCCTCCAGAATCGTTGATTCCTATCAATGGCATACGCATACGTAAGGCATAATCCATAATTTTGGTAATTTTACGAGCGTGCATTGACCCTAAGGAACCTCCCGCAACCGTAAAATCTTGAGCATAAATAGCTACAGGTGAGCCATAAATCATTCCCGTACCAATAATTACACCATCTCCTGCAAGTTTTTTGTCTTGCATATCAAACCCTTTTACATCATGTTCTACAAACATATCATATTCATGAAAAGTATCAGGGTCAAGCAACAATAATATCCTTTGTCGGGCTAATAATTTGCCCATTTGCTCCTGCTTTTCTTGTGCCTTTTTTCCTCCACCTAACTGGACTTCGGCTTTTTTACGTTCTAATTCTTCAAATTTTTTAATTTCTTCCATGATTTTTATATTAATTACTTACAGATTAAAAGTTATGATTTTAGATAAAATATTACAATATTTTTCTATTTATGTAAGTTTTCGGTTATGATAAATATTTTGTAGTTTCCGTTTAAATACATTTTTTATTATTTCGACATCTCTAAAACTAACATCTGATTGAAAATATTGTTTCTCCATCATCTGTTTCTCAATCACTTGTTCTACGATAGTAATAAGTGCTCTCATATTCTTATTTTCCATAGCCCTTGATGCTGCTTCAATAGCATCTGCCATCATTACAACAACCTCTTCTTTAGTGGTCGGTAAAGGGCCGGGATAAGTAAAATCACTGTCACTAATAACAGAATCTTGCTGTTTTGCCAAGTTATAAAAATATAAAACCCGGGTTGTTCCATGATGCGACTTTATAAATCTTACAATTTGCGGAGGTAAATTATATTGTCGAGCAATTTGCTCTCCATCTTGTACATGTTGTAAGATTTTTTTTGCACTTTCATTATATTCCAAGTTTTGATGAACATTGATACCAATATCTTGATTTTCAATAAAAAATGTAGGATTATTCATCTTTCCGATATCATGATATAATGCTCCGGCTCTTGCTAACAGCGGATTTCCTCCAATGGCTAAAGTTACTGCTTCTGCAAGATTGGCGACTTGCATGGAGTGTTGAAATGTTGCAGGAGCAACTTCTGACAGTTTACGTAGTAATGGATGATTGTTGTCACAAAATTCTAAAAGTGTATTGTTACCCGAAATACCAAATAACTTTTCAAGAATATATGTAAACGGAAAAATGGCAACAATAAGTATTCCGTTTAGTAGAAAATATAAATATTGTAAATAATCAAGTTGATTAAAGTTTCCATACTTTAGCAGTGATATCAAAGTATAAAAAACAGAATAAAAAATTACCAAAACAACTGCCGTACGATAAAGTTTATTTCGTAAGTGGATATTTTTTATCAGATGGATTGTCGCAATTCCTGTGGCTAATGTAGTAATAAAATATTCTATTCCGTTAGGTATAAAAATACCTAACAATGTACATAATACAATATGAAAATTAAGTGCTACCCGAGCATCGAAAAAAGAACTAATGAAAACAGGGAAAATCATTATTGGAAATACGTAGATATTCCAATGGGTAAATCGATGAATAAAAGCGATGGATATAAATGCTGTGAGAAATAAAAGTAATAGAAATAGAACCGATTTAGTTGACAATAAAATATATCGATAAAGGCGTAGTAGAAAAAGATAAAAAATGAGCAATACGGCAAGAGTAAGTAACCATTTTGCAACAATAACAACAAATGTATTACCCGTAAATCCGCTTTGGAGTAAATATTCTTTACTTAACGATTGTAAAATCTGGTGCTTTTGAGGAGTAACAATTTCGCCCTCTTTAACAATTACTTCTCCGGCAGCAATGAAATTTTTAGTGCGTGCAACATTGTTGAGTGCCTCTGTTCGCTTTCTATCTGTCAATGATTTATCATACATCAAGTTGACAGATAGATAATTAAATATAGATACGGCGCTGATTAGGTCTTGGCAGTGAAATTTTGATAATTTATCATTAATGTGGTCATAGGCTGTTTTCTGAGTATATGTACTGTCTATTCGTTGAACATAAAGTTGTTGTTTGTCAATAAGATAAAAGTTTTTATTATTGTTAAAATAACTTTCACTTTCTGTATTTAATTGACGTATTCCTTTGTCATAAACATTTTCCAGTAAACCTGTAATCGTTTTCTTTAATAATTGTAAGGAGTCAAGAGAATATTGTGATTCATATTGTTGAAGTAATTCTTCAAATTTCTGCTGAAAAATTCTAATTTGCTTACTTTCTTCTCCTTTTTCATATCGATAAAAAGGAACTACATTGGCTAAACTTCGCTCACAATCGGCTTTATATTCTTGTTCTGTTTTATATACAGGAAAATTAAAGGGAGCAACAAGGGTAGGATCTGTCCATGGTCTCCCTTCAGATGGATAAAAGAAAAACTTTTGATCTGTAGGCACCACATAACTGATAATGATAGATGCTATCAGAAACAATATTATTTTGTCCGGCTTTATTTTAGGAACTACCATAACTATAAATTACTAATCAAGAAATCTAACTATGATTTAAGATGACAAGGGTAATAAAATAAAAAATGAACTCCCTTTACCAAAAGTACTTTCGACCCAAATTTCTCCGTCCATTTCTTTAATCACTCCTTTTACATAACTTAATCCTAATCCAAATCCTTTAATATCATGTTTATTTCCGGTACTTACTCGATAAAATTGTTGAAAAATTTGAGGAATATCTTCTTGTTTTATCCCTACACCATTGTCTTTTACTTCCAATTTAATTTTTCCTTTTTCATTAGAGGTATAAAATTTTATCGTAGGCTTATCATTACTATATTTTATAGCATTATCAATAAGGTTTGACAAGACATTAGAAAAATGAACTTCATCAATAAGAATATTTGCTTTTTTAGCATTAAAATAAGTTTCTATTTTTACATCTTTCTGCTCAACTTGTATATCAAAAGATTGAATAACATGCAACAAAAGTTTATGCAAGTTCATTTCCTGATAGTGCATCAAAAGTTTACCGTTTTGAGACAATGCAGAATGTAAAACTCTTTCTACCAAAAATGAAAGTCGCTTCACTTGAGTATTAATTACTTTCAACTTATGCTCTACCTTAGAAGTTTCAAGTTGGACATTAGGATCTAATAAAATCTCTGAAGCCAAGGAAATACTTGCAATGGGTGTTTTCAACTCATGCGTAATATTACTCACAAAATTATTGGTAATCTTTACTATTTTTCTTTGTCTGAAAACTGTAGTAAGGGCAACCGCAAAAACCAAGCCTATTACGCAAAATAAAGCAAGAGACAAAATAATTGCCCAACCCATATTCTGTAAATAAAAGAACTGAATATGGGGAAATTGTAAAGATAGAAAATAACGTTTAGAAATAGGATCAGATGGGAAAAGAAGCCTTTTTATTGTATTCTTTGAAAAGTCTGTTTTAGGATCAGAGACAAAGACAGTTTGTCCTGTTTCATCAGCAACTTCAAATTGATAGTCTAACACCATATCCCGAACCACCAACTCTTGCTTGATTAAAGAATCTATTAATGATAAGGAAATACGTTCTTCAATCTTCAATTCTACTGATACAACTCTTTCTGCAATGTCCTCTACAAATACACGACGAAAACCCAATGAGTTGTCTACTAAACCGGATTCTCCAAGATTGTTGAGTTGTAGTTTATTTTGTATTTTTAGATTATTGATGGTTTGATTGACATCTTTCCATACACCATCACTTCTAACAGATCTTAGTGTTGTGTCATTAATATTTAATGGAAAAATATATTGTTCTTTTTCTATGCTATGTATCCCGCTAAGTGTTTGTTTTTTGTAAGATTCGATAACATTTGAAGAAGGGTTAACCATCTGGAAAATAAATTCTCTATTTTCCAAATCTGCAATGATTTTATCCAGTAAAGTTCCGGCTGTATTCTTAAACTCTCGAATTTGAATATCCCGAATACCATATAACCAATATAATTGGAATACTAATAAACAAATTGCAGCAATAGCGGAAAAAACCGAAAGTATATAAACTTGATACTTTGCCATAATGGCTAACCACAAAAATTCTATTCTTTTACGGCTTTGAGTTTTTCATTATACTCTTCAAACTTAGCCTTCATTTCCGGACCTTTATTACGAAAACGGAAATAGATATTTTTTAAGGTCTCTAATACTCCAACATTTTTAGGGTTGGCATTTAATACTTTTTCAAGAGGTTCAACTGCTTTCGAAAAACTCTCATCAGCCAAGGCATCTAATCTATCCATTTCTTTATAGTTATTACGCTCAACTTTGTTGATTTGCTCTATATATCCATCTCCTTGTGTTAAAAATAAAATTCCTAAGTTATAATAAACATCCATAAAATCAGGTTGTATTTCTAACGCTTTTCGATAAGCGACTTCTGCTTCAGGTATTTTTTTTACCTGAGCCCACAAATTACCCTCTGCTAAAAAGAGGGACGCATTATTTGGTTCTTGCTTTTGAGCGGCTTGTAAATAAGGAAGAATTTTTTCAGGATTATCATTGGTGGTAAGATAGTGATTGATTAATCCTATTAAAATCGTTTGATTTGAAGGATTTTTTGTATAACCTTCAATCAATGTTTTTTCTATAACTTCTTTATCCATATTTAAATTGGTCATTGCCGTTGCCATATTGGCATATAAATCATCTGCAACATAACCATTTTCTACACAAAACTTCAAGTAATCGTAACCCACTTGATAATCTTGAGTGGCAACACCCAAAACACCTGCATAATAAGCATACATATTAACTGTAGTATCAGGAAGCATTACTTCTGGAGAACGACCAATATTACATGCTGTAGCAAAAAGTTTCTTGGCATTATTATATCGACCGATTTGGTATTCATTCAACCCGGCACTAAAACTTTTTTCGGAAAGTGATTTCATTTGTTCTTTTAACTTTTTAGTCAATTTTCCTTTTGCATCTAATGTAAATGCTTTTTGATAATTTTCAAATGCTTTTTCGTAAGGTTGTTCTACGATATAATTATTAATTTCCCAAAACATCAAACGATTATCTTCTCCTATGTAAAGTTTTTTGTGAGGATAAATGATTTTCTTATATTTTTTCTCTCCAATCATTGTATCAACTGTTGCTGTAGGTTTTCCCATAATCAGTTGTAAGTCGGAGTCTCCCATTCCTACCCAAACTCCGTCTGAAGGTAACTCGGCTATTTCTGCAAATAATTCTCCTCGAGATTGCCATGTTTTAGGTTCTCCTGATTTTTTAGGGTTAGCAATTGTTTCATCACTTTTACCAATTTTCTTTTTATAAGATTCAATATTGATGCTTCCGCTTTGTGCAAAAACAGTAATTGCGCTTGTACACAAAAAAATAAATAACAAATTTCGTTTCATAAGTAAATAATTTTTTAAAACTTAATTCTAATGATTTTAGTATAGATATTGATTTGAAAATAAAAACTTTTAGTTAGATTTATCGGGATTTATTCTTCTTAAATTAAGATTACCTGTGCTTTTTTATACCTTTTTATTCAAAATAATTATTCATTATTTTCTTCTACGATAACCTCTTCACTTTCTTTTTCTTCATTCTTCGGCACTACAGCAACAGAAGCTATGGAATCACTACCGCGTAAACCTATCAAAGATACACCTTGTGTCGCACGACCGGCAATACGAATATCGGAAACTTTACTGCGAATCGTAATACCTGAACGTGTAATAATCATTAAATCATTGTCATCAGTAACACTTTTTATAGCGACTAACTTACCGGTTTTTTCCGTAATTTTTAATGTAGTAACACCTTTTCCACCACGGTTAATCACTCGATATTCTTCAAGTTCAGAACGTTTTCCGTAACCATTTTCTGATACTACCAAAATTTCCGTCGGATTTTGAGGGTCAACACAAATCATACCTACAATTTCATCTTTTTCTCCAATGTTCATTCCTTGTACTCCGGAGGTCGTACGACCTGTCGGCCTTACTTTTTTCTCGTTAAATCTTATGGCTTTACCTTCACGTGCCGCTAATAAAATTTCATTATTACCGTTAGTCAATTTTGCTTCCAGTAATTGATCTCCTTCTCTGATAATAATAGCACTAACGCCATTTTGGCGAGGACGTGAATATTTTTCCAAAGAAGTTTTTTTGATTATTCCGCGTTGTGTACAAAGTACAATATAGTGATTGTTGATGTAGTCGCTGTCTGTTAATGTTTTAACATTAATAAATGCTTTAATCTTATCTTCTGCACTTATGTTGATAAAATTCGACACTTGTCGTCCTTTGGAGTCTTTTGACCCTTCAGGAATTTCATATACTTTCTTCCAATAACACTTTCCTTGTTCTGTAAAGAATAACAAGGTGTTGTGCATTGATGCAGTAAAAATATGTTCAATAAAATCCTCATCTCGAGTACCACTTCCCTTTGCTCCTACTCCTCCTCGATTTTGCGTACGATATTCAGTTAATGGTGTCCGCTTAATATATCCGATGTGAGAAATTGTAATTACCATTTCTTCATCTGCATAAAAATCCTCAGGATTAAACTCCTCTGCTGTATATTGTATATCGGTTTTACGTTTATCTCCAAATTTTTCTTTTAGATACAATAGCTCATCTTTAATCACTTGCATTTGCAAACCTATATCTGCCAATAATTCTTTCAACGAATTAACCAATATTGTTAATTCATTTTTTTCATCTTCTATCTTTTTACGCTCCAAGCCTGTTAATGCTCGTAAACGCATATCAACAATTGCCCGTGCTTGTATTTCACTTAAAGAAAAGCGATTCTGCAATCTTTCCATTGCAATAACAGGGGTTTCCGAATTACGAATAATGTTGATAACCTCATCAATATTATCAATAGCAATAAGATAACCTTCCAGAATATGCAATCGTTCTTCTGCTTTACGAAGTTCGTAACGAGCCCGACGAACAACTACTTCATGTCTGTGCTTGACAAAATAGTGAATTTGTTCCCGTAAACTTAAAATTTGAGGTCGTCCGTCAACCAAAGCAATACTGTTTACTGAAAAACTAAATTGCATTTCAGTATGTTTAAACAAGTGATTTAACACTATGTTGGCTACTGCTTCTTTTTTAAGTTTAATGACTACACGAGTAGGATTATTTCTATCTGATTCATCATTGACAAATGCAACTCCGTCTATCTTTTTTTCTTCTGCCAATGCCCATATTTTTTCCACTAAGGCTGCCGGACTTACAGAATAAGGTAATTCATTAACCACAATCGTTTCGCGTCCTGAGGAAGAGGTTTCAATATCTGTTTTTGCGCGTAAGACAATACGTCCACGACCGGTTTCATAAGCCTCTTTAATACCTTGAGTGCCATAAATTGTTGCTCCTGTCGGAAAATCCGGACCTTTGATATACTGCATTAACTCATCTACAGTAATATCATTGTTGTCAATGTATGCCGTAATAGCGTCACAGACTTCTCCAATATTATGAGGTGGCATGTTAGTTGCCATACCCACGGCAATTCCTGAAGTTCCATTGATTAATAACATAGGAACTTTTGATGGTAATACGGTAGGTTCTTCTAAACTGTCATCAAAGTTTAACCTGAAATCGACCGTTTCTTTTTCCAAATCAAGCAGCGTTTCTTCGGCAAGTTTACGTAATCTTGCTTCTGTATAACGCATAGCAGCAGGAGAATCTCCATCACGAGAACCAAAGTTTCCTTGCCCTTCTACCAACATGTATCGCAAACTCCACCATTGCGCCATTCTAACCATAGTGTCATAGACAGAAGAGTCACCGTGCGGATGATATTTACCTAAAACCTCTCCAACAATTCTTGCAGATTTTTTATAAGGTTTATTCGACGTTGTTCCTAATTCTGACATACCAAACAACACTCTGCGATGCACGGGCTTTAAGCCATCTCGAACATCGGGTAATGCTCTTGAAACGATAACAGACATGGAATAGTCAATGTAAGAGGTTTTCATTTCCTCTTCAATATTAACCTTAATAATTTTTTCTTCAGGTAATTCGTTATTATTTTCTATACTCATCTAAGTTCGCTCTAAAATTATTTACAAAGGTAATGATAATTCTCAGACCTTTAAAATCTATGGTTTTATAATTTCTCAAAACCCAATTCATTTAATTATTTTTAAGAGACAAAATTGACTGTATTTGCTGCTTGAATTAAAGTTATCTTTGCCACTTTGCTGGAATGTATTGTGTCAATCAAAGGCAAAAAGGGTCAGACTGATTTGAAATTCAATCTGACCCTATGGGAGTCGTTCTTTGATTGTTTTTTATTTACTATTTCTTGACTAAAGATAGAGAGTAAAGTTCAATATATCGATCCCAAGCCTCACCTTCGGTAATAGGACTGACTGTAATTTTTGCTGTTACCACTCCTTCTGTTGTAACTTTTACATCGGCAGTAAATGTACTTGTGTTATCTGCTACATATCCCGAATGATCTGCCAATTGTTGATTCGGGTCGATCTCAACTCCTTCTACATTTAACCATATTCCCCAACTTGATTTGTAACTGATGGTTAATGTATAAATTCCTGCCGGTAAGACTTCTGTCCAAGTGGAGGCTTTTCTTTCGGCTATGCCATCTCCCCAAGTACCTAAAAAGTAATATCCGGATTCTGCTCCGGGTTTTACTGACCAACCATTCTTCCCCCAATCGGGTGCGGCATTTTCTGTTAATGTGGGTTCACAATACCAACCATCTAAAGTTATAGGCGTTGCTGTATTATATTTTGAAAAATCACCATTGGAAAACAGGTTAACAATAGCCGTCGTTACTGTTACAGTACAAGTTGCAGTCTTATTACCGTCTTCGGTTTTAACCGTAATGACTGCCGTACCTGCCGCTACTGCGGTTATTTTTCCGGTATTGTCAACGGTAGCAAATTCAGGTTTGTCTGACGACCAGGTTATACTATTGTTTGTCGCATTAGCTGGAGCAATGGAGGCTAACAAAGTTTCCTCTGCTCCTGTAAAGAGTGATAATGTGGTCTGGTTAAGTGTTACTCCGGTTACAGGAATCGTACTCTCCGTTACTGTTACAGTACAGGTTGCCGTCTTATTTCCGTCTTCGGTTTTAACCGTAACGATTGTCGTACCTACCGCTACTGCAGTTACTTTTCCGGTATTGTCAACGGTAGCAAATTCAGGTTTGTCTGACGACCAGATGACTTTGTTGTTGGTTGCGTTATCCGGTAAGACCGTTGTGATGAGTGTTTCCGTGTTCCCTATTACTAAGGAGAGAGTCGTTTTGTTGAGCGTAACCCCGCTAACATTAACAGTCGTATCGGCTTTATCATCACAAGAGATAAAAAATATGGCATTCAATGCCAAAGCAGAAAATAGACATAAATACTTTTTCATAACTAAAACAATTTAAAGGTGAGTTCTATAATGAATTGAAAATGCTGTGAGAGAATAAGAACTCATACTTTCTCCGACAACAACGGTTATTTCGTCGTATTTCAACCTCTGTTTATTCTGCAGTAAAAACGGTGGTTGAAGATTATCACGGAATTGGTGTAAGCGTGTAGGTATAACTTGCCGGATTAGTTGTTACGTCTACCGTGAGTACAAATGTTCCGGCTACCGGATTGACGATATTATCTCCGTTAAGTACTAACTCTCCCGATACATTGCCCGACCCTAACTGATATAACCACAATGATGTTCCGGCTTTATCGGCAGGTACGAGTTTGAACTGTGAATTGGCTGCCGAAAAAGTAACAGTAGCACTATAGGTTTTGGTGGCTGCATTCCACACTAATGGCGTATTTGTAGCATTCCAACCATTAAAGTCTCCGTAAACATAAATATTGGAAAAGTAAACAAAACTCCATGTTTTGGCATTGATGTCAACTTGCAGATAATGAAGTCCGGACCCTTCATCTAACCAAAGTCCCCACTGGGTTGTTTGATTATCATCAAGCATAAAACGCTGGTCAGGAACCGAACCGTAAACCAAGCCTGATGTATTGGCAAGCGATGTAAAGCGGAAGTTTAGCCAACCTGAAGCCGCATAGAGAAAACCATCGTATTTACCATCTTTGTTACGTGAGCAAAGCCGACTGTTGTCTGCAAAAGAGAGCGAAGCAATCTGTTGTCCTATGCCAATGTATAGATAATCGGCACCTGTATCATAAGGAGTTATTTTAAAAGAGAAGACATTACTGAATGTCGGAGGATTATTCGGACTTGAAGTTGTTTTTATTCGTACAAAAACTGTGGTGGGAACCCCTGCCGGAAGTTTCATATTCTTGGCATACAGATTAAGAACTTCTCCTGTAAAGAAGAGGGAATCAAATTTGGTATATTCGGTTGGTTTACCAAAAGTTGCCACCGTATCAAGTTGAATGATGCTTGTAATAGCATTTGTTGCCAATTGGTAGTCAGGGTTATTCAACTCCAGCGGTTTGACTTTCCAAGTAACCAATAAGACTGTATCCTTACTATTATTTTCTGACAATATAATCTCAGTTGCCGACAATTTTACATCATACGCAGGTTCCAAATTTGTTGTTGTCTTGAGCATCACTTCTGTATTATTGCATGAGATTACTAATGCTGCCAGCAAGAAAGACATGGTTAATTTCAAAATTGCTTTCATATATAGAACTGTTTATGAGTTAATATCCTGTGGTTTGGGTTAGATTGGGATTGGCAACAATTTCGGTTGCAGGAATAGGATAAAGGTTATATTTTTTATCGGTAGCCTGTCCGTTTTTGACATTGCCTTTCCATGACCAGATATAGTCTCCGCCGGTAAATCTATTATATCGAATCAAATCTGTACGGCGGAAACATTCCCAATAAAGTTCGCGTCCGCGTTCAGTAAGTAATCCATCGAGAGTCAAATCATTATTGTTAATTGTATTGACCGCTGCACGAGTACGAAGCTGATTGACATAATTCAATGCCGCAACTCTATCTCCTCCCTGCCCGCCACGGAGTACGGCTTCGGCGTAGTTTAAATAAATCTCAGCCAAACGGATGAGCGGATAATCCGTAGCAGCAACAGAAGGTTCTATCCCTGTAGCGGCACTACCGTTGTCAAGCAGATTATTGTATTTTACTACCAGATATCCGTCTTGTTGATTGGATAGCGTGGTGATTTCCAGACTCTGTCCTTCTTTATAGAATTTGAGACGCTTATCGGCATGGTTATCAAAAAATCCGAAACATTCGGGCTTTGCCCGTAAATTCCCCCACTTCCCAGCACCGGTAACACCATAATCGTCCGGATTCGCCGAACCTCCTAATGCTCCGGCAATAAGATAAATGGTTCCTGTCCAAACTTTACTGTGGGTCATGTCATACGTCAACGGAAAGATAATTTCATTCGTACGTTTGTGATTGTCTGCATTAAAGAGTTTTTGATAATCATTTTCTATGCTAAATCCTTGACCAAAGACTTTATTGCAAGCATCAATACATTCTGTATATTTTGGCATCTTAATATAAGTTTCAGCATTCAGATAAAGTCGTGAAAGCAGAGCGTATGCAGCGCCTTTTGAGGCACGTCCATATTCGTTACTGCCATTATCGGGCAACAATTCGGCTATTTCCTTTAATTCGGCTTCGATATAAGTAAATAAATCATTGGCTGTAGTAGGTTGTGGAAGAAATGCTCCGACATTATCTTTTTCGGTAACAAAAGGAATATTGCCGCCATAGAGGTCAAGCATGCGTAACCACAGTATGGCTCTTACAAAGCGTACATCGTTGCGAAAACCTTGAATGATTTGCTGCTCTTCAGCGGAAAACCGACCGATTTTCTCATCAGTAGCATTACGTAAAAACTCGTTACAGAGTGCCAGATTGTAATAGGTACTATTAAACATTCCGGCAATAGGAATATCTTGAGAAGTCCATGTCATGGTCTGTACACCGTCAAGATTATCGGCAGGCCATGAATAAACAGCCTCATCGGTGGGTAGTTCCTGTAGGTTAAATAAACCGCGGATACCACTGGAAGTATTGTCGGGATTACCTGAAAGTTCAAAAAAGATTCCCGACATTACAGCACGGTAGCCATCTAAAGTAGCATAAGCATTCTTAGACGTAAATTGTTTTTCAGGAAACTGATCTAAGTCTTTGACACATGAAAATCCTGCGAACAACACCCAGAGAAAAAGTGTGATTTTATAATATGAGTTCATAACGTTATTATTTTGAGTGAATACACTAAAAGCCAAAAGTAAGATTGAGCGAATAAATTCGGGGACGAGGATAAATATCACTATCGTATCCGCTCGATACTTCGGGGTCAACACCTTGATACTTGGTCACTACAAAAACATTTTGTACCAATGCTCCTACCTTCAGAGAGAAGTATTTTGCCAATTGACCGAAGTCGTAAGAAAGAGAGAGATTTTCCATTTTAAGGAAAGAGGCATTTTCAAGATAATAGTCTGTAAGAATTTGTTGATTCACAAAACCGCTATTGACAAAGTCGGCAGATACATTATTCAAAATCCCCGGCAAATACATCACATCTGCCAACGAAGAAGCACGTTGTGCGTTGTAAACATAGTTGCCGACATTGGCACGTAAAACTGCAGAGAGTGTCAGTTTCTTCCATGAAACGGAAGTATTGATACCGAAAATAAAGTCGGGCATGGGTTTTTGGGTACGGTAAAAATCAGCATTAGTGAATTGTCCGTCCTTATTGAGGTCGGCAAACATTCCCTCAACAGGTCTGCCGTTTTGGTCATAGACTTGCTTTTTGAGATAAAACATATAGGGTGCATAACCCTCTGTTAAGATTTGTAGCGTACTTCCTCCAACAGACGAGACTACGGGTCCTGCTTGTAAGCCCGGGTCTTGAGCCAGTTTTAATGATGTAATCTGCTGTTGCTGATATGTGGCATTGACTCCCAACGACCAATTCCAATCTTTTGTAGCAATGATAATACCGTTTAAGGCAAGTTCTATTCCTTGACTGGTAAGACTACCGACGTTGGTGGTTATTTTGTTGGTAATATTTGATCCGGCAGGGGCTGTTACAGTAGCAATCAGATTGGTAGTAGAGCGATAATAATAATCTAAACTACCGGTCAAGCGGTAATCTAAGAATGCGAAATCAAGACCGGCGTTATAGGCATTGGTAGTTTCCCATCGTAAATTGGCATCATAAGAAGCGGGTACGTATCCGGGATAAAAATTATTACCAAACTGGTAAGCATGTTGTTGGTCTCCGACATTATATATTCCGAGATAACCGTAATTTCCAATACCGTCTTGCTGTCCTGTTACCCCCCACCCTACACGCAGTTTTAGGTCATTCAAAGGCTTTACATCTTTGAGAAAACTTTCATTCTTGATGTTCCAAGCGGCAGCTACCGAAGGGAAAATACCCCAGCGATTTTCCGGCGCAAAACGTGAAGTACCGTCAGTACGCAAAGTTGCCGTAATCATATAACGACCGTCGTAACTATAATTGACACGTCCGTAAAATGATAATAACACATGACGCTGATAATCTCCAATACCGACATAAGTTGTATCTACTTTATCGGGAGTCATTGTCCGTACGTTCTTAACAGTAGAAATCCAATCTTGATAATCATAACCCAATGTTACATCGACGGTACTTTTGATACTTTCAATTTCTTTATTGTAATTCAAATATGCCGAGAGTAGTTTGTTGGTATTGGTTTGTGATTGAGTACTCAAATACCCTTTTTGGTCTGTAGTAAAAAATGCGGGAGCCGCTTGAGGATAGACCACATCTATACGATTTCCGCGAGCACCGTCAAATCCTAAGGTCAGATGAGCCCGCAATTCGGGCAAAAAGTGCATCTTGTAATCAATATCAAAATTCCCGATTAATCGGTCAATATCACCGGTATGTTTTTCTTGCGTAGGGTCAAGAATGGCTAAAGGGTTATAGGGTTGTACGGAGTTAATGGGTTTACCGTTATTATCTAAGAATTGGGTATATCCGCCATAAACCTCATTATTGCCGGAGTAAATCGGTAACGTAGGATTAAAAATACGGGCAAACCCTATGGCTTGTGTATTGGCATAACGATTTTGATTGATAGCACCTTTCAGGTTGAGTGTAAGTTTAAGATGATTTTGGAAAAACGAAGGTGAAAGTTGGAGATTGCCCGTATATCGCTGATAGTTGTCGCTTTTTAAAATTCCGTCTTGGTACATATAACCCAGCGATACCCGAAAGGGTAACACTTTGGCAATATTGCCCGAAACACTTACATTGTTATCTGTTCCTGCGGCAGGGCGAAAAATCTCTTTGTTCCAATCTGTCCATGTATCTCCCAAGGCATTTTCATAAGAAGTACCATCTAAAGTCCCTCTCTGCCGAACGGCTTGACGGAATTGGCTTTCGTCAAGCATTTTGGGTATACGTGTTTTAGTTTGCAATGATGTATTGGTCGAGAAAATAACCTTCAGTCTTTCATTCTCTCGGGCACGTTTGGTGGTAATCAATACTACTCCGTTGGAAGCCCGAGAACCGTAAATAGCCGTTGATGAAGCATCTTTAAGAATTGTCATGTTTTCAATGTCATTGGGGTTAATCAATGAAAGAAAGTTACCTGAACCGGTAATTCCTCCGGTTTCTAACGGTACGCCATCAACAACAATCAATGGGTCATTGCTGGCATTGAGTGAGGCTCCGCCACGGATACGAATAGAGGGACCCGATGTCGGGGATCCGTTACCTTGTAAAATCTGTACTCCGGCAACCTTACCGTTGAGCAATTCAGCCGGAGAACTGAGTAACCCCGGATTAAAATCTTTGGCCGTTACACTGCTGACAGAGCCGGTCAAATCTTTTTTACGGGCAGTACCATACCCTACTACCACCACATCATCTAACATTGCTGCAGTGGGTGCAAGTAAAATAACCATATTGTTTTCAGGCTTTATCTCCTGTTTTTCATACCCTAAGTAATCTATCACAAGGATTGCTCCTGTTGGTACTTGTAAGGAAAAGTTTCCGTTAACGTCTGCCACCACACCCACAGTAGTTCCTTTAATAATAACACTTGCTCCGACAAGAGATTCTCCCGTAGAAGCATCTTTGATTATTCCACTGACCGAAATATTTTGGGCTATTGCCCATTGTGAGCAAAGCAGTAATAATAAAATGAACTGCCACTCACGTTTAAACTTACATAAATGATAGATTTTCATAGATTAAATAATTTTATAGTTTGATAATAACTTTCTTGTAAGGTCAAGGGAAAAAGCCTTTCCGGCTCTTGGTGTATTATATTCTTGCATCGATAATTATTTCCTACTGAGGGTAAAATTCATTGCATTGTAAGGATATCTCAATCATCCCTTTACCGTTCATCCTTTTCTCATTACTGAAAAGCATCTAATGCTTGCAGGGGTTTTCCGTCATCTCCCCAACATCCTAAAGCATAACCCTTACTCCATGTGCGCGGAGCCTCAGGTTCCCAGTAAAATACTCCGAGTGCATCGCTGCTTTGTGCTGTTGTGAGTAAATCTCCTAACATCTGATAAACATCATTGTTATATTTATCAGCCTCTCCTCCTGTTTCAACAATCATTACAGGTTTTCCAAAGCGTTGAGGTAAATCGGTGATATTGGTTTTAAGTTGTTCTAGCGACGGTTTGTAATCCTTGTGTCCGGCAGGGTCAAGCCAGTAAGGATAATATGATAGTCCGATAACGTCATACTGTACATTGTGATTTTTGATACCTGCAAAGAACCATTGTGATAATGTAGCATCATTTCCTTTGTCAATGTGTATAATGACCTTGATGTTACTGTCAACATCTTTGACGGCTTTCGAGCCGCTGTTGAGAAGTTGAGCCAAAGGAGCAAAATTATTATTGACTATTTTTCCGAGTGGCCATAACATACCGCCGGGAATTTCGTTACCAATCTGCACCCATTCCGGAGTAATCCCTATACTTTTGAGAGTATCCAATACATGCTTAGTGTAATCGTAAACGGCAGTTTTAAGTTGTGATAAGTCGTGGTTTTTCCATGCTGTAGGGAGATTTTGTTTGGCGGGATCTGCCCAAGAGTCACTGTAGTGAAAGTTAAGCATTATGCGGAAACCTTTTTCTTTTGCTCTTAAACACATTTGTGCTACTTCTTGGGTAGAACAATGTCCGCTTTGGGGGTCGCTTGAGGGTTTATAAAACAGTCTGAACCGTAAACTGTTGAACCCTTTATTTTTGAGAATATCCAAACAGTCTGAAGGTTTATTGTTACTGTCTTTAAAGATAAATCCTGTGGCTTCCATTTGCTGTAACCAACCTACATCTGCACCTTTGGCAAAGGCCGAAGGTTTCTCCGGTTCGGGGTTATTGTGGGTATTTGCTTTACTGTTACAGTTTAAAAAGAGGATGATACAACCCAATAATGATGATAAATAGAATAAATAGTTTTTCATAGTGTGTATTGATTAAGATGAAATATATGATTCAGAAACTCAAAATTAATGTTGCAAACATATAATCTTTACAAATAAGTTATCAATAATAATTGGACAAATAGCGACAATATTTGGACATTTGACATTATTTTGAAAATTATATCCTAAATTTGAAAATAAATCTTTGATATATTATGCGCCGATTCATTGTTTTTACAATATTTGTTCTAACTCTTGATTCTCTTCTGGCACTTCCTGTCAATAAACAAAGAAAGTTTGAGAACTATTTTAGTGCAATGCAACAAATCAATGCCTTTTTTCAAGATAAAAAAGGTCAAATATGGTGTTCTACCACTGACGGATTATTACTTTTTGACGGACAATCTTTTGTCAAACAAACTTCTTTCACATCTAAAGGATTAGATGCTTTTACGGTCTATTGCTTAATTCAGCAGTCTGACAGTCTGTTTTTATTAGGAACAAGTAACGGATTGGTAATCTTTGATGCTGTGCATAATCATTACAAACAAATTAATTTTACTGAACGCTTTGACATTCGTTCTCTTTGTTCACTTGCAGACAATACTTTACTTTTGGGGACAATGTCGGGATTATTTCGTATCAATTTAACCACAGAAACGATTATTCCATTCCCTGAAACAAAAAATCAAATTATTCATGCCATACATGCTCTTTCTGAAGATAAAATTTTAGTAGGAGGTTATCAGCAACTTTTTATGGTTAAGATAGAAAGGAGTCAAACATACTCTATTGCTCAAATCAACCTGCCCAATAGCCAAAATGGTTTGGTTTTATCGATGATGTATGATAAAAATTCTGACAATATATTGATTGGAACAGAGGGTAGTTTATTAAAAATGAGTGTCAAAAGCCATAAAATTAGCTCTATTAACAAGTTAAACAACAATTCTATTAAGGCCATTCTTGTTACCCAAGATAATCATTGGTGGTTAGGTTCAGATAACGGACTTTATATTTATAATCCGGCAGATAATAGTATTGAACACCTTCTACATCGCTTTAATTTCTCTCAATCTTTGATAGACAATGTTGTCTGGTCAATATTTCAGGATAAAGATAACAATATCTGGTTAGGTACAGACAGCGGTATTTCACTCTATAGGCACTCCCCCATCTTTACCACTTACTATTGGAATGAGTTGGCAGAAACCGGAGAAGGTAATCGTATATCTTCTATTTTTTATGATAGTTTTAATAACCTTTGGCTTGGAGGTTCTAACGGTTTGTGCTGTTATAACTTTAGTAACGGTCAATCTCGGCTTTTTAAAATGAAAGAGAGTCAAGATTTAATTGCTCATAATCATATTCGCTATTGTTTTGAAGATAGAGACAGAAACTTTTGGATGGCTTCTGACGGAGGATTAAGTTTTTATGATCGGACAAATCATCGCTTTATTCGCTTTTCTATTTGTGATTCATCGCAGACTCGGCATATTGACTGGCTCTACCATATTACCGAAGACAATGAAGGATTTTTATGGTTGACCACTTATCAACACGGAGTGTTTAAAGTCAATAAAAAGAATTTACTTACCCAAAAATCTTCACCTTATATTGCCGATAATAATTGGCACAAAGGGACATCTCCAGAAAATTTATCGCTGAGCAGAATACAAAATGCAACACTTGACAAAAAGGGAAATCTATGGGTGGCAACCACAAAAGATGGTGTAAATCAAATTAACAGACTTACGGGAAAGATTACAAGATTCAATAACTCAAGAGGAGATGTTATCATTCCTTCTAATGAAATTTTTTATATTTTATGTGATATGAACGGAAAAATATGGTTAGGAATGAATGGTCAGATTGTTGTATTAGATCCGGAAACGTATCAGATAAAATCACTTTCTAACCCTTTTTTCAAGAATAAAAGCATCATTTCAATGACCGAAGAGGGTGAAAGAATTTGGTGTGCCACACCTCAAGACATATTTTACATAGAAAAAAAATCACAACATATCTTCCCTTTATTATTGGAAAAAGGTTATTTCAATTCAATTTATTATGATACTGAAAAACATGATATTTGGGTAGGTGGTAACGATAAATGCTTGGTTTTTAATCCTACAGATGCCGTAAATTTCAATAATGATGAACATACTCCCGTTCTGACTTCACTATATATCAACGAACAGCCTGTGATTGTCGGAGAGTCATATAACAGTCATACCATTCTTAAGCAAAGTTTATTGTACACCCGACAAATAAATCTGACACATCAACAAAACAATGTAAGTTTTGTACTTTCTCCTTCATTTTACTCAGATTTACCATATCAGCCCTATCAGTACAGACTTGAAGGTTTAGATAACCAATGGCGTACTATCAATAAATTGCCTGTAAAACTCACTTTTTCTAATTTAAATCCGGGAGAATATACATTAATCATCAAACAACATAATAATCTGCCGGCAAAAAAAGATTACTCTTATCAACTGAATATTCTTATTAACAATGCTTGGTATTGGTCAATCACCGCCAGAACTATTTATTTAATCCTTTTCGTTGCTTTTATCATTTGGGTTTACAATTATTTCCGAATACGTTATCAGATGCGTATAGAAAAAATAAATCGACAAAAGATTGAAGAACTGACAGATTTGAAAATCAAATTTTTGACTAACGTTTCTCATGAATTTAAAACTCCTTTAAGTCTGATTATTTCACCTGTAAATCAACTCATACACGAAGTTAAAAATCATGCAGTCAAACAAACGCTATCATTAGTACATCATAACGCGTTGCAACTGAATGCTCTCTTACATCGGTTGCTTGATTTCAACAATTCTTCACTTCCAGAGAACAGTTTGACTTGCTGCAAATTAGAAATCGTAGAGTTTTGTCGAGGTATTTTGGGTATGTACCAAGACAGTTATCCTCAATTAAACTTCCATTTTCACACAGAAACTACAACACTCTACCTTTATGCAGATATTGTAAAAATAGAATCAATTCTCAACAATTTACTCTCCAATGCCTGTAAGTTTACACCTCAAAATGGCTCTATCACACTATCTGTCAATCAATCGGATAATGATGTAGTGATTATCATTACAGATACGGGAGCCGGTATTCCTGAAAAGGATATTGAACATGTATTTGAACGTTTTTATCAATCTGACGCACACCGTCAAATCAATCATCAAGGTTCCGGCATTGGGTTATCGTTAGTCAAACAATATGTTGAACTGCATGGCGGTAAAATTACGGTTGAGAGTAAAGAAAATAAAGGGTCAACATTCAAGGTTATTATTCCGGTCAAAGAATCTTCTCTCGCTGTAATGGAAACTAAAAAAATCAGCAAAGAAAGAAGTAGTAAATATACTGTGCTTATTGTTGAAGACAATGTAGATATTTCAAATTATATTGAACAACAATTGTCAGATTTTCACTGTATTATTGCACACAATGGAAAAATTGCAATAGAAAAAGCATTAGTAGAAAATCCTGATTTGATTATTTCTGATGTTATGATGCCTTTTGTTGATGGACTAACAATGAGCAAAATTCTCAAAGAAAACATACACACTGCCACCATTCCCATTATTTTATTGACGGCAAAAACTGACCCCAAAACAGAACAAGAGGCTTATAAAATAGGAGTAGAACTCTTTATTTCAAAGCCTTTTGATATTAAACTTCTTCAAGAGCGGATGATTGCCATATTGCAAAAACAAGAGAATCTTCTGTCTAAAATCAAACAATCTGTAATCATAGAAAAACCTATTAACGTTGAAGAACTCACGTCTGAAAACGAACGCTTTTTAGATAAAATCACCTCAATCATTGAAAAAAATCTTGATAATGATGACCTTAATGTAGAACACCTTTCAAAAATATCAGGTATCAGCAAAAAACAGATTTATCGTCGTATTAAACAATTGACCGGAAAAAATACGATTGAATATATTACCTCTATTCGAATGAAGAAAGCGGCTCTGCTCTTAAAACAAAATAAATTTACTATTTCAGAAGTCATGTATATGGTCGGCTTTTCTTCACATTCTTATTTTGCTAAATGTTTTTCAGAGCATTACCAAAAAACGCCTACAGAATATAGTAAACAACCCTTTGACAGGTAATTTCCACTTTTCAAATCTTTCAATAAAATCAAGAATCTAAGAATCGTTGACTGAATCAACGAAAATAGTCGATGTTTTACATTTGAAATCTTGATAAATAGATTTTCAATGAGATTGATATTCGATTTATAAAATATATTATTTCCTGACTCTGTGAGTCAAATTTATAATTATTCCAAAATTTTGACGAACTTTGCAGGATAAGCATGGACTATACTCTGCTTCATGTTGAATTATGTAAAACATTTAATCCAAATTATTATGAAACGTAATCTTTTTTTGTTCACTTTGCTTTTTACAATGTGTACTATTCTTTCTGCACAATTACAAAACAGTGATGTTTGGGAATTTCCTGAAATGAAGAAAAATCAATACCGCCGGTTAATATCAATTCCTGACGTTAATGGTTTTAAGGTCGTTAAATGTGACTTTCATGTACATACTTTTTTTTCTGATGGTGATGTAAGTCCGGTGTTAAGAGTTGAAGAAGCTTGGACAGACGGATTAGATGCTATTGCCATTACCGACCATTTGGAATATAAAAAATATAAAGAAATTGTACGTGCGGATGATAATGAATCATACAAATTGGCTCAAAAACGTGCACAAAATATTGGTCTTACATTAATTAAAGGAACTGAAATTACAAAATCAAAACCTTTTGGGCACATGAACGCACTTTTTATTCAAGATGCCAATATTATTCAAAATCCGGACGGAGCAAAAGCAATGGAGGCAGCATTGACGCAAGGTGCATTCATTTTATGGAATCACCCAGGGTGGCCTAATGATACTTCAACACTTTATCCCATGCACCAACAGTGGTTGAGCGACAAAAAAATACATGGCGTAGAAGTATTTAATGATACGGAAATGTATCACAAAGCAATAGAATGGTGTAATAAATATAACATCGCTATTATTGGAAATACGGATATTCACGGTATTATAAAAATGGAATACGGAGAAGCATTACGACCAATGACTTTAGTCTTTGCAAAAAGTACATCCTCTGAAGATATTCGTGAAGCAATGTTTGCTCAACGTACGGCAGCATTTTTCAACAATCAACTGGTCGGACAAAAAACATGGATGCAGCAACTGGTTTTATCATCATTACAAGTAAAACGTATTGAAAAATCTATTCAAATAACGAATATTTCTGACATCCCTTTCCAAATCAAAAATGGCAAACGATTGATTTTCTTACCTGCAAGAACAACAACACAAACATCTATAGACAGTAATCAACCTTTAACTTTTGTCAATGTGTGGATTGGTGAGTTTCAGAACCTTACTTTACCTGTTTCAGAAATAACAGAACAAAAATAATCATGAAACTTTACATACTATTACTAACCTTGGCTATTTACAGTTGTAATGCTTTTCAACATTCTAATATTACAACACATCCTCTTACCGTTTTACCGTCATTAGACAGTAGTTACGCCATCGGTGTTGCGGGTGCTTTTGCCGGAATCCACAATCATCGATTGATCGTTGCCGGAGGAGCAAATTTTCCGGAACAAAAACCTTGGGACGGAGGTCGAAAAATTTGGTACGACAATCTTTATATTTTTGATATAAAACATAAAAAATGGGTTGACAGCACTTACAGATTACCACAAAAAATGGGATATGGTTATTCGTTTTCTATGCCAGACCAAGTTATTTTTGTCGGAGGTGATAATGAAGAACGTTTTCTGTCTGATGTTTATACTGTAAAATATGATACTTTACAACAAGCCATACAGATAGATACACTTCCTTCTTTGCCGCTGCCGCTATCAAATATGACCGGTATAGCCATTGGTAAAGAATTATACATTGCCGGAGGAATAACAGCCAATAGTCTGTTTACCAAAACTTTTTTAAAATTAGATTTACGGCAACCTGAAAAAGGATGGCAGCAGTTACCTGAGTGGAACGGACAACCGCTGGCTTTGGGAATGTTGGTGAAACAAGGAGATTACTTATTACTTTTTTCCGGTAGAGGGATGGACAACGGTAAACTTACACCTTATAAATCTGTTTATAAATATTCTTTAATCGACAATACGTGGGAAACATTAACGGTTACTAATTCTCAAATATTGATGGGTGGAATCGCTGTTCCTCAGACTGACTCAACCGTACTTTTTTTATCCGGAGATAATGGTGAAGTATTACAAAAAATCATCAACTTGCAGTTACAGGGGTTGAAAGATTCTGCTTTTACTTTACAAAAACAGCATCAAGGCTTTGGAAACTTGGTATATCTTTTTAATACGCATCAATCAAGTTTTGAAGAATATTGTCAACTACTCATTGGCGGCAGAGTTACTGCTCCGGTTGTAGGTTATGACAATGGTTATATTGTTGTTTCCGGCGAAATCCGACCCGGCATCAGAACTC
Source organism: uncultured Muribaculaceae bacterium (assembly GCA_964450725.1). Classification (GTDB taxonomy): domain Bacteria; phylum Bacteroidota; class Bacteroidia; order Bacteroidales; family UBA932; genus CAYVGO01. The sequence continues at coordinate 59,013 of CAYVGO010000005.1, forward strand.
CGGAAGTGATAATGTATGAGTTTTAAGCATTTTATGAATACCATAACCCCAAACAAAGTAATACAACTTTTGGTTTTCATCAATTGCAGTTTTATTACTTCTCTCAATTGTTAAAAAAAATCATTACTCTACTCTTTTTTTACGAAAAACATTACCTTTGCAACACAATAAATTACTCATAGTGCTTTAAAATCACTCTATTTTTATGCAAAACGACTCTCTCATTTTTGATCTAATCCAAGAAGAAAAACGAAGACAAACAGAAGGTATAGAACTTATAGCTTCGGAAAATTACGTCAGCCAACGCGTAATGAATGCCATGGGCTCAATTCTTACCAACAAATATGCTGAAGGATACCCAGCAGCCCGTTATTACGGCGGTTGCGCAGTGGTAGATAAAATAGAACAATTAACCATTGACAGATTGTGTCAACTTTACGGAGTAGAATATGCCAACGTACAACCTCACTCAGGTGCACAGGCAAATATGGCTGTATATATGGCTGTGTTGAAGCCTGGAGACACGGTGATGGGTTTAGATTTATCACACGGCGGACATCTTACGCATGGTTCTCCGGTGAATATGTCTGGCATGTGGTTTAATATCGTTTCTTACGGTGTAAAAGAAAGCGATGGATTGATTGATTACGATGCTATGGAAAAAAAAGCATTGGAACATCGTCCTAAATTATTGATTGGCGGAGCATCTGCATATTCAAGAGAGTGGGATTATGAACGCATGCGGTCAATTGCCGATAAAGTCGGAGCTATTTTATGGGTAGATATGGCTCACCCCGCAGGACTAATTGCTGCCGGATTACTCAAAAATCCTTGTCAACATGCTCACATTGTAACTTCGACAACTCATAAAACTTTACGTGGCCCTCGCGGTGGTGTAATTTTGGTTGGAAAAGATTTTGAAAATACATGGGGACAGAAAACTCCAAAAGGTGAAACAAAAAAAATATCACAACTATTAAACTCTGCGGTATTTCCCGGAATACAAGGAGGTCCGTTAGAACATGTAATTGCAGCAAAAGGAGTAGCATTTTTTGAAGCACTACAACCTGAATTTAAAACTTATCAACAGCAAGTACGAAAAAATGCCCAAACATTGGCTGACGCATTTATCAACTTAGGATATAAAATATTTTCCGGAGGAACAGACAACCACTTAATGTTAATAGATTTAAGGTCAAAATACCCTGATGTTACCGGAAAACAAGTAGAAAACTGGTTAGGAGAAGTGGATATTACTGTTAATAAAAATATGGTACCTTTTGATACGCGTTCTCCGTTTCAAACTTCAGGATTTCGTGTTGGAACACCAGCCATTACTACTCGTGGGTTGAAAGAGCAACAAATGCCTACTATTGCAAAATATATTGACAACGCCATAGCACATCTCGGAGATAATTCTTGGGCTGCTAAAACATCTGCAGAAATCAGGGAAATGATGTCAGGTTATCCTTTGTTTGCGGAATAGCAAAAAATACGTATGAAATCACTACTTGTCGAATATTTGTAGCCTCCCATATTGACACCAATATCAGGAGTAATATAAAATACAAAAACCAATGTCAAAATATTTTAATCCTTATACCGATTTTGGGTTTAAAAAATTGTTTGGTGAAGAGGCAAACAAAGATATTTTGATGGATTTTTTGAACGAAGTTTTACGTGACGAACAACCACAAATTACTAATATTGAATATCTTAAAACCGAACAGTTAGGACTTCGTCCACACGACAGAAAAGCTATTTTTGATTTGTATTGTACCAATAAAAAAGGAGAACATTTTATTGTAGAAATGCAAAAAGCAAGACAGGAATTTTTTAAAGACAGAGCATTATATTACAGTACTTTCCCTATTCAACAACAAGCAGAAAAAGGCGAAAATTGGAACTACAAACTTGAACCTGTTTACATGATTGCTATTGTAAACTTTGAAATCAATGATGGTGAAAGCACTCCTGATAAATATATGACTAAAGCCAAAATTAGTGATGTAGAAACTCATCATATTTTCTATGACAAATTGACTTTTATCTTTTTGGAGATGCCCAAGTTCAACAAAGAATTAGATAAAATAGAAACTAAATTTGAGAAATGGCTTTATTTATTGAAATATTTACCGAAGTTTGAAAGAATGCCCGATAAGTTGAAAGAAACTGTCTTTCAAAAAGTTTTCCAGATTGCCGAATTGAGTAACTTATCCAACAAACAGTTAAACCAATACAACGACAGTTTAAAACAACTTTGGGATATGCAGAACGTTTTAGATACATCATTCCATGATGGAGAAAGGGCTGGATTGGAGAAGGGAAAAATCGAAGGAAAAATCGAAATAGCACGTAGAATGAAAGCAATAAATATTCCATTAGAGCAAATTGTAGCACTGACCGATTTATTGCCTGAAGAAATTGAAAATTTGTAAACAATATTTAATTATGAAAAAATACCTTACATTAGTATTTATCTTTACAACAAGTATCGTTTTTGGTCAACCTAAAATGGAATTTGCTAAAACTACTCATGACTTTGGGAGTGTTCCCGAAGAAGGTGGTAATGTTTCATATTCCTTTGAGTTTACAAATACCGGAAATGCTCCGGTTATTTTGACTAACGTAACGGCAAGTTGCGGTTGTACCACTCCCGAATGGTCGCGTGAACCGGTTTTACCTGGGAAAAAAGGTAGTATCACAGCAACTTTTGATCCAATGAGAAGGCCGGGTATCAATGAAAAAGAGATTACTGTAAACTCAAATGTAGGAAAAGCAAGTCTAAAGATTAGAGCCAACGTAAAACCGAGTGAAGCCGGTGGAGAAGCAAGAAAATATAGGTTTTCATTAGGATCTCTCAAGATGTCGCATTCTGTACTGAACATTACTTCTATTGTCAACACGCAAACTGTTATTGACTCCGTAGGAATTTTCAATAATACACAAAAACCCATGACCATTACATTTCAAAAGGTACCGCCTCATGTAAAATTACGTACCATTCCTGCAATTTTATCTCCAAACAGCGGCGGATATATTGTTTGTACTTATGACGCCGTGAAAAAAAATGATTACGGATTTGTAACTGATAAAGTAACACTGGTCATCAATAATAAGCCCGAACCCACTCCTTTGGAAATTGTTGCCAACATTGGAGAAGATTTTTCAAAGTTATCACAACATGATTTAGATAATAGTCCACAACCTCAATTAGACTTAGCAACCAAAGACTTGGGAAAAATCAAAAAAGGAAGTGAACATAAAATTGTTTACCGTTTAACCAATAACGGTGGACGTGATATGATGATAAGAAAGCAAAATGTTAGTAATCCCGGAATGAAAGTTATTGCTTGTCCATCAGTTATTAAACCGGGAGAAACTGTAAATGTCGAAGTATTATTTAAAGCACCTTCACAAGCAGGACGTAAGTTTGAGCAACTGACACTGATTATTAATAATCCTCACAGACCCATCCTTTCTTTACGTTTAAAAGCAGAAATTGAATAGTTATTTATTAAAAAATCATCAAGAGTTATGGAATTAAAAGATATTCTTACAGTACACGGACAAAGCGGACTTTTTAAGTATGTATCACAAGGAAGAAATGGTATTATTGTAGAGCAAATTGATGCTGCAAAACGTCGAACATCAGTATCATCAACTACAAGAATAAGTTCTATGCAAGATATTGTTATCTTTACGGCAGAGGGAGATATTCCTCTCCGAAAAGTTTTCTTAGCACTTAAAGAACATACCAAAGGTGAATTAGCCCTCTCTCACAAAAGTGCAGATGAAGAACTCAAAATATACTTTGAACAAATTGTTCCTAACTACAGCAAAGATAAAGTTCATTTATCTGATATTAAAAAGATGTTATCTTGGTATAACATTTTACAGCAATGTAATATCATTGGTGAATTAAAATTAGATGAAGAGGAAACAGTTCAGGAAACAACAGATGAAACTACACCTGTAAAATCAGCGGTACCAAAGTCTAAATCTACTGTTACCAAACCTTCAAATAATGCAAAACCGGTATCTAAATCTGCCGGAGGTCAAAAAATGACCATACCGCGAAAAGCACAGTAGGCTTTCAATAACGAATTTAAAAATTACGAATTACGAAGATAATATTCGTAATCCGTAATTTTTAATTTTATAAAAATCCCTAAAGAAAACTTTTGTAGGACATTGTTCTGTTGATAATCCATCATTCATACCTTTAATCATCCTTAAACTTATTACGTATGAAGTCAAAAAAAATCATATACATTTTATTGCTTTTGTCAGCAATCATTGTATATTTGGTATATGTTTTTTTCTTTTCTACATCTACCCAGCCTTTTGAAGAACCTGTACAAAAAAAATCAACCGGCAGTAACGCTATTGTTGCACAGGTTTTCTTGATACATCCTACAAAATTCAATACAGGTATTCAGGCTGTAGGAACACTTTTACCCAATGAAGAAGTGGCTATTGTGAGTGAAACTGCGGGAAAAGTCGTCGGTATTTATTTTGATGAAGGAAAGCAAGTCAGCAAAGGACAATTATTGGTAAAGGTCGATGATTCTGAATTACAAGCACAACTCAAACGTGCTGAATATCAACTACAGTTAACCTCTGAGAGACTGAATCGACAGAAAGTTCTTTTGGAAAAAGATGCAGTAAGTCGTGAGGAATTTGACCAAGTGCAAACAGACTATAATATTTTACAAACCGACATTGACTTACTGAAAACTAAAATTACAAAGACTGAAATTCGTGCTCCTTTCGGAGGGACGATCGGATTACGAACAATCAGTGTCGGTAGTTATCTGCAACCCAATACAGAAATCAGCACCTTGGTAGATCAACATCTTCTGAAATTGGAATTTGCCATACCCGAAAAATATGCCACTCTTTCTTTAATTGGAAAAAATATTACATTTCAAACAGAAGTTTCACCTCAACAATATCGGGCAAAAGTATATGCCATAGAACCAAAAGTAGATATTACGACCCGAACCGTAGTAGTACGAGGAATATATGACAATACAACAACAACCTTATCCGGAGGAATGTTTGCCCGGCTAAACCTAATTATTGATGAGTCTCCAACAGTTATTCTCATTCCAACCGAATCGGTAATACAGGAAATGGAAGGGAAAAAAGTATGGAAAGTAAATAGCGGTATTGCAAAATCTCAGCCTATCACTACCGGTTTCAGAACCGAAACACAAGTAGAAGTTTTATCCGGGTTAAGAGTTGGTGATACCATCATGACTACGGGTTTAATGCAAGTGAGAGAAGGTGTAAATATAAACATACAATAAATCTGCCGTATGAGTTTATCATCCATATCTATCAAGCGACCCGTACTGACATTAGTCATGAATACGTTCTTCATTATTGTCGGCATGATTGGTTTTATCTACTTGGGAGTACGGGATTACCCAAGCGTTGACCCTCCTATCATTACGGTTTCTACTACTTATGTAGGAGCGAGTGCGGATGTTATAGAATCTCAGATTACAGAGCCTTTGGAATCTGCCGTCAACGGTATTCCGGGCATACGGTCAATGTCAAGTACAAGTCAGGATGGTCGAAGTACTATCACTCTTGAGTTTAATTTAGATATTCCTTTAGAAACTGCTGCCAATGACGTACGCGATAAAGTGTCGGGAGCGATGAGAAGGCTTCCTCAAGAAGTTGACCCGCCTGTGGTTGCCAAAGCAGATGCCAACGCGCAGCCGATTTTTGGATTGAGCGTAAGTAGTAATACAATTTCTATTCTTGACGTCAGTACTTATGCCGACAGTTATATCAAAGAACGATTACAAACTATTCCCGGAGTAAGTTCTGTCGAAATCTGGGGTGAAAAAAAAATGGCCATTCGGCTAAAAATGGATCCTTTACGGCTGGCAGCCTACCGTTTAACCCCAAATGATGTAAGTAACGCCATTACAAGAGATAATGTAGAGTTACCCTCAGGGCGTATTGAAGGTACAAATACTGAATTGAGCGTCCGGACATTGGGACGATTACAAACTATTGATGACTTTAATAACCTGATTATTACCCAGTCTGACAATAAAATTATCCGTTTCAAAGACATTGGTACAGCCGTTATTGAAGCAGAAAATGTAAGGTCAATATTAAAGCAGGAAGGAAAAGTAATGGTCAACTGTGTAATCATTCCTCAACCCGGAGCAAATTATATTGATATTGTTGATAAGGTAAAAGAAGTATTACCTGATATTCAAAAATCACTACCTAAAGGAATAGACGCAAAAGTAACTTTTGATGATACAATCTTTATCAGAAAATCAATTGATGAAGTACAAGAAACTATTTTTATTGCTTTTGGACTGGTTGTACTTATTATTTTTATCTTTTTGCGAAACTGGCGAACGACGCTCATTCCCATCCTCACTATTCCTATTTCTCTTGTAGGAACATTTTTTATGATGTACATCTTCGGATTTTCCATCAATATTCTTACATTACTTGCCGTCGTACTTTCTATTGGATTGGTGGTTGATGATGCTATTGTAATGATGGAAAATATTTATCAAAAGATGGAATCCGGACTTCCTCCGTTACAGGCCGGATTAAAAGGTTCTCAGGAAATTTACTTTGCCGTATTGGCAACCACAGTTACATTAGTGGCCGTATTTTTTCCCATTGTTTTTTTACAAGGTACCACAGGAAGATTGTTTAGAGAGTTTAGTCTTGTGATTGCAGGTGCAGTCTGCGTTTCTTCTTTTGTAGCACTGAGTTTAACTCCCATGTTATCCAGTAAAATTCTTAAGAAAAAAGATAGACCTTCTTGGTTTTACCGTGTTACCGAGCCTGCTTTTGTATGGATAAATCAAAAGTACCGAAACGGATTATTGTGGTTTATGAAATACCGATGGATTACTCCTGTCTTTTTAGTGATAACATTAGTAACAACTATCTATTTGTGGGGAGTTATTCCTACAGAAATGGCTCCTATTGAAGACAGATCATCTCTACGGATACAATCTACGGCTACCGAAGGAACATCATTTCAATATATGGATAACTACAACACAGAACTCAACAATTATCTGATGGAAGCCGTACCCGAAAAAGAATTGATGTTTTCTTTGATAGGACGTGGAAATACAAACTCTTCATTTATCAACATGGTGCTCAAAGACCCTGATGATAGAAAACGAACTCAACAACAAATTGCCGAAACATTAGCTCCGGAATTAAGAAGATTTTCAGGTGCAAAAACAATGGTCATTCAACGGCAAACTTTTGGCGGAAGAAGGGGAGGATTACCGGTAGAATATGTTATTCAGGCCAAGAACTTGGAAGATCTCAAAGTAGCATTACCAAAGTTTATGGACAAAGTAGCACAAAGTCCTGTTTTCTCTGCTTTTGACCTTAACCTGAAGTTTACAAAACCCGAACTTACGGTCAAAATTAATAGAGATAAGGCTGCTTTACTTGGAGTATCTATTCAAGACATTTCTCGGGCATTACAACTCACCATGAGTGACCAGCGTGTAGGATATTATGTGCTGAATGGTAAACAATATCAAATTATCAGTCAACTTGACCAGCAAAACAGAAATAAACCCACAGACTTAGACAACATTTATGTCCGAAACAGTAACGGAATACTCATAGGACTTAACAATTTAGTAGAGATAACCGAAAATTCTACCCCTCCTCAACTCTACCGTTATAACAGATTTGTTTCTGCTACCGTATCTGCCAATCCTGCAAAAGGTAAAACGTTAGGGGAAGGCATTGATGAAATGGATAAGATTGCGGAAGAGGTTTTAGATGATAATTTTAAAACTACGCTCTCCGGAAGTTCTAAAGATTTTGTTGAAAGTTCATCAAGTCTGATGTTTGTATTTCTATTGGCGTTAGTCTTCATCTATCTTATTTTATCTGCACAGTTTGAAAGTTTTCGAGACCCTTTCATCATTATGCTTACCGTTCCGCTGGCATTGATAGGCGCATTATCGGCAATGGCAATGTTTCATCAAACCATGAATATTTTTAGCCAAATTGCCATGATTATGCTCATTGGGTTGGTAACCAAAAACGGTATTTTAATTGTAGAGTTTGCCAACCAGAAAAAACATCAGGGAACTCCTCTGAAAGAAGCGATTACTGAAGCTGCCATATCACGTTTCCGCCCTATTTTAATGACCAGTCTATCTACCATTCTCGGAATTTTTCCGATGGCATTAGCCACCGGAGCAGGGTCTGAAAGTAGAATTGCTATGGGAATTACGGTTGTTGGTGGAATGTTGTTTGCTACGATACTCACCTTGTTTATTATTCCCGCAATTTATACTTACTTGTCTTCTTCAAAAGTAAAGAAAATCCAAGAAGATAACCATTGAAAATTACGATTTAGTATTAAAGACAATAGTATTAATCCTAAAGAACTCTGTACTATTTGTCTCACCTTGTTGGGCTAAATACAATACCTTTAACATATATAGTCATATCTTCAAGTATATAGTTTCAAAAAACTTTTTTGTGGCTTGCAGTAATCCTGCAAATAACAAAAATCCTTTTTTACGGCTTGCGGGAACTCCGCAAATGACAAAAACCTTTTTTTACGGCTTGCGGGAACTCCGCAAATGACAAAAACCTTTTTTTACGGCTTGCGGGAACTCCGCAAATGACAAAAACCTTTTTTACGGCTTGCGGGAACTCCGCAAATGACAAAAACTCTTTTTTGTGGCTTGCGGGAACTCCGCAAATGACAAAAACTCTTTTTTGTGGCTTGCTCTAACAGAGCAAATGCTAAAACTCTAATGCGCAATTTGGGTTAAACAGACTTTGCTAATCCGTTTGCCATATTTTCATAACTTGGCAATACTTCCAAGAAAGAAATAGTTTGGTCGTCAACCTTACAACATAGTGTTTGTTGGGTATTGGTTGCCATTAAAAAAGGAACTTGGAGAATAATATTGTAACGGGCTAATTGGTATAGAACATCTTGATGGATAGGAATGTGTTTGGCTTTGCACTCTACCAACAATAACGGTTGAAAGTCAGGATTATAAACCAAAATATCGTATCTATACAAATTATCGTTCCACTTGATACTTCCTTCTACGGCAATTTTTGCTGTTGGTACTTGCAGTTGCTGCTGCAAATAAAGCAAAACCGATTGCCGTACGCGCTCTTCAGGAGTAAGAATAATGGATTTTCGGCGAAAAGGGTCAAAGAAGGTGGTCATTACATTCAGGGTTCTCAATTGTCGTTGATTGAATTGAATTCTATCTCTCCAATGGAACGATCAACTAATTGTAATTGCGGACGGCCTACCACAATTCCCATTTCCACTGTACATCTCAAATAATATTTTCTTCCGTGTTCAATCGTAATTGGAACATCGGATGTTGCTTCTGTCTTTGCCCAAAGAACATTCAGTCCTTTTTGTGTAATCCAGATTTCTTGCTTCGTATTATTTTTTGCTCTCCAAATTACCGAGTCTCCTAAATGAACATCATAATTGATCAATAAACCCGGACCCTTAGGTCTATACACATAAAGTTTTGCATAATCCCAACTTTTGTCAATAGCCGGATGGTTAGTTGATTTTAACTTATTCAACTCCTGAATATTTTCAACGTTTATAATCTGTGCTGTGATTCTGTCACATGTGCTGCCCATCACGCTTGGAGGAGTGTGTTTGGTTATTTTCAAAACATTTCCACCTGATTTTCTTGCTTCTTCTTTTGCTTTTTCAATGACCACATCCCAACCGCAATTTACAGAGAAACCTGTATCTCCAACTTTAACAGTTCCTATTACTGTGGCCGATGCCGGAACTTGGTCTTGAAGTCCAAGAACTACTACTTCTTCTTCGTAATCTAAGGGTGGTAAAGCTTCTATTAATTTAGTTGTTACTCTTGCCGAACAAGCTGCAAGGAAAATAGTTATAAGTCCAAAAAATATTTTTTTCATCTTATTGTTGCTTTGTATTGTCTGTTAATGTTTTGTACGAATATATGAACTGGTGGTGAATAAATTTAAATCTTGAATGCAACTTTACTTATTAGGATATTGTTTTAAGTAAGTAATTTCCTTTCTTGTTTCAACTGTCTCATACCTATAAAATCATCGCTTGGGACAATCAATAGAATAGTGTAATCCTCGACTTTCGCGTAGGGCTTTGGCTTCTTTGATAATTAAATATCCTACTTGAATAATATTTCTTAATTCACAAAGTGGTAAGGTTACTGTAGAGCGGCGATAAAGTTGTTCGGTTTCCTGATACAAAATATGTAATCGGTGAAATGCCCGTTCCAAGCGTAAATTTGATCGAACAATACCTACATAATAACTCATCAATTGCTGTACTTCTTTGTAACTTTGAGTAATTAAAACCATTTCTTCTGCTTGCGATGTACCGTCGTCATTCCATTCGGGAATATTGGTCGGTAAACTTCCTACCCTATCAAAAGTATCTATCGCATGTTTTGCCGTAGCCGTAGCGTAAACTACTGCTTCTATCAGAGAATTTGACGCTAACCGATTAGCCCCGTGCAAACCGGTACATGATACTTCTCCTACAGCATATAAGTTATGGATTGACGATTGTCCGTATTTATCGACTTTTACACCGCCGCACATAAAATGAGCTACTGGTACAACCGGAATATAATCTCGGGTAATATCAATACCTAACCGTAAACATTTTTCGTAAATATTAGGGAAATGAGCAATAATATCTTCCTTGTTTTTATGGGTTACATCTAAATAAATATGATCCACACCATGCACCTTCATTTCATTATCAATTGCCCGTGCTACAATATCACGCGGTGCTAATGATTTTCGAGGGTCGTATTTGTGCATAAACTCTTTGCCGTCTAAAGTTCTTAAAATTCCTCCAAAACCTCTCATGGCTTCGGTAATTAAAAACGACGGACGTTCTCCGGGATTATATAAAGAGGTAGGATGAAATTGTATGTATGCCATGTCTTCGACCACGCCTTTTGCCCGATAAACCATTGCCACCCCATCGCCGGTAGCGACTAACGGATTGGTCGTAGCATGGTAAACATGTCCTGCTCCGCCGGTAGCCAAAATGGTTTTTTGAGCTAAAAAAGTAATAATAGAAGAGGTATTAATATCTAAAACGTAAGCACCATAACAAGTAATATCGCTATGATAACGTCTGACCATTTTTCCAAGATGGTGCTGTGTAATTAAGTCAATGGCAAAATGATGTTCAAGAACCGTAATATTGGAATGTTTACGGACTGCCTCTATCAGCCCGCGGGCAATTTCTCCGCCGGTAAGGTCATTGTGATGCAGTATTCTGTATTCTGAATGTCCGCCTTCTTTGGCTAAATCGTAAGTTTGGTCTCCTTTTTTATCAAAACGAACACCATAATTTTCTAAATCTCTAATTCCTTTGGGAGCATTTTCAACAACATAGCGTACACTTTCCTCATTACATAATCCTGCTCCGCAAATCATGGTATCCTCCACGTGCTTCTCAAAAGTATCGGGCAAATAAGTTACTGCTGCAATACCTCCCTGAGCATAATTGGTATTTGACCGTTCAATAGAAGATTTGGTGATGAGGGTAACTTTATGATGTTGGGCAATTTTTAATGCGGTGAAAAGTCCTGCAACCCCTGAGCCAATCACCAAAAATGGAACTTGCTGTATCATAGATTTAATTTTTTATAGACTATTTGTAGTTTCTATGGCTACAAATTTTATTTGTAAAGATACCGTTTTATTTCAAAATCACACAATATTAGTATCTCTAATTAACTTTCGAACAAGGGTCTGATTTTGTAAATAAACTGTATATATAAAGCGCCGATTGTGCATAAAGACCCGTCTCATCATCACTATATGCACTACCTATTGGAGAGGTATAAAAAAGTTCAAGGGCTGTCAACTCATCTATATTTTTTTCTTCTGCTATCATTTGTACGACTTTAGGAATGGTTAATCCTTTTACTAATGCGTGTCCCATTTTACTTATAATTTAACGGCTTTACAAAATTCCAAACATGTCAATGAAATTTGAGGATTGACAACCTCAACGGTTGAACCATGATAAACAATCATTTTTCTAAATTTATTATTTTATCGATCAATGTCATTAAATATTCAAATCCGCAACCGTGTAAATCTTGATAATCTGCAGAAAGTAAATCTATAATTCCATTTTTCTTAAAAAGTAAATATACTTCGTCGCTTTTCATTGATTTAAATGTACTGCTCTATACAATGAACAATAAAAGATAATTTACTCATCACCAATCTTACAGATTTAATTTGTGAACCGCTTGAACAATATCCAAAACAATGGGTTTTAATCCGGCAAAGAAAAATTCTACGGCAATCACCATAACAATTAATCCCATGAGTCTCATCATGACCTTATTTCCGGTCTCTCCTAAGAACTGTACGATTTTTGATGCGAAGGTAAAAACAATAAGTGAAATGGTCATCACTGCCAAAATAGCCGTAAGCATTACAATCTTTTTTTCTATGGCATCGGCAGAAGACCATAAAACCATAGCATTGGTAATTACGCCGGGACCACAAATCATAGGAATGGCTAAAGGTGTAATACTTATATCACTTTCATACACTTTAATGTCTGACGGATCTACCTTTGAACGTGTTAAACGTGCCTGAAGCATATCCATACCAATAAACAACATAATAATTCCCCCGGCAATACGAAGACTGTTGACCGATATTCCGAAAAATTGAAATAACACTTTCCCGGCTACGGCAAAAAAAAGAATCGCAACGGTTGCAATTAAGGTTGATTTACGGGCAATGACTGACCGATGACTATTATCCATGTCTGTGGTCATTGTCAAAAAAACCGGCATGGTGGCCAGCGGATTAATTAGCGAGAGAAAACTTGTAAAACACAATAATCCAAAGGATAGAATCTCCATAGTAATTGATTATTTTGTAGTACCATATTGGGCAGGATTGATTCGCCATTTTTCCAAAACCGGTAAAAAAGAGGAATCAATATAATGTTGATGGACGGCTTGTTCTAACAATACAGAATAATTTGACAAGGTATGGAGTTGACATTGAGAAAGATTAAAATTATCTGTTGCAGATTGAAACTGGTAAGTAAAAATAGCAACCATTCCTAATACTTCCGTATTATGTTTGCGTAATGCTTCTACGGCTTTAAGACTGCTTCCGCCGGTAGAAATAAGGTCTTCTATGACCAACACCCGCTGCTTTTCCGTCAGTTTCCCCTCAATTTGATTGCCCATTCCATGAGATTTTGGTTCAGGACGTACATAAACAAACGGCTTTTGTAATTTTTCGGCAACCAAAACGCCGATGGCAATGGCTCCGGTAGCAACACCGGCAATAACATCTACGGTTGCTATATCATAGTGTTGTTTGATGGTGATTACCATAGATTCTGCAATATAATCTCTGATATGAGGATAGGCTAAAATCTTACGATTGTCGCAATAAATCGGAGATAACCATCCTGAAGCCCATTGATAGGGTTTTTCCGGTGAAAGTTGAACAGCTTGAATAGAAAGTAAATGTTTTGCAGTTTCAAGAGCAATGTTATCCATAGCATGATATTTTTATGTGAAGCAAAGGTAGTATTTTGTTATTACATACAAAAACGAGGGATAAATCCAGACAACGCAATAACAAACTTACACCTTTATCTTTTCTTTTTGCAGTGCCTCTTTCAGTATCTCTTTACTCAAATATTGCTTCTTTGCGTCTATCAAATGTAATGCACATCTGCGGACTACATTAGAGATAGAGCCACCAGATAGTTCGGCTTCTGAGGCTAAGGCTATTAAATCTTCTTCCGGACTTTCCAGCCATGGTTCCGGTAGCATTTTGCGCCATAATTCTGCCCGAAGTTCTTTGGTGGGCATAGGAAAATAAATGACCGATTGAAAACGTCGAGAAAAGGCTTCATCAATATTGCTACGTAAGTTGGTCGCCAATATTACCGTACCCGGAAAATCCTCTATCCGTTGTAACAGATAGGCTACTTCCTGATTAGCATGACGGTCGTTAGAAGTGTTTGTAGAGGTTCGTTTGCCGAATAAGGCGTCGGCTTCATCAAAAAAAAGTATCCAGTTTCTATTTTCTGCAAGGTCAAAAACCTTTGCCAGATTCTTTTCTGTCTCACCGATGTATTTGGAAACAATCATCGACAAGTCTATTCTATAAACATCCATATTGTTCTTTTTACCCAAAAGAGTTGCCGCCAGCGTCTTTCCGGTTCCCGGAGGTCCGTAAAAGAGAGCGCGATAACCGGCTTTCAGAAATCTTGACAGTCCCCAATCTTCCATAATGGTTTTGTGGGCTGTAATCCAAGTATTAATTTCGGCTAACTCAAGGGCTACCTGATAATCCAAAATCATATCTTCCCACTGTAACTCGGTAGTAATGAGTTTGGCAGGAAAGCCGATAGTGTAATCGGGTTTATACTCTCTGTCAAAAAGAACACGGCTCAGAAACTCTTCCGACACCCGTAGCTGTCCGCTTAGCAGTGGCTCTCCCTCTGCTGCACCCTCTAACCGAAGAATATTTTGGGTATAAAACCAATGTTCTTTGCAAAAAAGCAGCATGACCTCTTTCCGCTTCTCTACATCACTGCCGGCAATAATAAATGCCGCCGTTTCTCCGGTCGGGAGAAATCCGCCGTGCGACAATCCTTTCCAGCCTCCAAACTCTGTATATTGACGGTCAATATCTTTGTTTTGAATAAAAAACAGGTCAAGCGTTTTCGGACTGATGTGCGGCATGAGTGCCAACAGCAACACAACTTCTTCCTCAAAAGTCGGGGTTTGACGGTCAAGAAGATGAATTAACCAATCCTCTTTCGGACGCGGTATTTCCCGAATATCGCTATAGGGACACTCCTGCCGAAAGTAAATCGCAAAAGCCGTATGGAGGAGGGTTTGGAAGTGGTG
>CAYVGO010000006.1:0-68698 GCA_964450725.1 uncultured Muribaculaceae bacterium
AAACTGTGAAAGAACCTGATGATAAAGAGCGAGAAGATCTTGTGATTACCGGTTATACAGGGATGGATAAAGAAATAGTCATTCCTACCTACATCAATAATAAAAAGGTAAAAGGCGTTGGAGAAAAAGCCTTTTACAATAAACCAATTACAAGTATTGTATTTCCTAACTCAGACTCATTACACTATATTGCTAAGAATGCTTTCAGAGCTTGTACGTCTTTGGTAAACGTTGTATTAAGTGAGTCTATAGATTCTATTGCATATGGCGCTTTTATGGGTATTGCGGCAGAGAGTATTGTTTTGGGAAAGAATATAAGATATATTGGTGAAGATGCTTTTGGGCAAACCAAATTGAAAAAAGTTACTATTTATGCAGTTGCTCCTCCAAAAACAAAAGAATATACTCCAGACGGTGCATCTAAAGAAGGTTATATTTTTACTGGCTCTCCAATAGATTCAATATTTATTCCTGACGGACGTAAAGTGGGTAATTATGATGCCGCTATAGGGTGGAATAGTGAGGAGTTTGTTGATAAACTGTACGAAATGAAGTGAAGATTATAACTGTCGTAGTGAGTTTGTGAAGTTAAGTTTGGAGGTTTTAATGGGCATGGAAGTACATTCATTTCTGAATTATTAAACTAAATATAAAATGTTATGGACAAAAATTACTTGATTTCAAAACTGTCGGAAACTATTAAAACGACCAGTAAAATTGACCCTGAATTATTTAAAAAGTACGGGGTTAAAAGAGGATTACGTAATGAAGACCACTCCGGAGTGTTGGTCGGATTAACTACTGTCGGCGATGTTGTTGGATATGAACGCTTGCCGGAAGGCGGACTTAAAGCCATACCCGGTAAATTGTTTTACAGAGGAATTGATCTTGAAGACTTGGTAGAAGGTATTACCAAAGAAAAAAGATTGGGTTTTGAAGAGACGGCATTTTTATTATTATCGGGTTATTTACCAGATAAAGAAGAATTAGCCACATTCTCAAGCATTATCGAAGATTGGATGCCATTACCTCATGCTCTCAAAATGAATATTATTGACATGGAAGGCTCGAATATCATGAATATTTTAGCTCGTACCATTTTGGCAATGTACACATTTGATGAAAATGCGGATGATGTTAGTAGAGATAACCTCATCAAACAATCAGTCAACTTATTGGCAAAATTTCCCACCATTATAGCATACGCATATAATACGTTACGTCATAGTTCGCATGGAAGATCATTACATATTCGACATCCTAAAGAAAATGTATCTATTGCTGAAAATTTCCTGTTTATGCTCAAAGGAAAAGATAACTATACTCCGCTTGAAGTTTCTATCCTTGATTTAGCATTGATACTGCATGCCGAACATGGAGGAGGAAATAACTCTACATTTACAACACGTGTAACCTCTTCTTCTGGAACAGATACTTATTCTTCTATTGCAGCAGCTATAGGTTCTCTTAAAGGTCCGTTACACGGGGGTGCAAATTTACAAGTGAATGAAATGTTTGCTCACCTGAAAACCGCCATAAAGAATTGGAAAGACGAAAAAGAAATTGAACGTTATTTGCAAAGAATGCTCAATAAAGAAGTTTACAATAAAAAAGGCTTGATTTATGGTATTGGACATGCTGTGTACACCATATCAGACCCTCGAGCAATATTGTTGGCGAAAATGGCTCGTGCGTTAGCTGTTGAAAAAGGATTGGAAAAAGAGTTCGATTTCTTAGAATTGTTAGAAAAAAAATCAGTACAAACTTTTATGAATTTCAAAGGTACGCAGGTCAACAAACAAGTATGTGCCAATGTTGACTTTTACTCAGGGTTTGTATATGAAATGATAGGTTTGCCAAATGAGGTTTATACACCTTTATTTGCCATGTCTCGCGTAGCCGGTTGGACAGCACATCGCATTGAAGAATTGAATTTTACGAGTAAAAGAATTATTCGTCCGGCATACAAAAATGTCAACGAAACAAAAACTTTTATTCCCATGAAAGATAGGTAAATTATCCATTACAAATTTAAATTACGAATTAAAACTTGAAGTAGAAATACTTTCATTTTTAGTTCGTAATTTTTAATATATTATTTTGCAATTAAACTTATGGCTGTACTCGTTGCCATTGAAGGCATTGACGGTTCGGGAAAATCAACCCAGGTAGATTTATTATGTCGTCAATTTGATCAACAGAAATTACCTTACTACTTTATTCATTTTCCGCGATTGGGAACTCAACCTTTTGGACATCTCATTGCTCAATTTTTACGTGGAGAATTTGGAGATTTAAATCAAGTGCATCCGCAATTGGTAGCATTGTTATATGCCCAAGACCGACATGATGAAACAAAATCTTGGCAAACACATTTAGATAATGGTGTCAATATTATTGTAGATCGTTATGTGTATTCTAATATCGCCTATCAAACTGCAAAATTGCAAAATGAAACTGAACAACAAAAACTTTCTGACTGGATTTTAGACTTAGAATATAACTATTTTAAAATTCCAAAGCCCCATTTGTCTCTTTTTTTACATACTCCCTTTGAGTTTTCTTTGCAAGCAATAGAAAAGCGTCATGCAGAACAAGGACGAGATTACCTCTCTGGAAAAGATGATATCCATGAGAAAAATAGCAATTTCCAGCATGCCGTATATAATGCTTATCTAAATCAGGTAAATTCAAGAGAAGACTTTGATGTTGTTAATTGTTTTGATTCGCACGGAAAAATGCTTGATGTAGAAAGTATTCACAGAAATATATGGACGCAAGTTTCCAAACTTTCCCTTTAAGTTGGCCTGTAGTATTGTATGTTGAGGATAGTTTTACTTCTGATATTTCAAATCTTTTTGGTTGTCAACTATATTCATTCACAGGATATCAAATATGAAATGAGGGGAGCATGGATTGCTACTATATTTAATATAGACTGGCCATCATCATCCCAACTAAGTATTGAACAACAACAACGAGAACTAATTCAGTTGTTGGACGAAATTAAAGAATGTAAGTTAAATACCGTTTTTCTACAAGTACGTCCCAATGGAGATGCACTTTATCAATCATCAATAGAACCACCTTCACATTGGATTTGCGGTTCTCAAAATTCTTCATTAGATTATGACCCATTGCAATTTGCGGTTGATCAATGCCGAGAGAGGGGACTATCAATACATGTTTGGCTAAATCCTTACAGAGTGTGGAATGATGTTCGTAATCTTAATAATCTTTCCGAATCCCATTTGTATTACAGTAATCCCGAACTATTTATTCGCGTTAAAAACATTTTATATTTTAATCCGGCATTAAAAGCAAGCAGGGAGCATTTGAGAGATGTTGTTAAAGAAATTATTACTTCTTATGATGTTGATGCTATACATATGGATGATTATTTTTATCCATATCCATGTAAGGAAAGTGATTTGAATGATCAGTTTTTATTCCTTGCTGACAAGCGAGGATTCACTTCTATTGAAGATTGGAGAAGAAATAATGTCAATCTAATGGTTCAAGAAATACGTGAAGTAATAGATACTTATAATCCTAGAATTGAATTTGGTATCTCTCCTTTTGGTGTTTGGCGAAATAAAATTGACGATGTGAAAGGCTCAGACACTAGATCTTCATATACTAATTATGATCACTTATATGCAGATGTTTTATATTGGATTAATAAAAAATGGATTAACTATGTTGTTCCTCAAATTTATTGGCATATCGGATTTTCTCGTGCAGATTACATAACATTAGTAGATTGGTGGGAAAAACATACCAAAGGAGTAAAATTATACATTGGCCATGCAGCCTACAAAGTAAACAAATATGCTAAAGAATCTGAATGGAGAAGTGCAGATGAGATTATTCGACAAATAGAATACAACAGAATGAAAAAAAGAGTCAGAGGTTCTGTATTCTTCAGTGCAAAGTATTTACGAAAAAATCATCCGTCGGAACTCTTTACAAGGCTTCAAGATGTATATCAATACTATTCATTGCAACCGGAAAATATTCACTACAAGAGATTTCGGGTTACCTATCCGGTAAGCCCTTTAATTTCTGTTATTGGAGACTCTCTACACTTGACTTGGGGTAAAAATAGATACCAAAAAAGTTTTATTCTTTATAAAGTTCCGAAAGATATTTCTTTTAACAGTAAAACTGCCGGTAATATTATTGAAATCACCGGCAGTAATCGTATTATTTTACCCAACAATTATTTCCACAATACTGAAAAATATAACTACTACATTACATCTTTGTCTTATACCCTTAATGAATCTCGCCCTGTAAAATTTTCCTTACGTAATTAATTCGTGTGTCGGACACATCTAACGCGCTTTTGCAATAATGGCTAAACTGTCGGCACAACGTTTTGCGATGGCAGACCAATTTTCGGCTTTTATTTCTTCATTCGGAAACAAATTACTACCCATACCCACACAACACACACCTGCTTTTATCCATGTCGTAAGATTTTCCTCAGTAGGTTCTACTCCTCCCGTTACCATGATGTTAGACCACGGCATAGGAGCCAAGACATTTTTCACAAATGAAGGTCCGCCAACATTCCCGGCAGGAAAGACTTTCGTTAAATCACAACCTAATTCTTGTGCACATCCGATTTCAGAAACAGAACCGCAACCAGGAGAGTATAGGATAAGTCTACGGTTACAAACTTTTGCTACATCGGGGTTAAGCAACGGACCAACAATAAAATTAGCACCTGATTGAATATACAAAGCGGCCGTAGGTGCATCTACAATAGAACCAATACCCAAAATCATTTCAGGGCAATTTTTGGAAATCCACTTTGATAATTCTCCGAAAACTTCGTGTGCAAATTCTCCGCGGTTAGTAAACTCAAAGGCTCGAATCCCTCCCTCATAACAAGCCTTTACTACATTTTTTGACATTTCTAAATCGTTGTGATAAAACACAGGAACCAGACCTGTTTTATGCATCGTTACAAGAACTTGGACTTTGTTGAATTTAGCCATTTTGATTTATTATTTACAAATTAGAACTTTTGTATTTACTTCATTATTACTTATCTTACTACACGACCACTCCCATCACCACCCATCAGTCCTTCCACTTCGGCAACAGTAACAAGATTAAAGTCTCCATAAATAGTGTGTTTTAGGCATGATGCAGCTACGGCAAAGTCCAATGCTTTTTGGTCATTTGTAGGATAGGTTATTAGTCCGTAAAGTAAGCCTCCCATGAAAGAATCTCCACCACCAACACGGTCAACAATATGAGTGATGTCATAACGTCGAGATTGATAAAGTATTTTACCGTCATATAAACATCCTCCCCAAGTGTTGTGATTGGCATTGATAGAACCACGAAGTGTGATAATGACTTTTTTTGCCCTGGGAAATTTTTTCATTAATTGCATACAGACAGATTGAAATTCAGCCGCATTTACCTCACCCCCTGTATGAGAAACATCAAAATTTTCAGGCTTAATTCCAAATACTTTTTCAGCATCTTCTTCATTTCCTAAAATTACATCACAACCCGCTACCAGTGCCGGCATTATTTCAGCGGCACTTTTGCCGTATTTCCAAAGATTTTTTCGGTAATTCAAGTCTGTAGATACTAACACTCCCATTTCATTTGCTGTTTTAATGGCTTCCAAGCAAGCATCGGCAGCACTTTGAGACAGTGCGGGAGTAATGCCAGTCCAATGAAAATATTGTGCATTTTTTAACACCTCTTTCCAATTGACCATACCCGGCTTGATTTCAGCAATTGCAGAATGTGCACGGTCATAGACTACCTTACTTGCTCTTGCTACCGCTCCAGTTTCCAAGAAGTAAATACCCATACGATCTCCTCCTCGAATAATATTAGAAACTCCAACATTATGTTTGCGTAAGTCCATAATACAACTTTCGGCAATATCATTTTCAGGTAACCGTGTTACGAAATCTGTCGGAATACCGTAATTTGATAATGATACAGCAACATTGGCTTCTCCACCTCCAAAGGTTGCAATAAGTTGACGGGTTTGAGAAAAACGTTCATAGTTAGGTGTTGCAAGGCGAAGCATGATTTCGCCGAATGTTACTACTTTTTTCATACATAAATAATTTTTGAGTACAAACAATAAACTTTGATCATTGAAGAATTGTTTATTGACCGATTTAATTTTATTCGTGCAAAATTACGATGTTTTTTTGAAATCAACAAAATCTCGCAATATCAGTTATTAATAAAAGGATTTTATCAAGTTGGTTCCTTTTTTAGTCTCATATTTCAGCACATAAATATTAACTTTAATTTACATATAATTACATTTTTATTCATTTGTGAGAAATAGAAAAAAGGATTACCTTTGTAACTTAGTAGAAAAAAATGTAATTTTATGTTGTCACGTAGTAAGATAAAAGACATCCTTACCCAATCAGAGCACAATGTTAAAGTGTTGATCAAAGGTTGGGTTAGAACAAAGAGAGGAAATAAAAATGTAGCCTTTGTTGCCATTAATGATGGTTCTACCATACATAATATCCAAGTAGTATTCGACCTTCAAAAATTTTCGGAAAATGATTTGAAAAATCTCACTACCGGAGCCAGTGCGGCTGTTGAAGGATTATTAGTTACTTCTCAAGGACAAGGACAATCTGTCGAAATTATTGCGGAAAACTTGATAGTTTACGGGACTGCCGATGCCGAAAAGTATCCTCTGCAGAAAAAGGGGCATACACTTGAATTTTTAAGGGAAATTGCTCATTTAAGACCTCGAACCAATACTTTTGGTGCTATATTTCGTATTCGCCATGCGATGGCTTTTGCTATTCATAAGTTTTTTAACGACAAAGGCTTTTACTATTTACACACGCCTATAATTACAGGCTCTGACTGTGAGGGTGCAGGAGCCATGTTTCAAGTAACTACATTGGATTTGCAAAATCTCCCTAAAACTGTTGACCATAAAATTGATTTTAGTCAAGACTTTTTTGGAAAGTCAACGAACTTAACCGTGAGTGGACAGTTGGAAGGAGAACTCGGAGCTTTAGCGTTAGGAGAAGTTTATACTTTTGGTCCTACTTTCAGAGCCGAAAACAGTAATACTCCCCGACATTTATCTGAGTTTTGGATGATAGAGCCCGAAATGGCTTTTTATGAAATTAAAGAAAACATGGATTTGGCTGAAGAGTTTATTAAATACTTGGTAAATTATGCTCTATCGTGTTGTGCTGATGATCTTCAATTTTTAAATGATATGTATGATAAAGAATTGATTGAACGGTTACAAGGTGTGGTAAATGACAAATTTATAAGATTAGATTATACGGAGGCTATAGATATTTTAATAAAATCGCAAGTTAAATTTGAGTTTCCGGTTAGTTGGGGAGTGGATTTACAGGCTGAACATGAAAGATATTTGGTAGAAAAACATTTTAAAAAGCCTGTTATTTTGACCAATTACCCGAAAGAAATCAAAGCGTTTTACATGAAGCAAAATGAAGATGGTACAACCGTAAGAGCGATGGACGTTTTGTTTCCTAAAATCGGAGAAATTATCGGAGGTTCACAAAGAGAAGAAGAGTTAAGTAAGTTGGAAAAACGCATGACAGAAATGAATATTCATCCTCAAGATATGTGGTGGTACTTAGATACCCGAAGATTTGGTTCCGTACCTCATAGCGGATTCGGATTAGGGTTTGAAAGATTATTACTTTTTGTTACGGGAATGACAAACATCAGAGATGTAATTCCGTTCCCGAGAACTCCGAAAAATGCAGAATTTTAAACATTAAACATTATATACTTATGCAAAACATATATAAAGATAAAATATTGGGTCGAGGTTTGACCTTTGACGATGTTTTGGTAGTACCGGCATACTCTGAAATTTTACCCAGAACAGTAGAATTATCTACAAAATTTTCACGCTCTATATTCTTGAAAACCCCTTTAGTATCTGCAGCTATGGATACGGTTACGGAATTCCAATTAGCCATTGCTATTGCTCGTGAAGGTGGAATTGGAATTATACATAAGAATATGAGTATTGAGGAACAAGCAAGACAAGTAAAAAAAGTAAAACGGGCAGAAAACGGTATGATTTATGACCCTATCACTATCTCTCCGCAGCAAACTGTAGGTGATGCCTTAAGTTTAATGAAAGAAAATAAAATTGGAGGAATTCCTGTAGTGAATGAAAATCGAGTTTTGGTAGGTATTGTAACCAATAGAGACATGCGGTTTGAAGACAACATGCAAAGACCTATTACGGAAGTGATGACTCCACGAGAAAAATTAATTACCATTTCTCCCAATAAAATTACAACAACAGAAGAGGCTACAGAAATTCTAAAGAAACATCGTATTGAAAAGTTACCTGTGGTTGATGAGGAGAAAGGATTTCTATTAGGACTGATTACGTTCAAAGATTTGGCAAAAGTAAAAGATAATCCTAATGCCAGTAAAGATAAAATGGGTAGATTGCAAGTTGCCGCCGCAATTGGTGTTACACATGATTCTATGGAACGTGCAGAAGCATTATATGAGGCTAATGTTGATGCCATAGCCATTGATACTGCACACGGACATTCCAAGTATGTAATAGAATTATTGAAAAAAGTAAAACGAAAGTTTACTAATATTGATGTAGTGGTAGGAAATGTTGCTACGGCTGAAGCGGCTGTAATGTTAGCTAAGGCAGGTGCAGATGCCGTAAAGGTAGGAATTGGTCCGGGGTCAATCTGTACAACCAGAGTAATTGCCGGTGTGGGAATGCCACAATTGTCGGCGATTTATGAAACTGCTACTGCTTTAAAAGAATATCCGGCAACTGTTATTGCCGATGGGGGTATTCGATACTCTGGAGATATTGTGAAAGCCTTAGTGGCAGGTGCTGATTGTGTTATGGCCGGTTCTTTGTTTGCCGGAGTAGAAGAATCTCCGGGTGAGACGATTATTTATAATGGACGTAAGTTTAAAACTTACAGAGGTATGGGTTCTATTGAAGCCATGCAGCATGGTTCTAAAGATCGTTATTTTCAAGAAATAGAAACAGATATCAAAAAATTAGTGCCTGAAGGAATTGCAGGTCGAGTACCTTATAAAGGAACATTGAGTGAAGTTGTGTTTCAACTCATTGGCGGAGTTAGAGCGGGGATGGGTTATTGCGGTGCTCAAAAAATTGAAGACTTGAAAAATGCCAAGTTTGTAGAAATTACTCACGCCGGTGTTACAGAAAGTCATCCTCATGATGTAACGGTAACCAGTGAAGCTCCAAATTACAGTAGAAGTTAGAATGTTTCACTTCTTATTTCGACACTTGATGCCGTTATTTTACAAATAATAGAACAAAAAAGATACTTTACAAAGTGTCTTTTTTGTTTTTAGTAGATAACTAAAAGGTGCAGCACTCTTATGCACTACCTTATTCAATACAAAAATCTAAAACCTATATTCTGTCCACATTTTGTAATCTTGAAATATAAACCAAAACGATGGTTAATGTCATCAACAAGTTTGGAGAAGACTTTACTAAAAACTATAGTGTAAACCTCTATTCAATTCTTCTTTTTGAAGGCGATTGCAGTTTTCTTGTAGATAACACACTTTATCATTCTACAGTACCAACAATTTTATTTTTGTCACCATACCAAAGTTTCAAGTGGCTATCTAATGTAGATACTTCTATTCGGACTGTTTTGTTTCACGGGGATTTTTATTGTATTGAATATCATAAGAAAGAAGTAGCTTGCAATGGGCTACTTTTTAATAATATATACATTGTTCCCTACGTCACTCCAAGAGGTGAAGTGTGGAGTGAATTGATGGAAATTACTCAGAAAATCAACAATTACTTGGGTGATGAACCTCATTCTGAGGCTGTTCTTAAAACATACCTTCAACTGATTTTGGCTCTTAGCAGTAGAGAAAAAGTACATTCGTGTATTGAGTTTACGAAGAATATTGACCCCCATGCACATCATTTCATACAACTTCTTGACACACATTTTTGGAGCCAGCGACAAGTCCTGTTCTATGCAAAAAAACTCTCTATAAGCCCCAATGCTTTTAGTAAGAAAATAAAAAAGAACATTGGCAAAACGCCTACACAACTCATTGGAGAGCGTGTAATTCTTGAAGCCAAAAAACTCCTACATCTTACCTATAAACCCATAAAGCAAATTGCCGATGATTTAGGTTTTGAAGATGAATTTCATTTTAGTCGTTATTTTAAAAATAATGTCGGGCTATCTCCATTGCATTATCGACAAAAAGTAGGAATTTCTGTTGTGGCACAAAAGTCCATTCAATAGCCTTATTTGTCCATTCCACTGTAAAGCATAGTGTCTTACCTTTGCATTAAAAAAACATTATGAACACAGTAATTCTTTGGACAAGTAAATTCCTTGTCAACAATAGTCAATCATGGTTTCATTTTATGCGTATTTCCATCTTTGTGGTAATGGCTTGGATTGGTGGTCTTAAAGTTTGTCAGTATGAGGCAGATGGAATCATTCCATTTGTGGCAAATTCTCCTTTTATGAGCTTTTTACTTCAAAAAGAAGCCCCGGAGTATCAACAGTATAAGAATCCGGAGGGAAAAATGGTTGCCAAGAATATTGAATGGCATAAAACTAACGGGACATATATTTTCTCGTATGGTTTAGGAACAATGATTTGTTTAATCGGCTTGATGACTCTACTTGGAATCTGGTTTAGTAAAATTGGTCTTATCGGAGGTTTGCTGACTGTGGGAATGTCGCTTGTTACACTCTCTTTTCTCATCACCACTCCGGAAGCATGGGTTCCTAATCTTGGAGGGGATTTACCGACTCCTGCACATGGGTTCCCCTATCTTTCAGCCACCGGACGACTTGTAGTGAAAGACATTATTATGATGGCTGGTGGGTTATTAGTGGCCACCGATTCGGCTCGAAGGATAGTACGAAATGGTGTTCTGAAACTTAAAGCTTAAAAGTTCTGTAGATTTGCCGTTACCGACAATCCTGTCAAGTCTTTTAATGAGTTGACAGGATTTGTTTTTTATTGCGGAGGTTGTGCAAGAGATGTGAGATTTGGCAATAAGATGCTTATGACTTCGAGGTATGTTTAGATACACCTTCGGGGTATGCTTCGATGTTTTGATAAGGAGTTATGAACGTATACATTTGGTTTTGTAGTTCTAATTTTCCACATTATTCAAAATTACTCCTTAATGTTTTGTTGGGCTTGCTGTTCTTTTTCCAACTCTGCTTTCTCTAACTTTTCAAGACGTGTTGTGGCTTCGCCAATAATACCATCATCTTTTGTAGCATAGCCGTTTTTGACACTCATGTAAGTAGATTTAGCCTGAAAGGCATCATGGTTCTTTAAATACACATCACCCAAAAGTAAAAATGACTTGGCAATCCAATATTGATAAGGGCTATTTTTTTCAGCCAAAGCAAATACCATATCTTCAACTGTTTTCAGTGGTTCTTCTTGAGAGTAGTAAACCATCCAATAGTAAGCTTCTACCCCCGATAGTGTAGAGGTGTTTTGCATAATGTGTCGATAATCATCTTTTGCCTTTTCAATACTGTCGGTAACACGGTATGCCGTAGCACGTTTGTAGTAAATTTCTTCAAGTAAGTTGTCGGCAATCTTTTCTTCTGTCAATAGATTTGTAGATGTTAAGATTACTTTATCATACTCTTTGGTGGCAAAAGCACATCTTAAAACTCCCAGTTTTGCCGCCATAATGTTGGGTAAAAATTCGGCCTCTTTACTCAATCGCTCAAAATAATGTTCTGCTAAACTGTAATTTTTGAGGAATAACAATGTTTTTGAAATTCCCAGCAATGCTTTTTCCGTAAAAGTACTTTTAGGTTTTTCAAGTACGGCTTGGTATGCAGTTACTGCACTTTCATATCGCTGTCTCTTAAGACAAAGTTCTGCATAGTAAAACTGTGCTTCTTCAATATACTTCCCGACTGTAAACTCTTTAATATACTTTTCAAAGGCCACCATTGCTTTTTCTTCTTGCTGTGATAAATATAGCCTTTCTGCCGATAAATAAGATAACGAATCTTTTTCTCCGGCGATATTAGCGGTAGTAATTTTATTTTCTTTAATAAATTGAAAATATTCATCAACATTTCCGGCATCAACATAAATGTACTTTAATCCTAACAAGGCATTGTCGGCATCTGTACTGTAGGGAAATTCTTTTAAAATACGTTTGTAATAGTATAGTGCACTGTCTATATGGTTTTGATTTACGTGTACCAATCCTAACTCTAATAACGTTTTTACGTAATAACTGCTTTGTCCGAACTGTTGTAATACTTGCCAAAAAGAAGTTTTTGCTTTTTCATATTCTTGCATTTGTACAAATGTTCGTCCTTTTTCAAACAGTGCATCATCAACATAAGCAGATGTTTTGTACAGAGAGAGAACACTATTCATGTAGTCAATTTTCTTTTCAGGGCGTTCTAACAATCCATAGCAAAGTCCGGCTTGAAAAGTAACATAATCAACATTAATACTGTTGTTTTTAATGACCGCCAAATACTCTTCTACTGCTTTCCAGTAGGTTCGTTTTGCAAAATAACAGTCGGCAATCCTTGTTTGAGCATCAATAATCATTTTGTTATCTTGAATATTGACTTTATCACCCACAAAGCGCAGAAACCAGTTTAAAGCCTCATCATAATTTTTCATTTGATAAGCCGTATATCCAATATGGTAAGTTACATAATGGTATTCGGGTAATTGTGTGCTGAAAGAAGAGGAGTAGAACTCCTTGAACTTTTCTTGTGCTTCTGCATACTGTTCTGTACGATATAAAATTTCGGCAATCCAATAATTACTTAATTGCAGGTAAGTTTGGTCAGGCACATCTAATTTCAAGGCACTGTTGAGATGATTCAAAGCTCTTTGGTAGTACTGGTTTTGTAAATATTCTAATCCCCGATAGTAATATGCTCGTTGTAATGCTTGCTTTACTGCCGGAGTCGGGGTAGCAATTTTAGATAAAATAACTACCGCTTCTTCATAATTTTTTGTTCTCAGGTAAGTCTCGGCTAAAAGGCGTTGTGCTTCAACAATGTGCTTGGATTTAGGGTATTGGAGAACGAAATTACGTAGTAGTTTTGAGGTTTCTTGGAATGGGTCTTGCTCAGTTTCATAGAGTAATTGGGCTCTGGCAAATAATGCTTCTTCTGCAATGACAGGATAGAAGTTCATCTCTGCCGCTTGCTGAAATGCGTAAAGTGCTCCTGTCTTATTTTCTTTGGATAAATGTAATTGCCCTAAAAGAAAATATGCGTTTTGTGATAAGGAATCTATTCCTGTTGTAATTTGTTGAAAATGTTCAATTGCTTTATCTGCTTTGTTGTTTTTGTAGTAAACATAGCCTAAGAAATAACGGTTATTACGCGTTAAGGCTTTGCTGCCTGCTTCAAATATTTCTAAGTATTGTAATGCTTTTTCATAATCTTGTTTTACATAAAAGGCTTCTCCCAAGATGCGCGCAATTTCAATTTTACGGCTTTCTGATGCAGAGGGCATTAACTTTTCACCGGTAGGAATAACTTTATCATAATCTTTCTGGAAGTAATAGATTTGTAAGATGTAATAAGGAACTACTTTAGAGAAATCCGGATGTTCTGCAATCTTCTGAAACTCTTGTAATGCTACGGCATACTCCTGATTCTTAAACGCAATAAGTGCATAATAATATGTAGCAGGAACATTGTATTTTGTATCGCCGGCTTTAACTTGCGTGAAGTTCTTTTTTGCCAGTTCTAAACTGTCTAACGCAAAGTAAGCATAGCCTTTTTCAAAAAACAACTCTTCCTTTTCCGGTTGTGTAAGTATGGAAGCATCATAAACATCATATTGCTCAATGGCTTGTAGATAACGTAAGTTTCGATAATAATGTCTGGCTAATAGTAAGGTTAAAGCATTACTGTATTTTGTAGCAGATAAATCAATAATTCCTTGTTGTAAGGCGGTTTCCAACGTTGTACGCCATAACTCATAATTACAAAGTAAATAATAATACTTGGCTGTAGCGTAGTGGTCAGGATGGTTGACCTTGTCAATTTGAGACTGTAGTGATAAAAATAACTCTTCTGAAGATGCGTATAATCCTGCTTCATATAAAGTGATGGCTTGCTCTAACTTTTCAAGTACATCAGACTGTATAAATTCTTTTTGTTGTGGTTGGGCTGCAAGTTTTTCGGAATGGAAAATGAGGGCAGATATTGAGAAAAACAACAGGAACAAAGGATAAAATGTCCGCATGGTAAAACGATATTTATTGCTGCAAAGTTAATCAATAATTGGTAATGTAACAATTCGTAAACATTTAGCCCTGTAGGAAGTAATATAAGTAAATTGTGATAATATGAGATGACGATTTTGAACAGTTCAACTCCTTGTAAAATTCAATGTCAACAGAAGAATAGTGCAGCCATTTTTTTGTTTATTCTCTAAAGAATTGCTTGAATTGCTGCTTTTTATTGGCTAAAATGCGTTCTACAAACACTTTCTTCCCGCTGTAAGGGTCAATACCCGTATAGAAGATGACAGATGAAAGTGTCATGGGAGTGGGAGTGAAGTCTTGCACCTGTTCTAACCGATAACCCATTTTTGCTGTTTTTTGTCGCAATGCCGACATTTCTGTAACGCCGCAATTGGGATGACTTGAAATAAAATAAGGAATGAGTTGTAAACGTAAGTTGAGTCTGTGGATTTCCTGGTCAAATAAAGATTTTAATTTTTCAAATAATGCAAAAGCAGGCTTACGCATTAATGATAATACTTTTTCTTCGGAGTGTTCGGGTGCGACCTTTAAACGTCCAGAAGTATGGTGTTGTAAAAGCGTAACAAAGTATTGACGTGCTTCATCGCTTAAAAAACCTTTTTCATTCAAGAATAAATCATAACGAATACCGCTGCCGATATAGATTCTTTTAATACCGTCCATATTTCGTGCTTGTTGATACAAATCTAATAAAGGTTGGTGGGAAATATCCAAGTTTTTACAAATTGAAGGATAGATACACGAAGGACGTTTACAACATGAACACAAATCGCTTTCTTTACCTTTCATTTGGTACATATTTGCCGTAGGACCTCCCAAGTCAGAGACTGTACCTTTAAAGTAGGGCATTGTACTCACCTTTTGAAGTTCCTCTAAAATATTGTCTGCACTTCGAGAAACAATTTGCTTGCCTTGGTGCATGGCAATAGCACAGAAACTGCAACCGCCAAAGCAACCTCTGTGGAGTTGTATTGAATTTTGTATCATCGTAAAGGCAGCAATGGGTTTCTCTTTGTATCTAAAATGCGGCAGGCGAGAGTAGGGGAGTGTATAGGTGTGATTGAGGTCTTGCGTAGTATATTCTAATGGTGGATTAGCCACAATGTATTGATTGTTGTAAGACTCTGCGATGATATTTTTTGTCTGGTAGTTTGCATTTTCTTCAATCAATCTGAAGTTGTCTGCAAACTTTTGTTTAGAGAGTAAACATGTTTCATAACTATGTAATTTGACGACATGATTACTTTGTGGAAGTGTTGCCGTGCGGTAAACAACTTGCTTGACATTTTCCTGAATGGTCTTTATTGGAGTTTGCAATGCCAAATGGCGGGCAATCTCTACGATGGGTTTTTCACCCATGCCATATACCAAAAAATCGGCATGGGTAGTTGCAAGAATAGAGGGTAACAGTTTGTCTTGCCAGTAATCGTAATGTGTAAACCTTCGCATTGAGGCTTCAATACCGCCGATAATTATCGGAGTTTTTGGATAAAGTTGCTTTAAGATTTTGCAGTAGGTTTCTGTGGCATATTCCGGTCTTAAGTCGGCACGTCCATCGGGAGTATAAGCATCATCACTTCTTAATCTCTTATTGGCAGTATATTTATTGACCATACTATCCATATTTCCGGCAGTAACTCCGAAAAATAGCCTTGGAGTTCCTAACTTTTTAAAATCCCGTAAATCGTCTCGCCAGTTAGGCTGGGGAATAATGGCTACCCTGTAACCTTCAGATTCAAGTATTCTGCCAATAACAGCAATGCCAAATGCCGGGTGGTCAATATAGGCATCGCCGCTGATTAAGATAATATCAATATAGTCCCATTGTAATTTTTCGACTTCTTTGACAGACGTCGGGAGAAATAAATTATTCATTTATGGTTTCATTATTTTTCCCTGATAGAGGATAAGTCTTAGAGGATTTTCATGCCCCTCAATCGAATAATGGCATAAAATATAATCGTTAATCATTACCCTCTGTTTCCTCTTCTTCTACTACTTTAAATTCTGTACGACGGTTTAACTGGTCAACAATTGCTTCTTCTTCATCTGAAGTAAGTCCTGCTATAAAATCGTCGTTTAAGATATCCCCTTCTTTGAGAAATTTATATTTATTTGCTAACGTTTTATCTATTTCTCTCGGTTGATTAGCCCCATATCCTTTAGGAATTACCCTCTGTTGTTCAATGCCGTTGAGTTGTAGAAAATTGACAATGTTTTGTGCTCGTTGTTGTGACAGTCTGACGTTGTATGTAGAATCTCCCCGACTGTCGGTGTGCGATGCCAATTCAATAATGACATTAGGGTTATCATTCATGATGGTTACTAACTCAAGCAATGCGGTTTTGGCTTCTTCAGAAAGTTCTGCCGAACCAAAAGCATAGAAGACGTTGGGAATTTCAAAGGTTTTTGTAGAAGATTGAAGTAGTACTTTTTCTGTAAGTTCTACTTTTTTGGTAATTCCTTTGGTGGAGAAGCGTACTTTTTTAGAAAAATATTTTTTATTATTGACGGATATGAGATAGTCTGCTTCTAATACTAACTTAGTATTGACCCTTCCGGCATTATTGGTGAGAAGTGTTTCTACATTTCCCATGTTGTTGATTAGTCTCACATTGGCATTACTCAAAGGTTGTGATGTTTCCAAATCTGCCACCGTAACGGTTAAGGTTGCTGTAACTTCAGGTAATTCAAATTCATAAATATCATCACCTCCTTTTCCGTCACTGCGGTTTGAAGAAAAATATCCTTTATTTTCGTTTTGAAAAAAAGTAATGGCAAAGTCATCTCCGTTTGAATTGATGGGAATGCCCATGTTTTTAATATCCCACCCTCCGTAAGCATTGCGTTTGCCTGAAAAAATATCCAATCCTCCGTATCCCTGATGTCCGTTAGATGAAAAATAGAGTTCACCGTTAGAACGCATGTAAGGATACATTTCATCTTTATCTGTATTCACCGACGGTCCTAAATTTTCTATCTCTCCCACACCGCTTGGTGATATATGAGCCAGCCAAATATCCATACCGCCATATCCGCCCGGAGCGTCAGATACAAAATAGAGTTCATTATCGGCATTTAAATAAGGATGAGCGACGTTGATTGTACTGTCGAATAAGAGTATTTCTGTAATATCTGTCCACGTTGTACCTTCTTCACTTTCAGCCTTTGTGGCTTTATAAATTCGACAGCCTAATTTTTTCCCCTTATCAATACAAGAGGTAAAGTACATGGTCTGAAAGTCACTGGTAAAAGTTACTATTCCTTCGTCTGCAAAGTTGCTGTTTAATGGTTCCGGTACTTTTTTTACTTCATCCCATTCATTTCCCCTGTTGGTTATAGCATAAAATACATCTGAATAAGGCGTACCTGTAACTTTACTGATTTTTTTCTTTTTTGATCCGTCTCTGTTGCTGGTGATGTAAAGCGTTTTATCTTCATTATCTCCAAACCTGCTACCGTATTCATCTTTTTGGGTGTTAAAATGAGTTGCATTTTTTACGGTATATTCAGTTTTCTGATTATAAATGCTGTCCCTCAAAAAAGTAGTATGTCTGATTAATTTGTTTAAAGTAGTATCGCCGGAAACAAACTTTGAGTATTGTGAAAATAACATCAAAGCATCATTATAATTACCCAATCCGATTTTAGCCATGCCGGCATATAAGTAAAGTTTGGGTAAGTTGGCATTTCTGGTAAAGGCACGATTGAAAGTTTGGTCTGCCAATGTATAGTTGGAAAGTTGAAGATAAGATTCTCCCATGTTTACATAGAGTTGTATCTGTTCTTTCTGAGGCAGTTTGGTGGCAATTTTTTTATACTGTTCAATGGCTGTAGCATAAGCACCTTCTTCATACTTTTTATTGGCTTGCTGAAACTTGTAGATTGGGCTACAAGCAACCATCAATAGATAGAGAAAAACCAAAAAAAGAAAGTGTTTCATGTATAATATTTTATATTCTGCAAAATAGTAGGAAATTTCGATACGTTAATCGACTTCACTTAGTACAAAAAATTGCACTAATTCGATTTTAGATGCGGTTGTACGGATAATTCTGATTTTAAAGTTATCAATACATAATATTTCATTAATGGAAGGTATTGAGGCTGTGTGAAATAAAATATAACCAGCTAAAGTATCATATTGATCATTTTCAGGAATATTTAACTTGTATTGTTCATTAAGATGTTCAATTTCTAACCGCCCGGAAAAAATAAATTCATTTTCCGAAATTCTTTTCTCTAAAAAATCATCTGTATCGTGTTCATCTTCAATTTCACCCACGATTTCTTCGATAATATCTTCTACGGTAACAATACCTGCCGTTCCGCCATATTCATCCATTACAACAGCCAAAGATTGCCGCTGCTTCAGAAAGCGGGTCAATAACAGTTGTGCAGATATAGATGTCGGTACAAAAATAACGGGTAACATCATACTTTTAATTGTACCTTTACCCTTAAAAATATCTACAGATTTGACATAACCAATAATTTGGTCAATGTTCTCTTTATAAATCAAAATTCTGGAAAAGCCGGTAGAAATAAATTTTCGCTTTAAATCTTCGATAGAATCTGTAATTTCTACAGCCTCTATTTCTCTGCGAGGCACCAAACAATTTCTTATTTTTATTTCAGAAAAGTCAAGTGCATTTTTAAACAATTTGATATTTTGCTGCTCTTTTTCTTCAACGGCTATGCTGTGGGTGAAATTCATTAACTCAGACTTGTCAAGTGTCTGTAAATGATCTTTATTGATATCTATTTTGACTTTTAGTATTTTACGTAAAAAAAAACGAGAAAGCCAAAAACTAAATTGAGTGATGGGGTAAAATATCAAATAAAATGGATATGCTGGAATACTTAGATAACGTAAAAAGAAATTGGGTTGTAACTTGCAGATAATTTTAGGTAAAAAGTCTCCGCACAAAATAACAATAACGGTAGAAATAATACTATTCAGCAACCATAGTATTTCTTGAGGAATCGCAGCACCGTAAAGTGTGGTAAGCAATCGGGTAGAGAATAATCCGTAAATGACCAAGGCAATGTTATTCCCAATCAGTAACGTACCTATAAATCTAGGTTGGTGAGCATAGAATAATGAGGTAAAGTGTGTATAGAAAAGTTTATTTTGCTTATCTACTTCTATTTTAAGTTTATTGGCAGATAGAAAAGTTATTTCCAGCCCTGAAAAGAAGGCCGAAAACAATAACATAAGAGCAATCCATGTCAACCAAATAAAAACATGCTCATTCATCAGATAAATATTATTCGTCGTTATCTTCTTTTGTTTCTTCTAACAAAAGTATACTATTGGATATTTTTCCAACAACATAGTCTGTGAAACTTTCATCAGATACCAATCCTTCACCATGTATAACACCACTGGGTTGCGTTATTGTTACAAAATCAGTAGTATAGATTTCTTTTTTTTGTTGATTCCAAAACAATTTTCCGGTTTCTAACGTATAACCCTTGCTATTTTGAATAAAGACATCGTGGTGAAGTTCCCACAACTCTTTACTTTCGTAATAAATAGCATACCCTGATTTAATGATGGCTTCTATTTTTAAAGGTAAAGAATCATTTAACCTTTCCAAATAGAAGCCTTGAGGAAATTCAGTGTATTTTTCTTCAGTAAAAGAATATTGCTTCATTAGGGGAGTTTTTAGAGAAGCACGTTTTATACCCCACTCTGAAAATATTCCGTTTAACTCTTTATAAGTTATTGTGGGCAACATTGCACCTTCTTCAAACTCTCTGACTTTTTCAATATCTACACTGCAAGAAAACAATGTAAAACTAAAGATTAAATACCCGATAACAATCCTGTAACACATTATTTCGTACGAGCAGTAGTACGTCTGTTAATCCAACACCCTACTGTATAACCTTGCCCTACAGAAATATTTCTAAAGAATAAATCTTCTTTACTTGGACAATAAGCACGGTATGTAGCAATATATTTTGTTGCTTCGTCAACCAACGTAGGATCAACTTTTGCTTTTTCAAAATTATCAATACTCAACCAAAAGCGAGTACTTTTTTCAAAGTCATCACCGCAGCCTTTATCCATTGCATAAACATGTCCTAAAAGCATGTAGGCATTAGCGTTATTGGGATCTACTTCTAATGCTTTTTCTGCGAAATCTCTTGCTTCTTGGATTTTTTGTAATCGAAATGCCAATAAATTTCCGGCAAAAATATAATATTTTGCAGTCTCGATTTTATTAATTTCTTGCTCTATGGCATTTTTGTAAAAAGTTACAGCCTTTTCATATTCACCAGAACGACCACATGAATTAGCTATTTGAATGGCTAAATTAATCGACGGTTTTTTACTGTATAATATTTCACATGCTTTAATATACAAAGGTTCTTCAGTACAGTTGTTGGCGGACAATAAATTTACGGCCTTTTCCAATGTTTCCACACTGACATCACTCTTTTCTATTTGTGATGCATAAATATTTTTCAAGTTTTCACAATTTGCCACACCACTTTTCACAAAAGCATCATCTAAATTGACTTTTAACCCTTCAATTTGTGTTGTACGTTGAGGTGATGATGATGATGCAATTTGCTGCTGCATAGTTTCGCTTACTAATAGGTAAATATCCATAACTTTTGATGCGGATAACTTTTGATTGTCATTATATAGCAATGAAGCGTACTGGAAATAATAGAACAAAACAATAGCTTCTGTTTGTTCTCTATAATTTTGATACTCCTTGTCACACATATCATAAATACCCTGAAAGTCTTTGCCTCTCAAATTTACTGCATCTAAAATCTTGCGAAATGTGAATGTTTGCGCTTTTGATGGAAAATATTCCAATCTTTGATCATGTAACATTAATAGTGTATCAATGTATTTTTCTTTGATACTATCATCTGTGGTAGCACTGATTAAACGTTTGAACATTTCTTGTCCTCTTACGTAAAGATTCTCACTTGACATGGGACAGTTTTTCCATGCAGATCGCCAATAAGGTAATGCTTCTTTATAATTACTTTTATACAAATTACCGTAAACGGTTAGATTACGAACACACTCAACACTATCAGTACCAAAGCGTTGTGCAAATAAATTGACGGAAAGTGATAAACATAAAGATACTAAAATAACTTTCATAACTGATTTAATTTATAAAAACATAGATATAGAAATTGTATGCTATTGATATTGGAATTTTAAATACCAAAAATCATAGAATGTAATGCTTAACGTGATGTTGAAAAATGTTTCTTTTATTCCGGCATTGCGAAATAATCCCCTTTGTCCAACTTCTCCGGCTAAGTTGGCGTATGCAAATCCTTTTAGTGGTACACCAAATCCTACGGTAAATGCCCCCTCATCTACTTGCTTGTTAGAAAATGTGTAGGGTATTTGTGTATATCTGAATCCGGCTCTGTAAGTAATCCGTTTCATAAAATAACGTAAATCAAACAAATTGGGAGTGTAACTTCCTCCTAGTCTTATCTGGTGAAAAGTACTCATAGGATTATGAATAATGTTGTTTTCACTGGCGATATAGCCTACTTTTGCGTTACTCCAATTTTGGTAAGCATAATCTAACCCAATATTCCATTTTGTGTTTACATTGTACCATAATCCACCTTCAATTTTCATGGGTAAATCTGAATATCCATCTTCTTCAAAAGATTTGCCGACTTTGGGAGAAATAGTGTCATTAATCATACTGCCATTAACATAAGAGTAGTTAGTGATCGTTGATCCTAATTGTAATCCCGGCTGAAAAGTGGCACCAATAACCAATTGTTTATTGGTAGCAATAGGAATGGAATATTGTGCTCCAACATTAAATGAAAAACCGCTAACTTTATTTTTTCGATATGAGTGATTGTCAAAATATAGAGCATTATCAAAATTTACATTATAAAACCGATTGAGATTACCAAAATAATACTTCCCACTAATTCCTAAGTTTAGTCCTTTGAAAACCCCTATACCATAATTTAAAAAAACTTGATTAACACTTCCTTCTCCAACATATTCATAACTAATATTTCCGGCATTCGCCAATATTTCGGGTCGATTTTCTTTTCGAACAATATTATAACCGATACTGCTAAATGGTACTACTCCAAGTGAAATTGCCATATTTTTACGAATAGGTATTAATAGAGCGAGATGATTAAAGTTGAGACTATTATAAGCAGTTTTACTATTAGCATTAGACGAATAGATGTTTTGAGATTCTATTCCTAAGTCTAATATAAACTTAGTACTATCAACAGATCCGTTTGCAGCCGGATTGTCAACATTAATAGTATGTCTGTCTTGAACTGCAGTCATTATACTTCCCATCGCTTTATGATATGCAAATCCGGATTTACTTAACTCTCCAAATCCGTAAAGGGTATAAGGAGAAAAAGTCCTTGTTCCGTCATAGTCTTGCCCGAAGGCTGAAAGTGTTCCTGAGAAAAACAGTACTAAAATTGTACTATAATTTGTTATTGTATTCCAAAATGGTTTCAAGTCCTTGTGCTGCTAAATGTTCTATAAATTCGATCTCGCTGTTGATTTTTTCTTTAAAAAAAATGCCGTCTCCTCCAGTCATTAATATTTTTACGTTTTGTTCTTGCTGTTTTGCTAATACTATATGATACTGAATTTCGGCAATAATACCTTGTACAACTCCGTATGTCAAAGCTTCTGCTGTTGTTTGTCCGAATCCCTGATAGGTTGTCAACCATCCAAAAACATTAGGTAGTTTGTCTGTATAATGCTGTAAAGCTTTATAACGCATTTCTAAACCGGGAGTTATATTTCCTCCGCAAAACTCCCTTTTACTATTCACAAAATCATACGTAATAGCTGTTCCCAAATCAATAATCAGTAAAGAGTAATTTGGATAAATGTCAATACCACCGACCATAGTTGCAATTCTATCTGCTCCTAGTGTTTTTTCGTAGTGAATGTAAAGCGGTAATTTTGTTTCAGTTGACAAAATTACAATTTTTTTTGAGAACTCCGAAAAAAAGCATGGAATATTACCACTCAGATTTTCTCTCACACTACTCAATATTATTCCGTCAAAAGAATTTTGAGAAATATTCAGTAACAGTTTTTTTAATATTTCTTTTTCAAGATATTGAGATTGATGTTTTTGTATTATTTGTTGATGATTCGTAACATAATATTTTACTTGAGAATTGCCAATATCTATTAATAAGTTCATTTTCAAAAATCTAAAATTCGATTTATTTTTAGAATGGCATTCCTAACACAAAGTGGAAATTAGGACCACCGGCATTTGAGTTGTAGGATACTTTATCAAATCCATAACCCCAATCAACTCCTAATAAACCAACCATCGGTAGCATCAACCGCACACCAACGCCGACTGACCTTTTAAAACTAAATGGATTATAATCTTTAAGTTCGTTCCATGAATTTCCTGCTTCAAAAAATACTAAACCGTAAATTGTAGATTGTGGAGACAGAATTGCGGGATAACGTAATTCTAAAGTATATTTTACATACGCCCTTGCCATTTGTACTCCATTATTATTTGTCGGTGTGAGAGTATTATTTTTATATCCACGTAAACCAATAATATCTGCTCCATAATAGTTGTACCCACTCATACCGTCTCCACCCATCACAAAACCCTCAAAAGGTGAGTACCCCCAATTTTTATTAAAATATCCTAATATTCCGGTCTGAACACGGGTTGCCAACACTAAATCTCCGACTAAACTTGTAAATAACTTTCCGGTGAAAGTCCATTTATGATACTCAATCCAACTATATTTTGCTTTAATACCTTCAGGTGTTGTTTCATCGTAATTTTGACTTTTACTCATCAACGAGTAAGGTGGAGTAATTTGTAATCCGACAGCAAACTCAGAACCTTTTCGAGGGTAAATAGGTTGATCTGTTGAATTACGACCAAAAATGATTCTGGCAGATAAGTTATTGATAGAACCATTGGTTACTGCAAAATAGTTCCAATTATTAAGATTATACCGTTGATAATCTATTCCTGTATATAGCGTGAAATAAGTATCTGGCCATTTTAATCGTTGTCCAATGCCCACAGATGCTCCAAAAACTTGCATTGAGGCTGTGGCTTTTCCTGTATTTGCCACTCCAAAGTAATTGAATGTAGTTCCATTGTCTTGATACGTATAAAAAAGAGAAGTACTTAGTGAGGTTGGTTTTTTTCCGCCAAGCCAAGGTTCTACAAAAGAGATACTGGCTGAAGTATAGTAAGTTCCGTTACTTTGAGCTCTAATAGTGAGTTGTTGGTTATCCCCAGAAGGAACAGGTCGCCAAGCATCTTTTTCAAAAATTCGTCCTGCCGAAAAGTTAGTAAATTTCACTCCGACACTGAATACTAATAATCCTTGTCCCCACCCACCAGAAAGTTCTAATTGATCATTGGGTTTTTCCTCTAAAGTATAGGTGATATCGACTGTTTCATCGGCTTGATTTGGTTGAGGTGTTGGAGTAATTTTTTCAGGGTCAAAATGTCCCATCGTCGCTAATTCTCGAACGGTTCTAATAATGTCAGATTTACTGAATAAATTCCCAGGTTTCGTCCAAATTTCTCGCCGAATGACATGTTCATTAGTTTTTGTATTTCCAATAATATTAATTTTATTGATGGTAGCGGGTTTTCCTTCATGGATACGAATTTCTAAATCAATAGAATCTTTATCAATTTTCACCTCAACAGGAATTGCTTGAAAAAACAAATGTCCTTCATCCATATAAAGAGTAGAAATAGAATTTTCATCTGTGTTCAACCGTTTTTCCAATGTAATTTTATCATAAATATCTCCTTTTTTTACTCGCAATTGTGCATTCAAAAAAGCATCAGGATATTTTGCATTTCCAACCCACTCAATATTGCGAAAATAATAGCGTTGCCCTTCATAAACCTTAATTTTTACACCTACTCGATTGGGTTTAATAAACCAAATCGAATCTCCTAATATTTTGGCATCTCGATATCCTAATTCTTGGTATTTTTCAAGAATTAACAATTTGTCTTCTTCTAAATCTTTTTGAATATATTTTGTGGATTGAAAAAAGTTAATGCTTATCCTATGAATTTTTTTCATCGCTTTACGTAATGTGGAGGATTTTACGTTTACATTTCCCTCAAATTCAAGAAGTTTTACCCTTACTCGTTTTCCTCGGTCTATTTTGAATACTAAACGCACTCCATTAAGTATTGTTGTATCTTGTCTTTGGATAGTTTTTACATTAACAGAGGCATAACCTTTTCCTTCAAAATGCTTCTTGATAATACCTTCTGAGGTACGTAAAAGATAGTCAGAAACTTCGCTACCACGCCTTACCGTTAATTTTTCTTTTAAATCATCAATATCTCCTTTTCTAATACCTTCGAAAGAATAACTAATAATTCGCGGTCTTTCAACAACAACAATCTCCAAGTAAATTTTATCTCCTTCTATCTTACGTTGCCTTAAACTGATGTCTGCAAATAATCCGTTTTTCCACAACTTACTCATAGCCTTTACAATAGCATCTCCGGGTATTGTAATAGTATCTCCTACAGATAATTCTGAAATATTGATAATTTGGTCTGTATTATAGTATTTGGCTCCGGAAACCAATATTTCAGCAACAACGTATTTTGAAGGTGTAGCGTAACCGTCGGTATTGATTTGTGGATAGTCGTATTGGGTAATTGTCGTATCGTTTTGTTGTCCAAAAAGAGAAACGGAACAAACTAATAAAAGACTGAAAAATAAATATTTATACATCAATTTTCTTTTTTGTTAAAGTGTTGATGATTAGGTAATTTTACCAAATCTTCGTTGGCGTTGTTGATAATCTTTAATTGCCTTATGGTATTCTTCTTTTCTAAAATCCGGCCATAATGTTTTTGTAAAATATAATTCTGTGTAGGCAATTTGCCACAATAAAAAATTACTGATTCTTAGTTCTCCGCTAGTTCTAATTAATAAATCAGGAGGAGGGAATTGATTGTCGCAAAGCATTGACTCGACTAAAGTTTCATTAATACTTTCTATTGTCAACAATTTTGTAGAATGTTTTTCAATAATTTTCTTTACCATTTGTGTAATTTCCCACCTTCCGCTATAGTTCATGGCAATATTGAGATACAATTTTCCATTGTTTTGAGTTTCTTTTTCTGCTGCAAGAATTTTATTTTGAATAGTTGCCGGAAATGTCGAAATATCTCCAATAACTTTAATTTTTACGCCTTCACTTTTCAATGTTGGTAATTCTTTATCAAAAGTGTTGAGTAATATATTTAGTAATTCATCAACTTCACTTTTTGGTCTTGACCAGTTTTCTGTAGAAAACGCGAATAAGGTTAAATATTTCACTCCGTATCTAATGCTTTCACTAATAATGTCCCGAACTGACTCTAATCCGTTACGATGTCCAACGATTCTTTGCCAGCCACGCCGTT
The DNA here is from genome assembly GCA_964450725.1 of uncultured Muribaculaceae bacterium. Lineage (GTDB taxonomy): Bacteria > Bacteroidota > Bacteroidia > Bacteroidales > UBA932 > CAYVGO01. The sequence continues at coordinate 26,746 of CAYVGO010000006.1, forward strand.
TTGCCCAACGTCCGTTACCATCCATGATAACAGCAACATGTTGAGGGATATTATTGCTATCTAAACTAAGTTTTTGTGTTTTACTGCATCTAAACAACATCACCACATTTTTTCGTTTTCAGGTTCATTTAACTTACCACCTTTGTAAAGTGTTGGACTTTTGACAGTTCCAGGGCAGTCACAATCTCTTTTCAATTGGTAAGTGATACTTATTCCTGCATGAGCATACCAGTCTGTATTGAAAAATCGTTTGGCTGACACTTCTGTTCCACCAACAACACCATCGATATGATCAGTAAAAGTTTTATGAAACATCCATTCAAAACCAATTGTCCATCTTGGAGCTAATCGATACTTTATACCTACTCCAATAGGTAAACTTAAGTTAACATCATCTGCAAAAAAAACACCGACGCCTATTGCAAAGTAAGGTTGAATATTATTTCGTCCTTTTTGATTCCCAAAAGGGTCATAAGGCATAAATCCAAAAGTACCCTTGATAGAAGCATCAATTAATAGTTTAGAAAAAGTTCCCGGCTGGTCAGCATAATAATAAGGTGTCGACTTACCATTTAATTTTCCTCCGGATATATTGAACTTTAAATCATAATATTCATTAAATGAAAAATTTACAACACCTCCGCCGTAAATGTATGGACGATAAAATGGAATACCTCGCGGATTATATTCTCCAATGTAATAAACACTGCCCAACATACCACCAATGGCAAATTTATCTTGTGCAATTGTTATAAACACAAAGCACATCAGTGGCAGTATCAGCAAATATTTTTTCATTATTTCCTCAGAGCAAACTACAATCAATAAATATTTATAATACAAAGGTAAGGATAATATTATAAACTGCCAATTTTCAAAATTTGATGGAAATATTAGAGGTCTGTGTAAGTGCGACGATCAACTCCCCATAATAATTTATTTCTCAATAGAGTAAAGTACTCAAAATTAGCAGGTTGTAGTATTTGTATTTTTTTTGATGATGGAGAAATTGTAATTTTCTGTTCATTGGGAATTTCTATTGAAGAGTTATCTATGGCTAGTTGTACTTTTTGTGAGCGACTTTTCAGAGTTACTTCAAGAGTAATATTGTTAGGTAGAATAATAGGTCTGCTATTAAGATTGTGTGAAGCTATCGGTACAACCACCAAACACTGACTTTTAGGATGTATGATTGGTCCTCCACTACTCAGAGAATAGGCTGTTGAACCTGTAGGTGTTGCAATAATAATACCGTCTGCCCAGTAAGTTGCCATATAGATTTTATCGGCAAAAAAATTAATTTCGGCAATGGCAGTACCAATACGTTCAACACAAACATCATTCACGGCATGAAATGTTGGATGAGATTCGGTATGAACGTCAAACAATGACAAACTTTCTATTGTTGACTGTGAAAGTAAGGAGGTAAAATTTAGAGATGACTCTTGGTCGAAACGAGCTAAAAAACCTAACCTGCCTGCATGTATCCCCATGATGGGAATATTATATCGAATGGCATATTTGGTTGCGGAAAGAAAGGTTCCATCACCACCAATAGAAATCATATAAAGACATTCTTTAGGAAAGTCATCTATACTATGATACACTTTTATGCGTGCAAATGACGATAATTGCTCAGAAAACTCAGCGTTAATAAAAACAGTAATATCTTCGTTTCTTAAAATGTTTTTCACAACAGAAACGGTATGTTCTGATATTATTTGTACAAAAAAAGCAATATTAATCATAGACGTGCAAAATATGATTTTTTTGAAGCAGTTGCCGTAAAATTTTTAAGATAAAATGGTACAGAATAAGCAATGTCTTCAAAATTTTTCTCCAAATAATAATTTGAAGCAATTTCCGGCATTAAAATAGCAGATAACGATTGCTCAACAAAAGATACTTGAAGGTTAAATTTCGCTGCAATCGCTTGAAATTTCGAAGATCCGTTTCCTGTAAGGGTGATATGTTTTTTTTGTTGTACAAAAAAGTCGACAGTGTCAGGGCTATCTAAAATAACAGACTGAGGTTCTGTTACTATCTCTAAGTTTGAATTATACATACTCATGTAAACTTCCATACGTCGAGCATCAATCATGGGTACACAAAAAGTATCATGCTTTTTTTGCAGACAATGATAGGCTAAAATAAAGAGGGTATCAATGCCGATGAGTGGTATATTGAGAGAATAACACAATCCTTTGGCAAAAGAATATCCTATTCTGAGTCCGGTATAAGAACCAGGACCTTTGCTTATTGCTACTGCATTTAAACTTTTAAAGGAAGCGAGATTGTTTTTTACTATCAGTTGACAATATTCAGCCAAAACTTCAGCATGTTGCAGACCTTGGGTTGTTTCTAAAAAGTCTTTCATTTCACCGTCACACGACAATGCTACAGAACAATTTTCTCCGGAACTTTCGATGCACAATATATTCATGTACCTAATTCAAAATAAAAAGAAAACAAATGTACGAGTTTTTTTTGAATAATCTGTAGAGTGATAGAACGGCTTAATTGTTTTGAAATATAGAAGGATTTTAATTTATGTCCCATTTTTGTTATACTTTTGGGAAAAAGATGACGTTGAAAATATTGAATTTACACTAAAATTTAGATTGTAAAAATGCCGAAAAAATGAACCATAAAGAAGTTAACTTTCGTAAATATTGTTATGGATTATACCAAACGATATTTTTCTCCGTTTACTTATTAAGCAACAAGTATGTAATGGAAGTTTGCAACGCCATTACACTCAATTTTGTTTTTAAAATTATTTATATATGAAATCTTTTTTTACTTTTATTAGCGTATTGCTTTTTTGTTTTATCAGCCAATCTTTTTTATTTGCTCAGGACTTTCAGGTGACAATCATCACTCCATCAAATGGTCAAATAGAGGTATTTAATGGAGGAACTTTGGTTACCTCAGGCGAGAATATTGCCATTAATACAGAGTTAACTATTCGTACTACTCCAAACGAAGGTTATCAATTACGTCAAATTTTAGTCAACGGCTCTCCTCTAATCACCAATCCGTATGTTATTACCGAAGAGGTGATCATTTCGGCTGAATTTGCAGAAACTCCCCCTGCTCAAAATTTTACAGTAACAATAACTCCTCCAACCAATGGATTACTTGAAATCTTTAATGGAGAAACTTTGATTAATTCTGGAGAGATGGTTCCTGAAAATACAGAATTAACCATTGTGGCATCTCCTGATCCAGGTTATCGACTGCATCAAATCTTTGTGAATGATAATCTCATAGAGGGAAACATTTATATTCTGTCTCAAAACATTACTGTTTCTGCAGAATTTGTAGAGGCACTCTACGCTGAATTGACCATTGAGCGCCCGACCAATGGAAAGTTTATAATTGAATACATAAAAGATGGGGTTGACTTACAAGAGACTATTAGCAACACTTCATTAGCAGAAACATTTATTAGTGTAGATGAGGGAACAGAGGTATCTGTCAAAGCAATAGGAAACTTGAATTACAGTTTAAGAAATTGGACTAATGATTTTTCGGATAACGGTAATATAAATCCATTACTTTTTCCAATCAGTGGTCAAAAAAGGTTAGGAGGTAATTTTGCCGCCTCACCAATATTAACAATTCCTAAACCTGCCAATGGTCAAATCGAAATTTCTTACATTAAGCAAGGAGATGTGCAAAATGATGTATTTTCAAGTGATGCATTAGAGTCAAATCTGCAATTAAGAGTGGATATTGGCACTCTTGTAGAGTTAACCGCAGTAACCAATAGTGATTTTCAATTTATAGAATGGAAAGGAGATTTTCCTGACACTCAGAAAACAATTATTTTTATGATGAATGAAACAAGTGTTTTGGTTGAAGCAATATTTTTTCCAATAGGTGCAGAAATTCAGGTTTTATTAGATAGAATACTTGCTGTTACAAATAAAAACAATTCAGATGTACTAAAAAATGCTCAATATATATGGTCTAGAAATGGTAATAAATTGACATCTAACGTATCTGAACCATATGTTGAAGTTGGAAATCCAATTCCTACAGGGGAATATACTGTAAATATTGTGTTTCCAAATAAAACTCAAGTTACATTAAGGCGTTCTTTTGGCACAGCAACTAATGTCTATCCTAATCCGGTTGCAAAAAATCGTCCTGTCACAATTTTATCCGAAAATGTTCAAGAATTGACTTGTGAAGTATATACTATTACCGGCAATAAAATAAATGCTTCAATAACTCCGATGGAAAAAGGATTTAGTATATCAGGTATTGCTAACCAAGGCACATACTTTGTGCACCTGAAAGATAAAAACAGTACAAGTGTGTTAAAATTTACAGTTCAATAATATATTCATTGAATATATTGTCTTATTCAGGTTTACTGTAACTTAAAATTAAATTATTCATATATGAAAAAAGTTCTATTTATAATTATATTTTTTACATCTTCTCTTCTAATTGTGTTTCGCACGATTGCCGATGAAAACATTCGCATAACTCCCAAACAACAAAAAGAAAAGAAAAACGAAGGTTTATATAAAAGTCAGTTATCACTTTACCTCATGCCAGGTTATTCTCAATTGGGATATAGTACACCTAGTGGTATAAAAAGTTCCGGAAGTTTTTCCTTTGGAGGTGGAATCGGATATACATTTTGGTTTAATAAATATATTGGTTTAGGGACTGGCTTACAGTTGAATTATTATAATGGGAAAATAAAATTATCCCCATATTCAGATGTTCTTAAAGGTGTTGATAATAGTGATGGTGTTCAAAATCAATATATTCTAACGCAAACAATTAATGGTACTGAACAGCAGAGGGTAACTTATTTTGAAATTCCATTACTTTTGAATTTTGCAATTCCATTAGCTTCTAAATTAGATTTTGTAGTAAATGTTGGAGGTAGCGTTGGCTTTAATATGCTTGAGAGCAATAAAATGGGTGATGGTAATTATCAACGTATGATTTCTTTTCCTGGTATTAATGTCAATATTACCACTTCAGAAAGTTTACATTTAGGTACATTTACAAAGTTTTCAAACTCTCCTAAACAATTTACGACCAATTTTTCGGTAATTGGAGACCTTGGATTAAAATTTAAACTTACAGATAGAACTCATTTAGCAGTTTTATTTACCGCTGGTTATGGTTTAAGCAGTGTAAAAGCACAAAATTTACCTTTTGTGTCTATAGATAAATATAGAGGAATTACATCAACACAACGCGTTGAAAATATCAACACCTTATCCATGGGTGGAAAAATAGCATTAAATATTGGATTAGGAAAAACTAAAAAGAAACAAGATATTCAAAGTGAAAGCGAATATGATTTTCCTCTAAATTATACGGTTCCAATCCAAGAACCAGTGACACAATCACAATTTGTTGAAGAAAAACAACCGAAATTAGAACCTGTAGTACAACCCAAGATTACACCAGAAGAAGAACGTCAACAAAAAATAGCAGAACTAAAACCGTTGCTAAAACAATTAGAACAAATTATAGCAACTAAAAAACCTAAATTCGGAAACGGCTCTAAAGATTTAACATTTGAAGTACAGAATATTTTTACTAAGGCTTCTGAACTTATCAATGCAACAAAAGTTCCTGTAGTTATTGTTTGTCAATCTTGTAAACAATCAACACCTAAGGCAAACAAAGTGGTTGGAGGAAGACGAGCACAATTAATTAAAAAATCATTTTTAGATTTTAACGCTGAAAACACTTACATCAGAATAAAAGTTGTAAAATGCAAAACAATTAAAACAGAAGGAAAGATTTCATTCTTAGTCGTAGAAGGAGGAGAATTGAAGAATGTACAATCTAAATCTACAGACAAAAAGAAGAGTACAGTAAAAAAACAAGGTGCAAAGAAAAATGTAACATCAACTGGAAATAATGTCAAAAAGAAAACAAATGTACAAAAGAAAAACACTTCGGGTGGAAAGAAAAATATAGCACCACAAAATAAAAAAAATATTAAAAAGAAATCAAAGCCTACAGAACGCTCAAATTCTTCAACCTCAATTAAGTTTAGCGATATGTAGTAGTCAAAAAAAACAACTTGAATAATAAAATGTGGTAGTTCTCTCTGAAATGCCACATTTTATGTTTTAATATCATATAAAAATACTATCTTTGTCCTTATTTCTAAAAATATAATTTCTATATCAGTATGAGTTACAAAATATTAACACCAGAAGAAGCCGCATTAACTATTCATCACGACGAAGTGATTGGTGTGAGTGGCTTTACACCTGCGGGAGACCCTAAATTAATACCCGGAGCAATTGCTCAGCGAGCAGAACAATTGCATGCAATAGGAGAACCTTTTCAAATTACACTTTTCACAGGAGCTTCTACTGGAGATTATTGTGATGGAGTTTTAGCGAGAGCAAAAGCCATTAAATTAAGGATGCCGTATCAAAGTAATGAATCTTTGAGAAAAGCCATCAATAATGGTGAAGTTGCTTACCAAGACATTCATCTTTCTCACATGCCACAATTAGTTCGATATGGATTTCTTCCAAAAATAACAACGGCCATTGTTGAGGCTATAGAAGTTACTAATGACGGTAAAATATATTTATCAACGGCCGGAGGATCTTCTGCAACCTACTTGGAGCAAGCGGATAAAATTTTGGTTGAAATTAATAGTACTGTACCTCGAGAGATTATGGAAATGCACGATGTATATGTTCCAGCATCTCCACCTAATAGACAACCTATTCCCATTAATAAAGTAAGCGATAAAGTAGGCACAAACTACGTACAAGTTGATCCGAACAAAATTATAGGCATTGTAAAGTCTAATGTTCCTAACGGGGCTTCGCCATTCCGCACGCCTGGAGAAGAAGAGCAAACTATTGCTATGCATGCGGTAGAGTTCTTCTTGCATGAACGTAAAAAAGGAAGATTACCCAAAGGGTTGCCGTTTCAGTCTGGAGTGGGAAATGTTGCCAATGCCGTGTTGTCTTGTTTCGCTACGCACAAGGATTTTGACCCAATAGAGATGTACACAGAAGTATTACAAGATTCTTTATTTGAATTAATAGACAATGATCGTTTGATAACAGCATCTGGATGTTCTTTAACTATTTCGGCAGAAGGTTTTGAAAAGTTGAGAAAAAATATTGATGTATTAAAGAAAAAGATTATTCTTCGTCAACAAGAAATTTCAAACCATCCTGAAATTATTAGAAGGTTAGGAATTATAACCATGAATACCCCCATAGAAGTAGATATTTATGGAAATATAAATTCTACAACAGTTATGGGAACAAAAATGATGAATGGAATCGGTGGTAGTGGGGATTTTACAAGAAATGCTTACTTGTCATTGTTTATGACCCCTTCAACTGCGAAAAATGGAGACATATCTTCTATCGTTCCGATGGTAACTCATGTTGATCATAATGAACATTCTGTAGGAGTTATTATTACTGAACAAGGTGTTGCCGATTTAAGAGGATTAAGCCCTAAACAAAAAGTGAAATTGATTATTGACAATTGTGCTCATCCGGATTATAGACCAATTTTACATGATATAGCACAAGACTTTTTGAAAAATTCACAACATCAAACGCCGTTACTTTTAGATAGAACTTTTGAATTGCATAGAAAGTTTTTAAGTACCGGTAAAATGAAATAATATCTGACTCTCTTTATTTTGTTTATGTCAATATAAATTTAAAACAGCATGGTGTTAAAAAGAATGAAAATTTGTTTATCTGTCAGTCGTATTTTTCTTGGATTATTATTTGTGTTTTCAGGATTTGTAAAAGTAGTTGATCCATGGGGAACGGCGTATAAATTTACAGATTATTTCACAGCCTTTGGATGGGACTTTTTTTATGATTTTGCCTTGGTTTTTTCAGTCTTGTTATCGGTGGCAGAATTGTTGATAGGAATTTGCCTACTACTGAGATTAAAAATGAAAGTCACAACGATGGCAGCACTCTCATTTATGGTGTTCTTTACACTATTAACACTATGGATTGCTTTGACGAATCCTGTTTCTGATTGCGGATGCTTTGGAGATGCTATTAAATTAGGAAATTGGGAAACATTTATCAAAAATCTTATTATGTTGCCCATTGCAATATTTCTATTTACAAAACGTAATCATATTTCTCATTTTTCTACATCTGTCAAAGAGTGGATATATGTTTGCCTTTTCGGCTTGTACGGTGTAGGGATATCTGTTTATTCTTATCTTTACTTGCCAATCATAGACTTTTTACCTTATTATATCGGGCAAAATATTCCCCAAGCAATGTCAATTCCCAAAGAAAAAGAAAATGATATTGATGTTTACGACATTACGTTAATTTATGAAAAAGATGGTGTTCAACATCATTTTACCCAAGATTCATTTATGAAATCTCAATTGTGGAGTGATACTACATGGAAATATGTTGATACAAAAACAGTACTTGTCAAAGAAGGATACAAGCCTCCAATTGCACATTTGACTCTGAATACAGTTGAGGGAATAAATATTTTAGATTCGGTATTACACAGTGGAAATTTTTTCTGGGGAATTGTTCGCAATGCTAATAAACTCAATCAATCAGACCTTGAAAAGTTGGAAAAAATAGCCGTTTTTGCACAACAAAATAAGGTGGGATTTTACTTACTGACCTCTTCAGCATTAGATCAAATGCAGCAAAAGTTAAATGAATCCCAATGGAGTACTCCAATCTATTTTACTGATGATACAGAACTTAAAAGTATGTTGCGAGCTAATGTCGGACTCATTTATATAAACCATGGAATTATTAGCGGAAAATGGTCAAATTACGAAATGCCAATCTTTAGTACATTAGAGGAAATTGATAATTTGTCTTTCAAAGCGAATAATAAACAAAATACAGATGTTCTGGTTGCAATACTCATTGGCGTTGTTTTATGGGTTGTAGTGTTTTCAATGGAACAACTTTATAAAAAACATCGAAAGAACTAAAGGTTATTTGTTCAATTATAGCAATCATCAGAAAGTCACTAAGTAAAGATATATTTACACATTACGCTAACTTCGATTAATTCTGGTGAAAAACTTTACTTTTGAGTTGCAATTTTCTCAACTATTTTGGGGAAATATTGATATTCTAACTGATGAACTTTGTTAGCGATATCATCAGGAGTATCATTAGTACTTATCGGACATGATGCTTGAAAAATTATATTACCTTCATCATAATTTTCATTCACATAGTGTATGGTGATCCCCGTTTCGGCCTCTTTATTCAACCATACAGTTTGATGAACATGTTCTCCATACATACCTTTACCTCCATATTTTGGTAGTAATGCGGGATGAATATTAATTATTCTTTGTGGGTATTGGATAATTAAACTGCGAGGTATCAACCATAAGAATCCTGCCAGAACAATTAAATCAACGTCGTAATCATGTAATAAATTGATGATTTGAGTGGGATTACATAAATCAGATTTTGTTATAATCATTGTTGGAATACGATGCTCATCTGCAAACGAAAGAGCCGGAGAGTTTGGATTACTGGATATCAATAAACTTATATTGATATTTTGTTTTGTTGAAAAATAAGAAAAAAGATTTCTAAAATTACTTCCTGTTCCTGAGATGAAAATTGCTATATTGCTATTTGTCATGATGTTATAAAAAATATTGAAAAAATATTTCCCAAAAGTAGTAAACTTATAGATAAATCTTTGTAATTTTGCCGCAAATTTTTTTAACCAATTATTCATTAAAAAATTAGATTATGGCAGACATTGCATCAAGAGTAAAAGAAATTATTGCAGACAAGTTAGGCGTAGAAGCATCAGAAGTAGTTGAAAATGCTAGTTTTACAAATGATCTAGGAGCAGATTCCTTAGATACAGTAGAATTAATCATGGAACTAGAAAAAGAGTTTAATATACAAATCTCTGATGATAACGCTGAAAAGTTAGTAACTGTCGGAGATGCTATAGCATTCATTAAAAAGCATTCGGCACAATAATTTCACCTTAAGTCGCACACGTGAACAAGAACTATAAATTATGGATTTAAAAAGAGTAGTCATTACAGGAATCGGAACGATCAATCCCATAGGTAATAATATTAGCGAATATTTTGACAATCTTCTAAAAGGAGTGAGTGGTGCAAATATGATTACGCACTTTGATGCTACTCTTTTTAAAACCAAATTTGCGTGTGAAGTAAAAAATTTTGACGTATCTAATTACGCCGACGCAATTGATAAAAAAGAGGCAAAACGATTAGATTTATATTCTCAGTTTGCTTTAATTGCGGCACATGAAGCTTTGACGGATTCTAAGTTGGATTTATTGACTGAAGATTTAGATGAAATTGGTGTTATTTGGGCTTCAGGTATTGGTGGAATGAATACGTTTTATCAAGAAGTCGTGAGTTTTGTAGAAGGTGGAAAAGTTCCAAGATATAGTCCGTTTTTTGTTCCAAAAATGATTTCGGATATTGCTGCCGGACATATTTCTATGAAATACGGTTTACGAGGACCTAATTACGCGACAGTTTCAGCATGTGCGTCTTCAACACATGCTATGATTGATGCTTTTAATTTAATTAGGATGGGAAAAGCCAATGTAATTCTTACCGGAGGTTCGGAGGCTACAATTAATGAACCAGGAATTGGTGGATTTAATGCTATGCACGCCTTATCTACAAATAATGATTCTTATTTAACCGCTTCTCGTCCTTTTGATAAAACAAGAGATGGATTTGTGATGGGAGAAGGTGGTGGCGGATTGGTGCTTGAAGAATATGAGCATGCTATCAAAAGAGGGGCTAAAATTTATGCAGAAGTTGTTGGAGGTGCTATGACGGCAGATGCACATCATTTGACTGCCCCACATCCTGAAGGTTTAGGAGCAAGGGCTGTAATGTTGAAAACATTGAAGGATGCCAATATTACACCAGATAAAGTAGACTATGTTAATGTGCATGGTACTTCTACTCCTTTAGGGGATATTGCTGAACTTTTAGCGGTAAAAGGAGTGTTTGGAGATCATGCTTATAAACTTAATATTAGTGCCACAAAATCAATGACTGGTCATTTATTAGGAGCAACTGGTGCTATAGAGGCAATTGCTTGTATTTGTGCTTTAGAAAAACAAGTTATTCCTCCTACAATTAATTTTGAGCATGAGGATCCAGAAATTGATTATAAATTGAATTTGACCCTAAATAAAGCACAAGAACGTAAAGTCGAATATGCTATCAGCAATACTTTCGGCTTTGGAGGACATAATTCTTCTATTCTTTTGAAAAAATATAAATCTTAATGTTATTTCCTTATTTAAGGAGATATTATCGGTCGCTTTCCATTGAAGATAAAGCATACTTTCGTAAGTTACGGGGCATGCTTTTTTTTGTACCCAAAAATATTGCTTATTATAAAATAGCCTTTACTCATGCTTCTTGTGGGATGAAGGATAAAAAGAAACTTCAAAATAATGAAAGATTGGAGTTTTTAGGTGATGCTATTTTGACAGCAGTTGTTTCTGATTATCTATATCACGCTTTTCCAAATGAACGTGAGGGATTTCTCACGCAAGTTAGGTCTAAATATGTAAGTAGAATTACATTGTGTAAGTTTGCTAAGGAGATAGGACTTCAAAACTTTATTTGCTATCATTCACGAAACATAGATATTGAAGATTCCTCTATTTTAGGAAATGCGTTTGAGGCATTTATCGGAGCAATTTATTTAGATAAAGGCTATCATTTTACTCAGAAGTACATTATAAAATATATTATTGAAGTACATCAACCTTCTGAAATGATAGAACTTGAGGTTGATTATAAGAGTAAGTTGATTGATTATTGTCAGAAAAATAAAATTGGTTACTTCTTCAATACTGTGGAGAAAAGAGAATCTCACACTCAGATTTATCATACTTTTTTAATGATGAATGGGCAATGTGTCGGATATGGTAAGGAAAGAAATAAAAAAGCATCAGAACAGCAAGCTTCAAAACATGCATTATCAGATATAGGTTATGAACAATCCAATGATTATAACACCCATACAGATTAGATTTTCAGATATTGATGGAATGCTACATGTTGGCAATAGCATTTATCAAGATTATTTTGACTTAGGTAGAGTTGATTTTTTTCAACATTTATTTGGGAAAAACTTTTTTAAAGAACAATGTACTATGATTGTCGTCCGTACCGAAATAGATTACAAAGTACAAACTTTCTTAACCGACAACATTGATGTTACTACGCAATTAAAAAAGATAGGAAACAAGAGTATACAATTAGAACAGTCTATAAGAAGTTCTAATGTCATCCATGTTCAATGTTTGTCCGTCATGTCGGGTTATGACAAAGTAACCGGTAAGTCCATAGTTTTACCGGAACAATGGAGAAATATTTTCAGTCAATATTTACAGTAATGCCTTTTTATCAATCACTGCATGTAAACTCGACTGAAATTTTACTATGGCATATCACAGAATCAGAAGAGGAATTGTTGGCAAAAGTCCACCTTTCTATTTCTGAGAAATCATATTTACAATCCATTACCTCTGTTCGACGTAAGCAAGAGTGGTTAGCCGTTCGAGCCTTACTGCAAGGGTCTATCCATCATACTTCAAAGATTCTTTATCACTCATCTGGTACTCCCTATTTGGAAAACAGTACACATTTCATATCTATAACCCATAATAAAGAATTTGCCGTAATAGCCATTAATCCTTTCTCAGCAATTGGAGTAGATATAGAATTAAAGAATAGAAACTTTGAGAAAGTAGCTTTCCGATATATTTGTGCTGAAGAGTTGTTGCCATTTTATCTGTATACTCAAGAAGAGCAGTTGTGTATAATCTGGTGTGCTAAAGAAGCGGCATTTAAAACCATCAGTGAAGAGGGAATTGACTTTAAAGAACACCTGCGATTTAAATTTATACAAGATAATCAATTTGAGATTCATTACACCAAGAATAAATTATATGTAATGCAAGGCTATTTTTATTTTATGGAAAATTCTATACTTGCCATAACTCTTTGAAAAGACAACATTGAATTATATGAAAGAGATACTACACTAAGTGAAAATGTTTTGTTATGTTACAAAAGCATTTTATCTTTGTAGCCTTTCAAAGAGAACTGCACAAAATATATTATTGATGAAACATTGAGATTTTAAAAGTACTTTACTTTAGAACATCAATAATATAAAATATATTGGTAATAGACATTTAACTTAAGACGGATAGAACTTCTTGCGAAAATTGATACTGCAAAAATATTATAAACCAAGGATGTATTGTGTAATCTTGATGCTGTAATCCGATTATTTCTATCATTTATTATTGTATTATATTATGAAATTTTATTTTTACTCTCTCATTATCTTATGTGCATGCACATCAACGCCAACAAACACTATGAAACAAAAAGCCGATGAATTTGCGTGGGTAGAGTTACAGCCTGCACAGCCTCTGACAGATTCTCAAAAAGAGATTATTCCCTTACTGCTTAAGGCAGGTAAAATTATGGATAAGTTGTTTTGGATACAAGCTTATGGTAAGGATTATAAGACCTTAGACACTACAGATGCCGACATTGAGGCACTGATTAATATTAATTATGGCCCCTGGGAGCGGCTCAACAATAACTTGCCGCTATTGCCAAACTATGGAAAGAAACCGGCCGGTGCTGCTTTTTATCCTCAAGACATGACCAAAGAGGAGTTTGTGGCTTTAGAAGATAGTACTAAGACTTCGCAATATACAATGATTATACGCAATGCCGAAGGCAAGTTGCAGGCAGTACCTTATCATCAATATTTTCATGCCGACCTTGCCGATGCAGCGAACTATATCCGACAGGCAGCACAAAAAGTATCTAACCCGTTGCTGCAAAGTTACCTTAATGCCAGAGCCAGCGCCTTGTTGACAGATGATTATTTTGAAAGCGACATGCTGTGGATGGATGTAAAGAATAATGATATTGACTTTATCGCCGGGCCAATAGAAAACTATGAAGACGGACTGTTTGGTTATAAAACCGCATACGAAAGTTTTATATTACTGAAAGATCAGGAATGGACAAGCAAACTTGAGCACATTAATGCCCTGATGCCTGCCCTTCAACAATCATTACCCTGCCCTCTACAGTATAAGCCACTGATCACTACCGCTTTGTCTGATATGGGAGTTTATGATGCGCTGTTTTACGGAGGAGATTGTAATGCTGGTAGCAAAACTATTGCCATCAATCTTCCCAATGATGAAAGAGTACAAACCGAAAAAGGGTCAAGAAAATTACAACTTAAAAATTCCATGCGTGCAAAGTTTGATAAAATATTGATGCCCATAGCCCAATTGTTGATAGACAGTTCACAGATAGGGCATGTAAACTTTAATGCTTTCTTTGAAAATGTGATGATGCACGAGGTAGCGCATGGATTAGGAGTAAAGTGGACTAACGATGGGGCTACCATAAGAAGTGCTTTAAAGGAGTGCTACTCTACGATTGAAGAGGCTAAGGCCGATATCTTAGGCTTATATTTGGTCAATCAGTTAATGACAATGAAAGAGTTGCCGCAGAAAGACCGGTTACAAAACTACGTAACCTTTGTGGCCGGCATTTTCAGGTCAGTACGTTTCGGGCTTTCCAGTGCTCACGGTAAAGCCAACATGTTTGTGTTTAATACACTCTTAGAACAGGGAGCAGTAAGTAAAACCAAAGAGGGATTTTATCTTGTCAATGCAGAGCAAATGGATAAAACCGTAGCCTTTATTGGGGAGAAAGTCTTAACAATAGAAGGCACCGGGAATTATCAAGAGGCAGGTGATATAGTGAAAAATCAATGTGTGATTAAGGAGGAATTACAGAAAGATTTACACAAAATAGCAACAAGCCATATTCCTAAAGATATTAGATTTACCTTTGCCATCGACAATTTAGATAAATAATCATTCAAACAGTTACAACATGGTCAACAAGTTACTGGCAACCTCTACCATACTTGCAGCACTTTCACCTGCAGCCACTGCCAACACCCAGAAACTACCCAACATCATTATCATTAATGCCGATGATTTAGGTTATGGTGATATAAGTTGTAACGGCCATTGGAGCCGTGTACAAACACCCAATGTTGACAGGCTGGCACAAGAAGGAATAAGGTTTACAAACTTTCATGCTTGTGCGGCAACAAGTACCCCTTCACGCTTTAGCCTTCTTACCGGAAAATATGCATGGAGGGTTCGCGGCACAGGAGTAGCACCCGGAGATGCCGCAATGATTGTTACTCCGGAGATGAAGACACTCCCCGCCATGTTAAAGCGTGGAGGTTATACTACTGCCGCCGTCGGAAAGTGGCATTTGGGACTGGGAAGCGAAAGAGGAAAGCAGGAGTGGAACAGCCAAATCACTCCGGGATTGAAAGACATAGGATTTGATTATTCCTTTATTATGGCGGCAACCGGCGACCGTGTACCCTGTGTTTATATTGAAAACGGACGTGTTGTAAACCTTGACCTCAACGACCCCATTGAAGTAAGTTATACACAGCCTTATCCCGGTGAACCTACGGGTAAAAACAACCCGGAGTTGTTAAAGTTACATCCCTCACACGGACACGACCAAGCACTTATTAATGGTATTAGCCGTATTGGCTATATGAAAGGAGGTAAGAAAGCCTTATGGATTGATGAACAGATTGCCGACCGCATTACCGAAAAGGCCGTAGAGTTTATTACACAAAGTGCCCAAAGCCCATTCTTTCTCTATTTTGCTACCAACGACATTCACGTACCCAGAGCACCGCATCAGCGATTTGCAGGAAAAAGCGGCATGGGTGCAAGAGGAGATGCCATTCTCTCTTTCGACTGGTCGGTAGGAGAAATACTGAGAGTATTAGAAAGGCTTGGACTTGCAGATAATACCCTGATTATCCTCACAAGCGATAACGGACCTGTTGTAGATGACGGCTACAAAGACCAGGCTGTAGAACTCTTAGGCAATCATAAGCCGTGGGGATTTATGAGAGGAGGAAAGTACAGCATCTTTGAAGCAGGGACAAGAGTACCAACTATAGCCCGCTGGAGCAAGCAGATTAAGGCAGGACAAACAAGTAATGCCCCCATGAGTCAGATAGATATATTTGCCACACTGGCAGCCGTAACACAACAACCACTGCTTACAGGGGAAGCACCCGACAGCCAAAACCATCTTAAAGCATTATCAGGTAAAGATAAGCAGGGACGTAAACATGTTATAGAGCACGCCGGTACACATGCCATTACGGTCAAAGACTGGAAATACATTGTTCCTACTGATGGCGAAGCATATGATTCTTGGACAAATACAGAGTTAGGAAATAATGCTGTGCAGCAACTTTACTATCTCAAAGAAGATAGTGGTGAAAGAAAAAATGTTGCTGAACAGTATCCTGAAAAGGTAATTGAATTAGATAGAAAATTAAAATATTATCTTGACCATGATGATAACAAGTAAGCTTAGGTAATGAAGATGCTATGATAAAGTACTTACTTATAGCATTAGGGTGGGTGAGTGTTTGTTTGGCAATACTTGGAGTTTTTCTGCCAATCCTTCCTACAACACCCTTCGTACTGTTAGCTTCTTATCTTTTTTACCGCAGTTCACCCAAAGCCCGACAATGGCTTTTGCAACACCGCTACTTTGGAGTTATCTTAAAATCATATTACGAGCACCGGTCGATCCCTTTACGGATTAAGATTATTTCATTGTCTATCCTTTGGGTTACCATGATGATTAATATCCTTTTTCTTATTCCACTCTGGTGGGTAAACGTTTTACTGTTGTGTGTTTCAGTCGGGGTTACGATTCACATTGTGAAGTTTAAAACCTCAGGTAAAAATGAGAACCAATGAGTTATAAGGAAGATTTTTATTCCAAGTGCTCCTCTCAATCACACATCATTTCATTTCCTCTTTTGCACGGTTTTTGCTTTTAGGGTTGAACATAACTATTTTAGTAAACTAATATCAAATATATTAAGCATGAGTAATACCTTATTATCTTTTTCTCCTTTAAGTGGTGATAGCAGCGGACGATTTATTCCTGTATTAGCAGAAGGAGATGAAGAAACATTAAAAAAAATTAAAGTACCTGAAGTTCTACCTATCTTAGCACTGCGTAATTCTATCTTTCTTCCAGGAGTGGTAGCCCCTATAAACATTGGCCGCGACCAGTCAGTAAAGTTAGTGAAAGATGCCTATAGCGATAATCGGGTGATTGGCGCATTCATGCAATTTGATTCTCGTGATGACGATCCGGGCTTTGATGATTTACATTCCGTTGGTGTTGCTGCTAATATTTTGAATCTTTTAGAGATGCCCGATGGCAGTACTACCGTGATTTTGCAAGCCACCAAGCGTATAAAAATGACAGAACTGGTAGATGATAAACCTTACTTAATTGCCAAAACTGAAATATACAGTGAGGTATATTCAAGAAAAACAAAGCAGTTTGACGGTTTGATAGAATCTATTAAAGATATAGCCTTAGAAATTATTAAACTCTCTCCGCATATCTCACCAGAAGCAGGGTTTGCTATCAAAAACATTGAAAGTAGAACATTTCTCATCAATTATATTGCCTCAAACTCCGAAATCAGCGGAGACTTGAAACAAGAACTTTTAGAAATCACAGAATACATCAATCGTTGCGAGCGATTACTGACAATTTTGATGAAAGAACGTAAGAGTTTGGAGATTAAACGTGATATCCAGTCTAAGGCTTATAAAGACATGGATAAGCAAAATCGAGAATACTTTTTACAACAGCAGATGAAAGCCATTCAAGATGAGTTGGGAGGTTCGGCAACAGATCAAGAAATGAATGCTATCAGAGAAAAGGCGAAAGAGAAAAAGTGGAATAAAACAGTAGGAGAGTATTTTGAAAAAGAGTTATTGAAGTTGCAGACCATGCGACCATCCGGAGGTGAATACTCTTATCAATTAACCTATCTTCAAACATTGGTAGATTTGCCTTGGGGAGAATATACGGATGATAACTTAGATATTAATAATGCTCAGCAAATTTTAGATGCAGACCATTTCGGATTAGAAGATGTTAAAGAGCGTATTTTAGAACATTTATCGGTACTTAAATTGAAAAAAGGTTCTTTAAAATCACCCATCATCTGTTTATATGGTCCTCCGGGTGTCGGTAAGACGTCGTTAGGAAAAAGTGTTGCACGAGCCTTAGGACGTGAGTATGGACGTATTGCCTTGGGAGGTTTACATGACGAGTCAGAAATCAGAGGACACCGAAGAACCTACATCGGTGCTATGCCCGGCAGAATTATACAGACCATCAGTAAATGTAAAACATCTAATCCTGTGATTGTTTTAGATGAAATTGACAAGGTAGGAAATGACTTTAGAGGAGACCCTTCTTCGGCTTTATTAGAGGTGCTTGACCCAGAGCAAAATACTGCATTTCATGACAACTATATTGATGTTGATTATGATTTATCAAAAGTATTATTTATCACAACGGCAAATAATCCGATGACCATATCTTCGGCACTCAAAGACCGTATGGAAATGATTCCGGTAACAGGATATTCGGTAGAAGAAAAAATAGAAATTGCCAAACGACATATTTTACCCAAATTGTTATTAGAAAGCGGTGTGACAAAGAAGCAATTTACACTTAAAGATGCAACATTACAAAGCATTATTGAACTTTATACCCGTGAATCCGGAGTTAGAGGATTAGAGAAAAAGATTTCAAAACTCATTCGCCACCGAGCCAAAGAAATTGCAACAGAAAACAAGTTTAAAGCCGAATTATCTAAAGCCGATGTACTGACAATTTTAGGTCCAAAAACTTTTAGTCAAGATAAAGTTTTAAGTAATCCTATGGTGGGAGTCGTTACAGGCTTGGCTTGGACTGAAGTCGGCGGTGAAATATTATTTGTAGAGGCAAGTTTACATAAAGGAAAAGGAAATATTGTCATCACCGGAAATCTTGGCGATGTAATGAAAGAGAGTGTCAGCATTGCTTATGATTACATTAAAGCACATGCCTCAGATTTATCTATTGCCGAAACTATGTTTTCTGACTTTGATGTGCATGTTCATGTTCCGGAAGGCGCTATTCCTAAAGACGGTCCTTCGGCAGGCGTTGCGATGATTACGGCAATATGTTCTGCATTTACCGGAAAACCCGTAAAAAACCACATTGCCATGACGGGCGAAATTACTTTACGGGGACGTGTATTACCGGTGGGTGGAGTGAAAGAAAAAATATTGGCAGCAAAACGAGCAGGTGTTAAGCAAATTTTATTGTGTACGGAAAATCAAAAAGATATTGTTGATATAAAGAAGGAATATATTGCTGATGTAGATTTTCATTACGTAGAGCAGATGGATGAGGTATTAAAGTTTGCCATACAACCTATTAACCAATAGGACAATGGTATTTTGTGGACTTGAAGATATATACCAATGCTGTAAATCTTCGGTAGTCATTACTATCGGTAACTTTGACGGAGTACATAAAGGTCATCTTCATTTGTTATCGGTTTTACGTCAACAAGCCACAAAACATCAGGCTTCAAGTGTTGTGATTACTTTTGAACCTCACCCGAAAAAAGTTTTACGACCCGATATCCTCCACTATCGCCTTACATTACCGGATGAAAAGCGTTGGTTGATTGAAAAAGCAGGAGTAGATTGTTATGTTGAAATACCTTTTACTCCTCAATTTTCAAGTATAGGGTATGATAAATTTCTCCAAACAATCATTGCCCAACCGCTACAATTAAAAGCATTATGTTTGGGTAAAGACCATAAGTTCGGCCGAGAAGGGGAGGGGACAATCAGTAAAGTCAACGATTTTTTAAAACCCTACCATGTCGATATTATTGAAGTTGAAGACATAACAACCAATCATCAAAAAGTTACTTCTACTGCCATTCGGGAGTTTATTTTGAAGGGCGACATTCCAAGTGCCAACCAACAATTGTCTGCCGATTATTCATTTAGAGGAACTGTGGTTACAGGTTCAAGTGTCGGCAGAACCATAGGCTTTCCAACCGCAAATATTATTGTTTCTCCTGAAAAAATACTCCCTCCCAATGGTGTTTATGCCGTTCAGGTTATTGTAGATAATCAATCTTTAAAAGGCATGATGAATATCGGTCAACGTCCTACGGTAACCAATGAAAATAGAACGACGATAGAAGTACATATTTTTGATTTTAATAAAAATATGTATGGTCGCCAATTACAGATATTCCCTCTCCGATTTATACGTCCGGAACGTAAAATGCAATCGCTTGACGAGTTGAAAGAGCAGTTGACTAAAGATCGTGTAATGGCATTACAATCTTGGTGATGGCAGTCATTTAATAAAATAAGATTTCGGTATCTCAGAATATTAGTCTGCCGACAGGTTTTTGGCTGTAGAGATCTCGGCAGAATGTCTGCCGACAGGTTTTTGGCTGTAGAGATCTCGGCGGAATGTCTGCCGACAGGTTTTTGGCTGTAGAAGTCTCGGCGGAATGTCTGCCGACAGGTTTTTTGCTGTAGAGATCTCGGCGGAATGTCTGCCGACAGATTTTTGGCTGTAGAAGTCTCGGCGGAATGTCCGCCGACAGATTTTTGGCTGTAGAAGTCTCGGCGGAATGTCTGCCGACAGGTTTTTGGTTGTAGAGGTCTCGGCGGAATGCCTGCGGAGACTTCTACAGCCAAAATATCTCAGCAACCCATTCGCCGATATTTCTACAATAGGGTTCAACTTCGCTCACCCTCCGGTTCTGAGAGTTTCTGAAAAAAATTAGTCGAATCGGTTATCGGTAATTCATTATTTTTCATTACTTTTACACCCGTTTTCAAAGAAATTTATCATGAAAAAAAGGATATTGGTTACCGGCGGTGCAGGATTTATAGGCTCTCATTTATGTGAAAAATTATTATCAGAGGGGAATGAGGTTATTTGTGTCGATAATTTTTTTACGGGCAGTAAGGAAAATGTCGTACACTTATTAGATAATCCTTATTTCGAACTTGTTCGCCATGATGTCTGCACACCCTATTTTGCAGAAGTCGATGAAATCTATAATTTGGCATGTCCGGCTTCTCCGATTCATTATAAATACAACGCTATCAAGACAATCAAATGTTCTGTTATGGGAGCGATGAATATGTTAGGGTTGGCAAAACGTGTAAAAGCTAAAATTCTACAAGCTTCTACCAGTGAAGTGTACGGCGATCCACACCAGCACCCACAAACCGAGAGTTACTGGGGAAATGTTAATCCGATTGGCTCACGCTCTTGTTATGACGAAGGAAAGCGATGTGCAGAATCTTTGTTTATGAATTACCACATTCAAAACGGCGTAAGAATAAAGATTGTCCGTATTTTTAATACTTACGGACCCAAAATGCACCCCAATGACGGACGGGTGGTCTCTAACTTTATTGTACAAGCATTATCAGGTAAAGATATTACTATTTACGGCGACGGACAGCAAACTCGGAGTTTTCAGTATGTTGATGACTTGCTGTGCGGATTTGTGAAAATGATGAAAACCGATGACAAGGTGATAGGGCCTGTCAATTTAGGGAATCCCGGAGAGTTTACGATTCTGTCTTTAGCCCAAAAAATCATTGACCTTACGGGAAGTTCTTCCAAATTAATCTTTCTACCCCTCTCAGAAGATGACCCGATTCAACGTAAACCCGATATTACTAAAGCCAAAGAAGTTTTAGATTGGCAACCCGTAGTGGCCTTAGAAGAAGGATTGCTAAAGACTATTCAATACTTCGATCATTTAAAGAGTAAAATGTAAAATGAAATACACTCTACTCTTTACTTTCTACATTTTTCATTTTTAATTTCATAATCACTATGTTTGCAAATACTCCTCCTCCCAAAAATTCATCCCCTCAATTTCCAGTTAAAACCCGTAATATTATTATTTACGTGGGGATAGGTCTCTTTTTACTCATTATTAGTTTTCAAACCTTTAAAATTATCTCACCCGGTGAACGAGCGATTATTTTTCGTAAATATACTTCGGGATTAGATAAAGAAACTATTTTTGAACCCGGTATGCACATTGTCGCTCCGTTTAATGATTTTATTACTTACATTGTCAGAGAGCAAACCACCGAAGAAACGATGGATGTTTTAGATAAAAACGGACTATCTATCAATGTACATGTATCAGTGAGGTTTAATCCTATCTATGACAAAATTCCAGCTCTACACGAACAATTCGGGGTAGGGTACATTGAAACATTAGTTATACCCGAAATGCGTTCCTGTGCACGAAAAGTGATGGGTAGATTCTCTGCCGAAGAAATCTATTCAACCAAGCGAAAAGAAGTAGAAGATGCCATCGCTTATGAAACAGAAACTGTATTGGTGAAAAACTATGTTGAAATGAAGGCGCTTTTGATACGGTCTATTAATCTTCCAGAGCAAATCAAGAATGCAATTGAAAATAAACTCAAACAAGAACAGGAAGCTTTGGCTTATCAATTCAAGTTAGATCGAGAAAAAAGCGAAGCGGAACGTATAGGAATTCAAGCTGAAGGTGAAGCTCGCGCCAATGCCATTATCAACGCAAGTTTAACACCGAATCTTTTAAAGATGAGAGGTATTGAAGCTACTTCTCAATTGTCAAATTCTCCAAATGCAAAAATTATAGTGATTGGCGGAAAAGACGGGCTGCCGTTGATTCTGGGTAATCAATAAGAATACGTAAGGATAACCACTCATGAAGTTTTTTCTATTTCTGTTTCTTTATCCTTTCAGTTGCCTTTTCGGATTAATACTCCGCGTGCGTCACTGTTTATATGACAAAAGGTGGATAGAAGTTTATAATCCAAAAACATTGACCGTTTGTGTCGGAAATCTAAGGGTTGGCGGAACAGGAAAAACGCCTCATGTAGAATACTTTATCAGATATTTTTTTCAAAAGAATTACAATGTCGCTTTACTATCTCGCGGTTATGGTCGAAAAACTAAAGGATACATTGAAGTCTTGGATTTTGATACTGCTGAAAAAGTCGGAGATGAGCCACTGCAAATAAAAAAAAAGTTTCCCAATATTGTAGTTTGCGTTTGTGAGAATCGGAAAAAAGGAATTGATATTATAGAAAAACAGTTTTCACCCGATGTTATTTTATTGGATGATGCCATGCAACACAGAAAGGTAAAGGCTACAAAAACAGTGCTGTTAACGACATATTCAGACCCATATTTTCAAGATTATTTATTGCCATGCGGACGTTTACGAGATGTTCGCAGTCGCAGTAAAGCGGCAGATTATGTTATTGTAACCAAAACACCGAACAATATTTCTAAAGAAAATAAAACAGCGTTTCAGAGGAAAATAAAACTACAGCCGCATCAATCATTGTTGTTTTCATCTTATAAATATTTACCTCCAAAAAACTTATTGAATGAAGATGTGGATTGGGAAAAAATATCTACGGCTATTGTTGTAAGTGCTATTGCCGAACCTCATCTTTTTGTGGAAGAAGTCCGTAAAAATTGTATAATCATGCAGACAATGACTTTTGCTGACCATCACTCTTTTTCTATTCAAGAAGTAAAAATGTTTGTCAATCTTTTAACCCAACATCAGGATTTGTATTTAATTACTACGGAAAAAGATGCTCAAAGAGTTCTTTCACATACTTTGGATTGTGATATAAAAAAAAGAATGATTTATTTGCCGATTGAGGTAATAATCGAGAATGGATTTTATATTTAAAAATCAGGGTTAATAACAAATTAAATTATATATGAAGTATATTGTTGTTTTAGGTGATGGTATGGCAGACCATCGTCAAAAGCAGTTGAACAACCAAACCCCTTTAGAAATTGCCAAAACGCCAATGATTGACAAATTGGCGAAACAAAGTGAAGTAGGATTAGTACACACAGTCCCCAAAGGAATGTCGCCGGGTAGCGATACTGCCAATTTATCTATTTTAGGTTATGACCCAGCCATTTATTATTCGGGACGCTCTCCTTTGGAAGCCGTAAGCATTCGAGTTCCGCTGGAAAATGCCGATATTACTTTTAGAGCCAATTTGGTAACAGTTACGGAAACAAATAGATTGTCTCAATCTACAATGGTTGATCATAGTAGTGGGGAAATTGATAATCTTACAGCACAGCGGTTGATTAATGATTTAAAAATACACTTGCAGCAAGAGGGAAATCAGCTCTATTTCGGTCGCAGTTACCGTAATATTTTTTTGATAAAGAATACAGACGTAGCGTTAACCGACATACACACAACACCTCCGCATGACATCTTAGAAAAACCCGTCATGGACTATTATCCCCAAGGTAAGTATGCCCATTTACTTGCTCGATTGATGGAAAAAAGTTATGATTTCTTACGGAATCATCCTCTAAATATTGAACGCAAAGCCAAAGGATTGAATCCGGCAAACAGTTTGTGGTTTTGGGGAGAAGGACGTAAGCCTAAGTTGAAAAACTTTACAAAAAAATACGGTTTGACCGGAAGTATGGTCTCAGCCGTTGATTTACTGTTCGGATTGGGTATTTGTGCCGGGCTTAAACCTTTGGAAGTTGAAGGAGCAACAGGTACATTGCATACAAACTACGCGGGAAAAGTTAAGGCAGCACTTGACGCATTGTCTTCAGGAGATGATTTTGTGTATATCCATATTGAAGCACCTGATGAATGCGGACACCGACAAGAGTATGAAAATAAAGTAAAATCTATTGAGTACATTGACCAACGTATTATTTTGCCGATTATAGAACATTTTGAAGCAACACAAGAGCCATTTTCATTATTACTCACCCCAGACCATGCCACACCTCTCGAACTTAGAACCCACACCTCAGAACCGGTACCTTATTTGTTATACAGGAGTACTGAAAAAGTAAAATCTACGGTAAGATATACTGAATTTTACGCAGCAACAACAAACCAGGTGATAGAGCAAGGACATTTACTTATGGATAGATTTTTACAGCAATCTTAAATATAAATCCTCATCACATTTACTTTAATTGTTATTTCATTGAAGTATTAACCACGGATAATTTTTATCACAATTCTTAAATCAATATTTGACTATGTTATTTGTAAGTACCAAAGACCGCAAACACAGTGTTTCACTACGCCAAGCAGTATTGTCAGGCATGGCTCCCGACAAAGGACTTTATGTTCCCGTAGAAATTCCGACATTAGATAAAGCATTTCTCAACAATCTTTCTCAAAAATCTTTTGAAGAGATTGCCTTTGCCATGAGTTATCCTTACCTGAAAGGTGAGTTTTCAGAAACACAAACTCAGGAAATGATTCACGCTGCTCTTAACTTTCCGATTCCGTTATTCCAGATTACAGAAAATCTTGCAGGGTTACAATTATATCATGGACCTACCTTGGCATTTAAAGATGTAGGAGCACGCTTTTTAGCACAACTCGTACAACAATTTATTAAAAATAATAATAAAACGGCTACTGTATTAGTTGCCACATCAGGCGATACGGGTGGAGCTGTTGCTGCCGGATTTTACGGATTGGAAGGCATTGATGTTTGTGTACTTTATCCCAAAGGGTTGGTTTCTCCAATGCAAGAAAAACAATTCGCAACCTTAGGAAAAAATATTACGGCGATTGCCATTGATGGAACTTTTGACGATTGTCAAAGATTGGTTAAAGAAGCCTTCGGCGACAAAGAATTAACTGAAAAAAAACAGTTACTGTCAGCCAATTCCATTAATATCGGAAGGCTGATTCCTCAAATGATTTATTACGGTTGGGGAGTGGCGCAAACTGCAGAAACTCATAAGGAAAATATATTTGTAGTACCCAGTGGAAACTATGGAAACTTAACAGCCGGCGTGTATGCTCAAAAAATGGGTATTCCGATTCAACAATTTATTGCCGCCGGTATTCGTAGCGATGCGGTATGTAAATACCTTAAAACCGGAAAATTTGAACCTGTGGTAGCCGCAGAAACTATGGCAACGGCAATGGCTGTAGGATTTCCAAATAACTTTGAGCGGTTACAGTATCTTTATGATAATAATCTTGAATTAATGAAGGATAGTATTGAACCTTATCCTAATACAGATGCCGATGCACAACAAGGTATGAAAGATTGTTACAATAAGTATCATTACGTTTTAGATCCTCACAGCAGTATGAGTTATACGGCGGCAACACAATATATTACCCGACATTCCGATAAAAATAATACTCAGTATATATTTTTAGAAACAGCACATGCGTTGAAGTTTGAAGAAATTATGACCGAATTAATACCCGGTTTTGAACAACATGTTGATTCCAATTTACTATCCTTAGTCAGAGGAATGGAAAATCGTCAGGTACTTTCGATTCCCATGAAAAACAATTATGGTGAATTGAAAAACTTTCTCTCTGCTCATTCTTAAAAAAAATTAATTAGGTTGCAAGTCAAGTAATTTTACGTACCTTTAACTTATAATTTTTTACATTTCATCTTTCACTCTTAAAAACTTTAATTATATGAACAGTTATCCTACAGAAAAAATCCGTAATATTGTTTTATTGGGAAATGCAGGTAGTGGTAAAACAACGCTATCTGAAACTATGCTATTTGAAGGGAAAGTGATTGACCGCAGAGGTACGATTGAAAATAAAAATACAGTATCTGATAATAGTGAAGTAGAACATATCTACCAACGTTCAATTTATTCGACGATTTTATATACTGAGTTTATGGAACGTAAACTCAATTTTATAGATCCTTCAGGATCTGATGATTTTTCAGGAAGTCTGTTTCCGGCATTTAAAGTTTGTGATACTGGAGTAATGTTAATCAATGCCCAAAATGGAGTTGAAGTAGGAACGCAAATACAGTTGCGCTATGCAGAAAGTCATCGTAAACCGGTTATTTTTGCCATCAATCAATTAGATCACGAAAAAGCAGATTACGATGCTGCGATACAATCTATCAAAGAAACATTAGGAAATCGAGTAGCCATTGTACAATATCCTGTAGGTCTTGGTAAATCTTTAGAAGGATTTATTGATGTTTTAAAAATGAAAATGTATAAATTCAAGGGAGACAATGGAGAAAGAGAGGAGTTACCCATTCCTGACAGTGAAATGGAAAAAGCAGTAGAATACAATCGCCAGTTGGTCGAAACATCTGCAGAACATGATGATGCTTTGATGGAATTATTCTTTGAAAAGGGTACTTTAGATGAAGAGGAAATTCGCCGTGGACTCCGTGCCGGATTAAAAGCACAACAAGTATTTCCTGTCTTTTGTTTATCCGCCAAACGCAATATTGGAACTAAGCGATTGATGGAATTTATAATCAATGTAGCCCCGTCTCCGGAGAAAGCACGAGAATATAAAACCGTAAAAGACGAAATAATACCTTGTGACAGTAATGCAGCCACTTCAATTTTTATTTTTAAATCATCTATAGAGCAACATTTGGGAGAAGTAAGTTATTTTAGAGTAATGAGTGGAACACTTGCAGAAGGAATGGACTTGGTGAATGCAGCCACCGGAGATAAGGAGCGATTATCTCAAATCTATGCCGTCGCAGGAAAAAATAGGGTAAAAGTAGCAAGTTTATCAGCCGGAGACATCGGATGTACGGTAAAACTGAAATCGGCACGCATGAACCAAACCATGAATGCACAAGGTAAAGATTGGGTATTCTACCCTGTCAAATTTCCTGATCCAAAATTTCGTACCGCCATTAAAGCCAAAAACTCTGCTGATGATGAAAGATTGGGAGAATTACTCAATAAAGCCCATTTTGAAGATCCGAGTGTTATTGTAGAATATTCTAAAGAATTAAAACAAACGATTATATGCGGACAAGGTGAACACCACTTAAATATTTTAAAATGGTCATTAGAGCATCTACATAAATTACCTGTGGAATTTGTAGTACCGAAGATTCCTTATCGTGAAACTATTACAAAAACTGCACAAGCAGACTATCGACACAAAAAACAATCTGGAGGTGCGGGACAATTCGGTGAAGTGCACTTATTGATAGAACCATATATAGAACGTACAGAAGAACCAAAAAGTATTAAGGCCAATGGACAAGAATACAACATTAGTATTCGGGGAAAAGAAGAATATAAGTTGGAGTGGGGGGGGAAGTTGATTTTTTATAACTGTATTGTTGGGGGAGTTATTGATGCACGTTTTTTACCGGCCATTGTAAAAGGAATTATGGAAAAAATGGAAGAAGGACCATTGACCGGATCTTATGCCCGCGATATTAGAGTGTATTGTTATGACGGAAAAATGCACCCGGTGGATTCTAATGAAATTTCATTCAAATTGGCAGGACGTAATGCTTTTAAAGATGCTTTCAAAAAAGCAGGACCTAAATTGATGGAACCTATATATGCAGTAGAAGTATTGACTCCTTCAGACTGTATGGGAGATGTTATGAGCGATTTGCAAAATCGTAGAGCCATTATTATGGGAATGGAAAATGAAAAAGGTTTTGAAGTCGTAAAAGCCCGTGTTCCTTTGTCTGAACTATATCGATACAGTACAACTTTAGGTTCCTTAAGTTCAGGAAGAGCAACTTATACCATGACATTTTTAGAATACCAACAAACGCCTGCCGAGATTCAGGAAAAACTGTTGAAAGAATACGAAGCACAAGAGAAAGAAGAATAAAATTTATATTAAATTGATTTCGGTTGTAACTTTTAAAAGAGTGGCAACCGAAATTTGTTGTTTTTGGATTATGCGGTATAAAAAAATGCTCGGTCATTTTTATTTTTGGTTATTAACACGTCGTTATCAGGTAACACAAAAAGGATTTACTCCTAAAAGTCCTGATAAAGTTCGTATTTATCTCCCTAATCACCAAGCAATTGTTGATCCTCAACTTTTAGTAGCCTTTATACATTTACATCACAATGTTTCTCCCATTGTTGCTGAAGAGTACTATAGAACACCCTTACTTAAAAATTTATTTCAGTTGCTTGAAGCCATTCCTGTGAAAGAACCATCAATCAAAAATCGGGATATTACATCGGTTGATATGATGTATGAATCAATTTTTAAAGCACTGGAACATAAAAAAAGTTTAATGATTTATCCGGCAGGACAAATTTCCAAAACTCCTCAAGAATTTTTAGGTAACAAACAAGCGGCCTGGAAAATTATAGGAACGTTGGCAGAGCGTCAAGTTTTGGGAACTCAAATCGAAATTATCGGAGTTAGAATTAACGGTTTTTGGGGAAGTATATGGTCTAAAGCAAAAAACGGAAAAACACCACCTTTTTTTCTTACATTTTTAAAATCAATAGGACTTATGTTTTTTTATATTTGGTCATTTTTACCAAAGCGTAAAATTAGTTTTACATTTGAAAATGTGACTGAGTTGATGATTCAATCTGCAACTTTATCCAAAAGAGAATTTAATATGAAGTTAGAATCTTTTTATAACCAATAACGATAGGTCCTAACAACCAATAGATATTTTATTACTTATGTCGTCAAGCATTATTGTACAATTGGAAAATGCCTCTATTTTTCAATCCAAGCATTTAGTTTTATCTAACATTTCTTTCCGGTTATTTTCCGGAGAATTTGTGTACCTTACAGGAAAAGTAGGTACAGGCAAAACCAGTATTATCAAAACATTAGATGCCGAAATTCCTTTACTTGCAGGTGCGGGCTACTCTTGCGGTTTCTACTTACATAAACTCAGAGAAACGGATATACCTATTTTACGTCGCAGAATTGGTGTTGTTTTTCAAGATTTTCAACTCTTGACTGATAGATCAATTTTTGATAACTTATTATTTGTACTGGAGGCTACAGGGTGGAAGGGTAAAGCCATAAGGAAAGAGAGGGTTGAATATGTGTTGGAGCAAGTAGGGATGCAGAACAAGGCATTTCAAATGCCTCATCAACTTTCAGGAGGAGAACAACAGCGGGTGGCAATAGCCAGAGCATTACTCAACAATCCACCTTTGATTCTTGCTGATGAACCTACAGGAAATTTAGATCCTGATACCTCAGAAGGAATTTTGGAACTTCTATTAAACATCCAACAGCAAGGAAGTACTGTATTGATGGCCACACATAATTATTCCTTACTCAAAAAATACCCCAAAAGAGTAATTCGCTGTAATGCTAACGGAATTGAAGAATTACCTCCTGAACGCATTATTCTGGAGTAGAAGTAATGCACTTCTTGCCAATATTGACTTCTATAAAATTAGTCAATTCTATAAAATCAGTAATACTTAAAGTTTCCGGACGCTTATCAAAACAAGAATGTTCGCACGTGCTTGTATCTATAAAAGATTTGAGAGTATTACGTAACATTTTTCGACGTTGTTGGAAAGTTTGCTTTACAATTGCTGTAAATAATTTTTCATTGCAAGGTAATTCTTTAACCGTATTACGTGTTAGTCGAATAACTGCCGATTTTACTTTTGGTGGAGGCGAAAACTCATCTTCATTTAATGTAAACAAATATTCTACCTCATAGTAAAGTTGAACAAAGATTGTCAATACACCGTAAGATTTCCCTACAGGCTTTGCTGCCACTCGCTCTGCCACTTCTTTCTGAAACATTCCCACCAATAGTGGTACTTGTTCTCGACATTCTATGGTTTTAAATAGAATTTGAGATGAAATGTTGTATGGAAAATTACCGATGATAACAAATTTTTTACCGTCAAAAAGATTTGACAGCGAATAATGCAAAAAATCGGCATGAATAATTTTTAGCGATAATTTAGGGTAATTTGCCAATAAAAAATTGACCGCTTCACGATCAACTTCAATGGCTCTAAAGTCAATATCTTCTTTATCTGCCAAGAATTGTGTCAAGATTCCCATTCCAGGTCCTACTTCCAAAACATTTTTACACTGCACATCGGCAATTTGCTGTACGATTTTATGAGCAGTATCCGGAGATTTTAGAAAATGCTGACCAAAACTTTTTTTTGGTTTGACGGAGTATCTCAAATATAGGGAATTTTAAATCTGAAAAACATTTTATTATTTCAACAATTCCGCTAATTTATCATGTAACTCTTGTCCGTAAAGATTATGAGCCACAATAACACCATTACTATCTAACAAAAAGTTGGAGGGTATTGAACCCACTCCATACAATTTGGCTGGCTCACTGTCCCAATGTTTTAAACTACTTACATGAAACCAACTTAAATGTCCTGTTTTGATGGCTGTTTTCCATGCTTCTGCGGTTTTATCCAAAGAGACGCTGAAGATTTCAAAACCTTTAGATTTATAAGTATTATAAGCCTTCACTACATTGGGCTTCTCTGCTCTACAAGGAGGACACCAACTGGCCCAAAAGTCTAAAAATACATATTTTGACTTTCCGATAACGGAAGATAAGGCTATCATGTTTCCTGTAGTGTCGGGTAATGAAAAATCTATATAAGGCTGTCCAACAGCAACACGTTTCATGGCATCAATTTTTTCAGATAATAATTGAGCATAAGGAGAAAACAGCAGCGTTGTATCAAAAAGATGGAGATAAGTGTCTAACTCTTCTACCGATAGTTGATATGACAATTCTCGAAAAAGAACATATAATGCAGGAACAGATGTAGGATTATTTTTCACGAAATCCACTTGGTAGGCTAATTTTTTAGTACCGTCGTGGTCAGTTTTGGAAATGCTGTCCCGTAATGCTAAATAATTTAAGTATTGGTTCTGTGACTCTGAACCGGAAATTGTTATTTCTTGGGGACGCTCAACACTCCAAGTAATCTTAATCGTACTATTTTCTAAAAAAAATGGCTTTGAAGATTTTCCGTTAGCCGTTAAAGTGGCCAATACTGGTAAATCTACTTTCCCGGTAAAAACATATTGATTGTTTTGTTGTTCTGCAGTATCAATGACCACAGGCTGTTTTCCTTGTAAAACTGAAAGCGTAACAGCCTCAGAAGTTCCGGCAATATCGGCAGTAATGTTAAATTTATTTCCGGAAGATTGACAACCGATAATTAAAGTTGCAATGAAGGCAAATGTGAAAAAAGATTTCATAGATAAATAATTTATTAGAGGTTTAAATCACAGAATGAGTACAAATGTATCGGTTTTTATTGAAATAGCCAAACATTTATTTGGGTTGTTGTGATTTGCTGTAAATGCAATTATTATTTTTCAGGCAAAATATAATCTATTAATTTTTAACTTTACTTTTCAGTGTTATAGAAATCAAAACTCACATCAAACTATCTCACACAGAATGAGTTTGCAAAAAAATCATTAAAAAATTAGCAGCTAATGTGGTAGGGGGGCTGCATACAACATCTAAGAAAAAATAGCCTTCCACAGTACGGGCATTGTATATAATGTCAGTACATTGTTCCCTGTTCGTATTTCCACTCACCATTATTACTCCATTTGTTTTTCTTTTTCAAAAGCACTACATTTGCTTGATTTTTAATTTAACATATAGAAATAAACATGAAAAGAATTATTGCAACAGAACAGGCACCTAAAGCTGTTGGACCTTACAGTCAAGCGATAGAAGCCAATGGCACATTGTACATTTCAGGACAAATTCCATTAGTTCCGGAAACAGGTAAAGTAGTTGTAGGAGGGATTACGGAGCAGACACAACAAGTTTTAAAAAATATTGAAGCCATTTTGAAAGCGGCCGGTTATGGATTTAAAGATGTTGTAAAATCGACGGTTCTCTTAAGCGATATTGCAAACTTTGCAGCCATGAATGAAGTTTATGCTCAATATTATAAAGATAATTTACCGGCACGTGCAGCCTATCAAGTGGCGGCATTACCACTTGGCGTATTGGTAGAAATTGAAACCATTGCCATAAAATAAATGATACTATGGCAAAACTGATTCTTATTTCGGTAGCATTAATTGGAATTGCATTTTTGTTACTTGGTTTTAATATCTTTTTTCGCAAAGGAAAAACATTTCCTGAGAGTGAAATCGGAAAAAACAAGGCGATGCAAAAAGCAGGAATAAAATGTTCTCGACAAACAGCCTTTGAAGAACATCGAAAGTATTATGACAAGGACAAAGAAGATGTCGTTACGGAAGGTTGCGGAGGATGTTGCGGAAACTCTTGTAATGGTTAAATTATGGTGAAATATTTTATTGTCAGTATTTTTTATTGTTTCAGTTTAAGTGTAAGCGCTCAAGACTTACGATGTAATCTGACACTTAATTTTCAAGCCATTCCCTCGCCCAATCTTTCATTATTTGGTAGAATGAAAGACGGACTGACAGATTTCATTAACAATCGTACTTGGGGGAGCCAATCTTTACCTAATAACGAGCGTGTTTTATGTGACTTTACTCTTAATATCTTAGAACAATCTTCTCAAAACAGTTTTAGAGCCTCCCTGTTAATCGTAGCTCAACGTCCTGTATATAACAGTAACTATCAATCTCCCACATTCAATTTTTTTGATAACGCATTATCTTTTACCTTTTCTGAAAATGAGAAAATTGAATTTACAGAAGGTACTTTTGGGAATGCACTGACTGCAAGTATTGCATACTGGATTTATATTATTTTGGGAATTGACGGCGACAGTTTTTCGCCAAACGGCGGTACGGAATATTTTACTAAATCAGAGCGGATTGTTAGTTCTGCAGCAAGTGTAGGAACATCAACGTGGCAAAGTTCTGACCGTAGTAATAAGAGTAAATTTTGGCTGGTTAATAACTACAACAATGCGCAATATGGAAAACTACGTACAGCAATATATAAATATCACCGATTAGGATTAGATATGCTTTATGATAACCCGGAAGAAGCACGTAAAAATATTATTGATGCTTTGCAAGATTTGCAATCACTCTATAATGACAAACCAGACAATTTAATGTTGGCATTTTATGCTTTCTTTGATGCAAAAGCCGATGAAATTGTCAACATTTTTTCCGGAGCAACACCAACCGAGAAAGGAGAAGTATATCGAATTGTCAACAAAATTAATAACGCCAACGAACGAAAATACAGGAAACTCAATGAATAGAGATTAGTGGTTAACGATTAGTGATTAGTACAAATAATAGGTAGCCGTCTTTGCGAGGAGGTACGAGAAAGCAATCTCTGTCATTTTATATTCTACATTTTACATTCCAATGTTACAACATTTAGAAATTGAAAATTACGCTTTAATTGACCACTTGGAAATCTCATTTCCTTTAGGATTGTCAACAATTACCGGAGAAACCGGAGCAGGGAAATCTATACTTTTAGGAGCTATTGGTATGCTGTTGGGGCAACGTACTGATACTTCGGTATTAAAAAAATCGGAAACAGGTTGTATTATAGAAGGCGAGTTCTTGATGACCAATCAAGACTTACAGCCACTTTTTGAAGAGAACGATATAGAATTTAGCAAACTGTTGACCATCCGCAGACAAATCAGTGCAACAGGAAAGTCAAGAGCATTTATCAATGATACACCAGTTACGCTGAACGTTCTCAAAAGCATCGGAGAATCTCTGATAGATATTCATTCACAACATCAGAACCTGTTACTACAACGCGACAGTTTTCAACTTCGAGTGATTGATTCTTTAGCCAATAACAATAAATTATTGAAAGAGTATCAGCAAGTTTATTCTGAGTATAAGAAGGCTGAACGTGAATTGTTAAGACTAAAAGAGCAATCTAATTTATCTAAAAGTGAGTTAGACTATTTCCAATTCCAATACAACGAATTACTTGCCGCACAACTTAAGCATGATGAACAAGCATTATTAGAAGAAGAATTGGAACAACTCACTCATGCCGAAGAGATAAAGAGTAAATTTTCACAGTTGGTAGAAATATTATCGGCTGAAGAATTTTCTATTATCAGTAACCTTACGCAAGTCAATGCAATTTTACACAAGACAAGTGTAGTGTTTGGCAAAGCAGAGTCACTGGCAATTCGCTCTCAGTCATGCTTAATAGAACTTAAAGATTTATGTAATGATATTGAAGAAATTTCCGAAGTTACGGAAGTAAACCCTGAGAGATTACACGATGTCAATGCAAGGTTAGATATTATTTTCAGTCTCCAACGTAAACACAAAGTTGACAATATTACCGATTTATTGAAGATTCAACATGAGTTACAGGGAAAATTGACTGTCATCGATAATTTTGAAGAGCATATTGCCCGACAAGAACAAGCAGTAGATTCCTTACATCTAAAGTTATCGACCTTGGCAGAACAACTGACACTTTCACGTCAAAATTACTTTGAAACCATTGAAGAACATGTGGTCAAAACGCTGGCAGAATTAGGAATGCCCAATGCTCAATTTAAAGTATCACATCAACTTTCAGAAGTTTTTACTAACACAGGAAAAGATACTATTGTTTTCCTTTTTTCTGGGAACAAAGGAACTCCTTTACAGGAAATCTCTGATGTAGCCTCAGGAGGAGAAATGTCAAGATTGATGTTAACGCTAAAATCTTTAGTTGCCTTTACCGGAACATTACCTACCATTATTTTTGATGAAATAGATACCGGCGTTTCAGGTGAAATTGCCAACAAAATGGGTAAAATCATTGCCGAATTAGGAAAGAGTATTCAGGTATTAAACATTACACACTTGCCACAAATTGCTTCAAAGGGAGAACAACACTATCTTGTCTATAAGCAAGAAAACCAAAAAGACACAACAACTCACATCAGGTTATTGACCAAAGAAGAGCGTGTATTGGAAATTGCTAAAATGTTAAGTGGAAACAGTATTACTGATATTGCAGTAGAAAATGCTAAAATATTGTTGAATAACTAAGAGATGAAGCATTTAACTATTACAGAGAGTGAATTTAATGATTTGGCAATCCAAACTTTTCATCATCAGTATCAAACTGTAGAGATTTATCACCAATATGTTGACTTGCTAAAAATTAACTCAGAAGCAATAACATCCTATCTGGATATTCCTTTTTTACCTATCAAGTATTTCAAATCTCATGCGGTGATACAAGAGAACCTATCACCACAAACCATATTTACAAGCAGTGCCACAGGCAATAGCGGAATCAGCAAACATTATGTAGCAGCTGTCGAAATGTATAGAAAAACGGCTCTCACAATTTTTCAAGAGTTTTTCGGAAATCCTCAAGCTATTCCTATCATGGCATTACTTCCCTCTTATTTAGAGCGTGAAGGCTCGTCATTAATAGAAATGGTTCAATACTTTATTTCTTTGAATCTTCGAAAAGAAGGCGGGTTTTATTTATATAATCATGAAGAACTATATCTAAAACTCTGTGAGTATAA
This sequence comes from uncultured Muribaculaceae bacterium, assembly GCA_964450725.1. GTDB lineage: Bacteria > Bacteroidota > Bacteroidia > Bacteroidales > UBA932 > CAYVGO01. The sequence continues at coordinate 63,020 of CAYVGO010000006.1, forward strand.
AGCAAAGAAAGAACCTGTAATTTTATTTGGAGTTTCTTTTGGGTTACTTGACTTTTGCGAAAGATATACGATGGATTTTCCTGAATTAATCATTATAGAAACCGGTGGAATGAAAGGAAAACGTACTGAACTTACTCGAAATCAATTACACAAAATATTAAAGCAGCAATTTAATGTCCCTCATGTTTATTCTGAATATGGCATGACAGAATTACTTTCTCAAGCCTATTACACTTCTTCAGGCTTTTTCCAAACCCCTTGCTGGATGAAGGTTCTCATTCGAGATATTCATGCTCCTCTTACAATATTACCCCCCGGATACAACGGCGGAATTAACATCATAGACCTTGCCAACAGCCACTCTTGTGCATTTATTGCTACCGATGACATTGGAACTACCATCAACAATGACCGGTCTTTTGATGTTTTAGGAAGAATGGACCACCACGAATTACGCGGATGTAATCTAATGGTAGAGTAATAATTTTCCATAACCACAAGTACTTTTCCCAAAAACCACAAGTACTTTTCCCAAAAACCACAAGTACTTTTCCCAAAAACCACAAGTGCTTTTCCCAAAAACCACAAGTGCTTTTTCTCATAACCTGAAGTCCTAAGACCGGAAAGTTACTTTACTCTTACTTTACAATGCACGTTTGTAGATTTGAATGGTATTTTCTAATCCCCAGTAAAGAGCATCACAAATCAGCGCATGTCCTATGGATACTTCAGCCAGATAAGGGATTTGAGATTTAAAGTAGGAGAGGTTTTGGCTATTTAAATCGTGTCCTGCATTGATACCTAATCCGAGTTGTTGAGCAACCTGTGCTGCTTTTACATAGGGTAGAACGGCTTGTTCTTTATTTCCCGGGAAAAGAGTAGCATAAGATTCGGTGTATAATTCAATTCTATCTGTACCGGTATCGGCGGCGTACTTTACGGCTTCCGTATCAGGGTTGACAAATACCGACGTTCTAATATTTGCGGCTTTAAACTCTGCAATAATTTTTTGTAAAAACTTCAGGTACGTTTTGGTATCCCAACCCTGGTTAGATGTAATAACATTATCGGCATCGGGTACAAGGGTTACTTGTGTGGGAAGTATAGACAGTACCTTTTCTATGAATGCCGAAGAAGGATAACCTTCAATATTGAGTTCTGTTGTTACTGTTTTCTGTAAGTCATCGACATCAGCATATTTAATATGTCTTTCATCGGGACGTGGATGTACGGTAATGCCGTCGGCTCCAAAACGTTCTACATCTTTGACTACCGTAATAAGATGAGGTAGATTACCTCCTCTGGAGTTCCGTAATGTCGCTATTTTATTGACATTTACACTTAACTTCGTCATACTATTCTTTTAAGGTTAAAGGTGGAAATCCCCATTTGAACCTTACAACCAAAATACGTAACAAAACAATAATGGCCGTAATGATGATGGGAATATAAATATACGTAATATTAAAATAAGTCAGAGAAACATACAACATAGCTCCAAAGAGACTGATCGTAGCATAAACTTCTTTATGGAAAATCAACGGAATTTCGTTACGAAGAATATCTCTGACAAGTCCTCCGAAGCAGCCGGTAATGACTCCCAAAGTTATACAGATGACCGGATGAAAACCTAAAGCCCAACCTTTCTGTGCTCCAATAATTGTAAACACTCCAAGGCTGATGGAGTCGAAGAGAAAAAGAGTTTTACGCAACTTGTAAAGTGTATTTCTCAATACAATGCCTATAGCCAAAACAATAATAATACAATAAATGTAATCAATGCGAGAAACCCAAAAAACAGGACTGTTAATCAAGATGTCTCTGGTGGTACCACCGCCCAGAGCCGTAACAAAAGCAAGGATAAAAGCTCCGAAATAGTCCATCCGTTTTTCCATTGCTGCCAGCATGCCGGAAATAGCAGCCGCTACAACGCCCACATAGTCAAAGTAAGAAATGAAGTTTTCTGCAAAGTGTTGAAAGGTCATTGTAAGTAAGGATTATATTGTTTCTCATCTGCAATGGTAGAACTCTCGCCATGTCCGGGTAAAACAACCGTATCTTGCGGTAAAATCAACAAGTGTTTTTTGATGGCATTCACTAAGGTTTTATAATCTCCGCCCGGTAAATCGACCCGTCCTATATTGCGGGCAAAGAGAGAATCACCCGTAATTACGGCTTGATCCTGCGGAATATAGAACGCAACTCCGCCGCAAGAGTGTCCGGGAATATGAAATACTTCGACAGACAACTCTCCGACTTTCAACCTTTCAGGCAAGGGCTCAAAGTCAGGTACTGCATGATAAGTGAAACCCAATATTTGTGCCTGGTATTCTGCGTTCTTGATTAGATAGTGATCATCTGCATGATAAAAATAGCGAGTATTATACTTGTTGACAACATAGTTTACTCCCAAAATGTGATCAATGTGGCAATGTGTATTGACAACAGCCGTCAGATGAAGTTTCTGCTCTTCAACAAATTGGTCAAAGAGAACTTTTTCATGTTCTGTTTCACAGGCAGGGTCAACCGCAATAGCCTCTTTTGTTGCTGTGTCCCAGCAAAGGTAAGTGTTTACTTGATATTGATTAAAAATAAATTGCTGTATCATAAATGTTGTTGATTAATATATTATGCTGTAGCATTTACTACTGTTGTGTTGTAATGATAGATTGATGAATACAGGAAATAATTCCCGGTTTGTCGGGATTCCATAAGTGCATTGCCCCTCCGTTACAGTCTTTAAATGAACTGCAATGAGCACATTTTCCCGCTTCCTTAGCCCAATTACGATTTCTCATCAAGTCAAACTTTGTATTCCAAATTGTCCATAAATCGTCGGTGTAAATATTACCTTGCGTAAATCCGCGATGAATATTAGGACATCCGGAAATGCTACCGTCTGCAAGCACAGAGGCTATGTTTACACCTGCCCTGCAAAAGAAAAATGAATCACGTACCTTCTCTTCATAAGAACCGGTATAAGCCTCACAACTAAACTTGACATGAATACTGTTGCTCATCTTACGTTTTTCTACAATAAAGTTCATTAAATATTTTAATTCATTGTGATTCAGTTGTAAGTCTAAGTTATTTTCGGCTCTGCCAATGGGGGAAATGGTAAATAGTCTCCACTGCTTCACCTTCAGTTGCTGTAAAAGTTGATAAATATTTTCTAACGTTGCAATATTCTTTTTATGAACACAGGTAACAACATCGTGCATTAAACCTTGTGTGTCGGCTATTTTTTGGATAGCATCAACGGCCTTGTGAAAACTTTTATTATTATTTCGCAACCAATTATGCTCAGCTTCCAATCCGTCTAAACTGACAGTGATGCTACTCATACCTGAAGACATAAGTTCTGCATGCTTATCGGCGGTGTAATAGTAGCCGTTGGTTACCATTCCCCACTGAAAGCCATTGTTTATCAACTCTTCTCCGCATTGAGCAATGTCTTTGCGAAGTAAGGGTTCTCCACCCATGAATACAACAACAACCGTATTGGGTTTGCTGTGTTTTTTTAATGGAAGTATGGCATTCAGAAAATCTTTAAAAGGCATGTCAGAAGTATTACTTTCTTGATGACAGTCTGAACCGCAGTGAAGACAGTTCAAATTACAACGTAAAGTACATTCCCAAAACAAATAATTCAACTCATGAAGGGCAATTTCATTCTTTTTAAACTGCCGAATGAAAAAGCGGCGAAAAAAATTCATTCCTATTCTTTTTCTAAATAAATAATCAACTCTTCCTCCTTAAAAACTGAGACAAAGGTAGTATCTATATTTTTATAAAGCCCATTTACAACACTATCAATATCTTTTATCGTTAATGATAATGGATATATTTTCTCTGTTTTAACTTTTTCTTCTGCAATTACCGAAAATTTTCCGTCAACGTCTGTTGTATCTCTACTGTCAGAAATACCCGCCACTTCAATACCTTTCACCGGAAGTGCAGTGGCTTTATCCAAAATTCTTCCTTTAATTGAAATATAGTTGTAATGGATATTGCGTGGCATTCCGTAGCATGCTTCAAAAACAAATACAGCAGTGGAGCAACTTAAAAACCCCAAAACCTTACGTAATATTCTTCTTTTCACCGCAACACAATTTAATGATAAATAATAAGTTATTTTGTAAAATGTCTTCTTTGTTATAAGAGATTGATGCCTTAGTCTTATGAGATAAAAAAGATTCTCACTACAAACAATGGAATACAAAAATAATACACAAGACGTTGATTTGAAAAAAGCTAATGCTTGTTAGTGCAATTTAGCTTTGATGTATATATAATGTAAATATTTGTTTTATACCTTTGTGTTCTCTTGAAGAGTCAGCAACAGTCAATGAGAATCAGTAGATTGGTTATATTTACTTACGCTGAAATTCTATAAAGACATTTAACTACTTAACTCATGAAAACATTTTTGACCTTATCAAATTCCAAAACTTTGCACACATTATTGTTAGTGCTTCTCTTTTCTTCTCTGTTAATTACCTCTTCATGTTACAAAGATGACGACGACGATGGACTTCAACGCCGGTTGTCGATTGATAATGTAGAAAAATTAGTTATTCGTAATCATGAAATCTACCAATTGAGCGATAGTGTATTGAGGGTTTACAGCAAAATGCGATATGAATACCCTTATAATGACACAGTATTCACGCTCTACTTGCTGGGCACCCGGAGGCAATCTGTGAAAGCGATGGATTCTATTGTTCACTTGTTAGATAGTATCACTACTTCTGCTTTACATCGATATACCAAAAACAAGGAAGCCTACGATTACTCAAAACGCACATCTTATTTACCAAAAGGCTATGAACTTGACACTAAATACACTTTGGAATATTTGGATACTTTGTATTTAGAAGTAAATAAGTTATTAAGCAGCCACTTGCCCAACATCAAAAAGCAAGCCGCCGACTTTTATGATGATGCTTACCGCAAGTTATCTTTGTGGTATTTGGAACTGGAAAAATATTTGGCAAAAGTAAAGACTTTAAATGCGTTGTTTACTGAAACCATTACTCCCAATAAGTTTACCGACAAGTTTTTAGGTGCTTCAAGTAATCAATCTGTCTATGAATTCCTGTTGCCGTTTCAAAAAGACAGTGTAGTAAAAGTGGATAAGATAGAAAGTGATCTGCTCATTATTGACTTTTACTTACGCAACAAAAGTTTTCCTTTAGGCATAGATACCACCCATGTTTTAAAGCCATTGAAAATAAATAGATTGATGTTACAAGCAGATACTTTTATGTTTGTTGTAAAGTTCTGTCCTACATTTTTACAAATTGAAGAGCATTCAACAAAAGGTAATTCAATAAAAAACGAACTAAACAATTTAAAGACTTTAATAAGTAATAATTTTCCTAATTTATTGATTGAAGGGAAAAAAGCAATTGATGAAATTAGAGCGGTTACTGATAAGTTTGCTACAGACAAATATGAAAACACCTCTATTAAAGGTTCGTTGATGCAAAAAATCACAGCCGCCAAAAATTCAAATTACTTAAACAGTCATTATATAGGAAGTGTAAAGTCATTACCCGAAGGCTATGCTGAGCAAAAACTGAAAGTTTTATCTGACTTAAAAGTACAAGTCGAAAAACAAATTGAGATTGAAATAAAAGAGTCAAAGACTTGGGTTAAAGAGAGAATTGACTTATT
>CAYVGO010000007.1:0-64733 GCA_964450725.1 uncultured Muribaculaceae bacterium
ATATTATCTTTTTATCTCCACTTTTTCAAATCCTTCAATCATATCCCCTTCTTTAATATCATTAAATCCTTCAATGTTTAATCCGCATTCAAATCCGCTGGTTACCTCCTTCACATCATCTTTAAAGCGCTTTAGCGAGCCTAAACTTCCGGTATAAATCACAATCCCATCTCTCAATAATCTTATAGTGGTATTTCGTGTAACTTTTCCGTCTCTTACAATACAACCGGCAACAGAACCCACTTTGTTAATTTTGAAAACTTGTAAAATTTCGATAACTCCAACAATTTCTTCTTTAAATTCAGGAGCGTGCATACCTGTAATTGCATCTTTAATTTCATTGATGGCATCATAGATTACCGAATAAGTTCTGATGTCAATACCTTCATTCTCAGCCAATCGCCTTGTGGCTACCGAGGGTCTTACCTGGAATCCTACAATAATTGCATTGGAGGCTACGGCAAGTTGTACGTCTGATTCTGAAATGGCTCCCACCGCTTTATGAATTACATTGACTTGTACTTGTTGTGTTGACAATTTCAATAAAGCATCGGTCAAAGCCTCTACAGAACCGTCAACATCCCCTTTTACAATAATATTCAATTCCTTGAAGTTGCCAATGGCAATACGTCGTCCAATTTCATCTAAAGTGATATGCTTTTTGGTATGTAAGCCCTGCATTCTTATCAATTGAGAACGTTTGGTTGCAATCTCACGTGCAGTTTTTTCATCATCCATCACATTAAAGTTTTCTCCTGCTGTAGGTGCACCGTTTAGTCCTAAAATTTGTACGGGAGTAGAAGGTCCGGCGGCTGTAATTTTGTTACCGCGCTCGTTAAACATAGCCTTTATTTTTCCCATATAGTGACCCGAAAGCAGTATATCTCCAACTCTTAATGTACCTGTCTGTACCAATATTGTTGCAACATAACCCCTGCCTTTGTCTAATGAAGATTCGATGATTGTACCTTGAGCTTTACGTTTGGGATTGGCTTTCAAGTCTAACAAATCTGCTTCCAAAAGTATTTTTTCGAGTAATTTATCAATATTTACCCCTTTTTTTGCTGCAATTTCTTGTACTTGGTATTTTCCACCCCAATCTTCAACCAAATAATTCATGGTGGCTAATTGTTCCTTAATTTTATTGGGGTCTGCACCTTCTTTATCAATTTTGTTGATGGCAAAAATCATAGGAACTCCTGCAGCTACCGCATGGTTGATAGCCTCTACGGTTTGTGGCATGATACTGTCATCGGCAGCAATAACAATCACGGCTACATCGGTGGCTTTTGCTCCTCTGGCACGCATTGCGGTAAATGCCTCATGACCGGGTGTATCTAAAAATGTAATTTTTCTGCCGTCAGGTAAATCAACGTGGTAAGCTCCGATATGTTGTGTTATACCTCCGGCTTCTCCTGCAATAACATTGGCATTACGTACACTATCCAACAGTGACGTTTTTCCATGGTCAACGTGTCCCATTACTGTTACAATCGGAGGTCTGGGCAATAAATCTTCCGGAGCATCTTCTTCTTCCTGCGTTAAAACATTTTGAGTATCGGCACTTACAAAAGTGGCTTCGTAACCAAAGTTTTCAGCAATAATAGTGATAGCTTCAGCATCTAAGCGTTGATTGATAGAAACCATTAACCCTAAGTTCATACAGGCGTCAATAATTTCATTAATGGGTACGGAAAGCATTTTGGATAAATCATTGGCCGTAACAAATTCTGTAAACTCTACTGTTTTGTTTTCCAGTGCCAATTTTGCTCCCTCTTCCATTTCCAAACGGATATTCTCTCTCTTTTCTCGTCTGTTTTTTGAACTTTTGGATTTATTTCCCTTCTCCATCAATCGGGCTAAGGTATCTTTGATTTGGCTGTCTATCTCTTTTTCAGAGATTTCTTGCTTCACAAAATGATGTCCCTTTTTCTCCTCACGCTTTTTAGGATGTCGCTTACCTTCTTTTTTCTCCTCCTCTTCTCCTTCTTTTTTAGAAACAGGATGATGAATTCTTTTTCGTTTTTTCTTATGTGAGTCAGCGTCTTCTTGTTTACGGTGTTCTTCTTTGGGTGCAGCAGGAGTAACCTTCTTTTTAGTCAATAAATCGGTATCTATTTTTCCTAAGATATTTAAACCCGGGAGTTTTTCGACGGTTGTCTCATAAAAATTACCGTCACTTGAGGTTGGAGATTCTGTGATTTTAGGTTCTACAGGTTCCTTATTTTCTAAGACAACATCCTCTTTAACTTCGGGCGGTTTGGGAGATGTAACTTGTGGAGCAATTTTATTTTTATTGCGTTTTTCGTGAGATTTTACCGGAAGTTCTATTTTCCCTTGTACACTCAATCCGGGTAATTTTTCTACTGTAGTTTCATAGAAGTTTTTGTTTGAAGGCTGTTCAACAACATCGTCTGATTTTGGTTTTTCTGTATCAGCCTCTTCTGTAACGTTACTTTTAGAAATAGTTTCTACAACAGGTTTTACATCCTCAGGTTCTTCGATTTCTTTAACTTGAGGAGGGGTAGTATTTTCTACAGGTTTTATGTCTGGCTGAGGTTCAACTTGCTTTTTCTGACTCTTTTTTTCAACCGGCAAATTAATTTTTCCAAGTATTTTCGGACCTACATTTTGTACTGTTGCTGTTACCGTTTTTATTTCCTCGGGCTCAGGCGGTTGTATGTTTTCTTTCGGTACAACAACTTCTACCTCTTTTTTCTCTCGTTGTTGTATTTCGGATAAAGTGGGTAATGGTGGTTCTTTCTCTTCTTTCCCAAACTCTTTCAGCAGCAAAGCATAAGCATCTTCGTCAATTTTTACATTCGGGTCATTTTCTACCACAACGCCGTTTTTACGTAAAAATTCAACGATATGAGTCAATCCAACATTGGTTTCTTTCACCACTTTGTTGAGTCTAATAATAGCCGGCTTATCTGACATTTTATATACCTATTTAAAACAACAATCAAGAAATAATAATTATGTAGAGGGTTTATTCCTCTTCAAATTCGGATTTGAGAATACTTACAACCTCTTCAATAACCTCTCTGCCAAATCCAGTTTTCTGCACTAATTCATCAATACTTAAACTTAAAACACTTTTTGCTGTCTCTAATCCTAACTCTTGGAATTTATCAATGATTTCATCATCAATTTCATCAATGAATTCTTCTAAGTCAACATCTTCTTCAATGTCTTCGTTTTCGGCATAGACTTCAATTTCATAACCCACCAATTGTGAGGCTAATTTTATATTTAATCCGTTTTTACCAATCGCTAATTTACGCTCATCTGCATGTACAAAAACAAAAATCTTTTGCTCTTCTTCAACAATGTTTACACGCAATACTTTTGCCGGATTTAATGCTCGCTGAACAAATAACTGTAAATTACTTGTCCAGTTGACCACATCAATATTTTCATTACGTAATTCACGTACAATGCCATGTATTCTTGAACCTCTCATTCCGACACATGCTCCAACCGGATCAACGCGTTCGTCATAAGATTCCACGGCAACTTTTGCTCGTTCTCCCGGAGCACGTACAATTTTTTTAATGGTAATTAATCCATCAAAAATTTCCGGTACTTCTAATTCAAATAAACGTTCCAAAAACAATGGAGAGGTACGTGAAAGTATAATTTTGGGAATACTGTTGATCCAATCAACACTTAATACTACCGCCCGTATTGCGTCACCTTTTTTCATGAAATCTGTAGGAATTTGCTCAGATTTTGGCAATATTAATTCATTTTGCTCATCATCTAAAATCAAAGTTTCTTTTTTCCAGTTTTGGTAAACTTCTCCTACCACAATTTGTCCTACTCTTTCTTTGTATTTTTGGTATAGTGCCAATTTTTCCAAGTCTAAGATGCGACTTGCCAAATTTTGTCGTAACGAAAGTACAGACCGGCGACCAAAGGTTTTAAATTCAATTTTATCAGTTACTTCTTCTCCAACTTCATAGGTATCATCAATCAACTTTGCAGAGGATAACGATATTTGCGTATTTTCATTTTCTAAATCGGCATCTTCAACAATCGTTCGATTACGCCAAATCTCCAAATCTCCTTTGTCAATATTTACAATGACATCAAAATCGGCATCGGCACCATATTGTTTTAATAATTGTGATTTAAAAACCTCCTCCAACACATTCTTCATTGTGTTGATGTCGATGTTTTTTAAGTTTTTAAATTCGGAAAATGTTTCTATCAGATTAAAATTTTCCATGTAATTTTAAATGTTAAAAGTTTAAGAGTTAAAAAGTAAGTTCTAAATATGTTCTTTAATCCATACAGCGTCAGTAAACAATAATGTTTCTGTCTCCTTGACAAGGATAGGGCGTTTTTTCCCTTCAACTTTTTGTTTAGTATCGTAACTGATGGTGATTGTTCCGTCATTATTTGCAGATTCTAAAATCGCCACAATTTTACTTCCTTTCTTTGGTAAAAATTCAATGGCTTTTCCTTGTAACTTTAGCAGTTGACGAATGTCTGTTAGCGGTTGTCCGATTCCGGAAGAAGAGATTGTTAATTCAATATCTACATTAGGGTTGAACTCTAATAATTGCTCTTGAATTTTACGGCTGAAATCAACACAATCATCAATGGTAATGCTACGGTTGATGTGGTCAACTTTTACAGTGAAACAATCTGCTCCCTGTACATCAATACCCACCAAAAAAAAGTCTGTTTGGTAAAGTAACTTAATAACGATGTCTTGTAATATTTGTTTACTGATTCCGTGATTCATAAGCACTAAAAAAGGGACGTTGTCGTCCCTCTTCTCTTCAATTTTCGGCAACAAAGGTAATTATTATTATTGAAATGACAAAATTACGTACTTAGTAATTCGAACGGGTAATCAAGACAGATTATCTTCAATGTTTTATTATTGCCATGCGCTTACAGAAATACTCCTAATTTATTCTTTTTGTTATGATAGTTGATCTCTCAAGAAACGTTTCAAGGGTTGTTTTACGGAGTTACCATTAGAATCTGACGAGTATTTTCAGTTTTAACGGTAATTTCAATCTGCACAACATCAACTTCATACTTTAAAATATCTTCTATTTTTTCCGGCCACTCAATGAATACAATAGTGTTACTATCAAAATACTCTTCAATGCCAATATCTATAATTTCTTTTACTGTTTCAATTCGATAACAATCCAAATGCGCAATTTTCAATCCCTTCGGAGTCGAATACTCATTAATAATTGCAAATGTTGGACTTGTTACTGTTTCTATAACACGTAACTGCCGACATATTTCTCTGATGAGCGTAGTTTTCCCACTTCCCATTTGACCCGAAAAAGTAAATATCTTGTGCTGTGAGGTGCTTGCGGCAATTTGCTCTGCAACTTGATGTAATGTCTCTAATGAAACGGAAAAAGTGGTTTGCATACAATGTCAATATATTTTGGAAATAAAAAGGTGAAAGGGTACAGTAGGGTCAAGTACCCTTTCACCTTTATTTTAAACTAATTTTTCCAATTGACCAATACTGCGGTCAATTTCTTCCTGTGGTAAAGAGTAATTGGTCAGTTTTCCTGAATAGTATAAATCGTAAGCTCCCATATCAATCATACCGTGTCCGGAAAGGTTGAACAGAATGGTTTTTTGCCGATTTTCTTCTTTTGCTATTTTTGCTTCTCTAACGGCAGAAGCAATAGCATGTGCAGATTCGGGTGCCGGAATAATTCCTTCAGAACGAGCAAACAATGTTGCCGCTTCAAAACTTTCTAATTGAGGAATATCCTGTGCTTCAATTAAGTTGTCGCGTCTGAGTTGGCTGACAATAGTACCGGCTCCGTGATAACGTAATCCTCCGGCATGGATGTCGGCAGGCTGAAAATCGTGCCCTAAGGTGAACATTGGTAAAAGTGGAGTAAGTCCTACTTCATCTCCGAAGTCATATTGAAATTGTCCGCGTGTCAGTTTAGGACAAGAGGAAGGTTCTGATGCAATAATCCGTAGGTTTTTTCTTGTACCTGTCAGTTTATGTCGTAAGAATGGAAATGAAATTCCCGAAAAGTTTGAGCCTCCCCCAAAACATCCGATAACAATATCCGGAAATTCTCCAGCAATTTCCATTTGTTTTTCTGCTTCCAATCCGATGATTGTTTGGTGTAAAATCACATGATTTAAAACGCTTCCTAAAGTATATTTAGCATTTGGGTGTGCAATCGCAGCTTCAACTGCTTCCGAAATCGCTGTACCCAAACTGCCGGAAGATTTAGGATTGGCTTGTAATACTTTTCTGCCGGCTGTCGTAGTTTCACTCGGAGAAGCCAATACTTCTGCACCCCAAGCATTCATCATTGATTTACGGTAAGGTTTTTGTTCAAAACTTACTTTCACCATATAAACAAGTAACTTTATACCAAATAAACTACAGGCAAAACTCATGGCTGTTCCCCACTGACCCGCACCCGTTTCTGTCATCACATGGGTTATACCGTCTAACTTATTGTAGTAAGCTTGAGGAATGGCAGAGTTTAACTTGTGAGAACCCACAGGACTTACACTTTCATTTTTAAAATAAATATGAGCCGGAGTGTCTAATAATTTTTCTAATCCATAAGCACGTACTAAAGGCGTAGGTCGATAAATTTTATAGACATTTCTTACTTCTTCGGGAATTTCAATAAATCTTTCCTGCGAAGTTTCCTGCTGAGCAAGTGCAGTTGCAAAGAGTGGAGTAAAGTCTTCCGTAGTAAGTGGTTTCTTGGTTTGCGGGTGTAATGGGGGTAAGGGTTTATTGCTCATGTCGGCAATAAGATTATACCAGTGTGTCGGAATTTCTTTTTCTGATAGTAAAATTTTTTTTTGATTCATAATAATGACAGTTAAGTAAAAATGTGAATTTGATATAATATAAAAAAGACCTGTACTCAAAGGTGAATACAGGTCTTAAGTTTATTTTGCTCAATCTATTTTATATTCTATTTTACATAATTCCCTTATTCACAATATGCTTTACATTGTGCCACCACCAAAATATAGAAGAAATTATTTGCATTGAATATTGTAAATAGGTTGCAAAGGTACAATATTTTTTGAATATCCAAAATCTCCACAGATATTTTGAATTATGGAAAAGTTTCAAAAAATATTTTCAACTTTAAATTCAACACAGACAGTATGGAAAAAGAATTGCCATAAATAAAGAAACAAAAAATTGCATTGTAAAACTTTAATGTTAATTTTGTGATTTCTCTTTTAATCATAAAATTCAAGTACATGTCAAACAAACCTTCAGTAGCAAAGAAAAAAGATATTGAGAAAACCCAATCCACCACTTTGGTACAGCAAACTCAACAGCAGATTTTAGAATATATTGTCAAAAATAACTATTTACCTAATTCTATTTTACCCAAAGAAAACGAATTGGTAGAAATTTTAGGCGTAAGTCGTGTTGTTGTTCGAGAAGCTTTAAGCAGTTTGAGGGCACTTGGTTTTTTAGAAACTAAAAAGAAAAAAGGAACGGTATTGGTTGTTCCTCAAATTTTCGGAACGCTGAAAAGTATCGTTCTTTCGGGGTGTTTAGACGGTGATACGATTCAAGATTTATACGAACTTCGATTAATGCTTGAAATAGGAATGGCAGATTATCTTTTCAAAAGAAAAAATACAACTATTATTGCCGAATTACAGTCCATAACAGAGCAAGAAGAAACGTGTGAAAGTTCAGATGAACTGCGATTACTGGATATTAAATTCCACAGTTTACTCTATAAAATGTCAGATAATAAAAGTTTATTAGACTTTCAATATTTACTCAATAAATTATTTTCTATTTATGCTCCGCGTAATCAAGACTGGAAAAAATATGAAATGATTACTCATCGAACGTTGGTAGAAATTCTGAAAACCGGAAATCCGGATGTTTTTAGGTCTGCAATGCGTATTCATCTTGAGCGTCAATTTTTTAATCAGGAAAAATATCTTAAATCTTTTGATAATGTTTATGGAAAAAAATCGTAACCTTATTTTTTGCTTTTGCAAACGTAAAACGTTTTTTACGTTTCTTGCGTTGTGTATCATGTTTTCTGCTTATTCGCAAAAAGCAAGTAAAAAAACTGTAGAAATTTCAGACCGGCAACAGTGGGTCGACTTGTGTTACCAAATTGCGGCACCGGTATTGGAAAATATGAGTAAAGGAGAGTTGAGGAAAAATATGCCGATAGAAGTGAGTCCCACATGGGATAACAGAACAAAAGAAGTAACTTATTTGGAGGCTTTTGGAAGATTAATGGCAGGTATTTCACCTTGGTTAGTGCTTGATGATGACGGCACCCCAGAATCTTTACAACGTCAAAAATTACGAACATGGGCACTGCAATCCTATAAAAATGCTGTGAATCCGGAAAGTCCTGATTTTTTATACTGGAAAGGAGAAAATCAAATATTGGTAGATGCTGCTTATTTGGTACAAAGTTTTTTGCGCGCTCCCGCATTGTGGCAACAATTGGATACTCTCACCCAAAAACGGTATATTAACATTTTGAAAGAGGTACAAAATATTAGTCCGGCATATAATAATTGGCTTTTATTCGGTGCCATGGTCAAAACCTTTTTAATTTGGGTTGGAGAACCTGCAGATTATTTTTCACTAAAGATAGCGCTTTGGAAAATTGAGGAGTGGTATTTGGGAGACGGTTGGTATGCAGACGGACCGGAGTTGGGGTTAGACTATTATAATGCTTACGTGATGCACCCTATGTATGTTGAAATTCTTGAAATTTTAGAGAATAAAAGAATTGCTGTACCAATATCTTCTGCATTAGCCCTTAAGCGTATGCAACGGTTTGATATTTTTATTGAAAGACTTATATCGCCCGAAGGTACATATCCTGCATTCGGACGTTCTGTAGTTTATCGGCTTGCAACCTTTCAAACATTGGCACTTTCGGCGTGGCGTAACCAATTAAATCCAGATTTGTCTAATGGGCAGGTGCGTTCAGCCATCACAGCCGTGATGAAAAATATGTTTAAAGTCAAGGAAAACTTCGGAAAAGAAGGGTTTTTACAATTGGGTTTTGTGGGACATCAGCCACATTTGTCGAATTCATACACCAATAATGGAAGTCTTTATATGACTTCATTGGTTTTTATGCCTTTGGGATTACCTGCTAATCACGCTTTTTGGACTGATGAAGCACAACCTTGGACTTCTCAAAAAGCATGGAAAGGTGAACCTTTTCCGATTGATAATCACCGTTCTTTAAAAAATAAATAAGATGATATTATTTCTTCATTACCCTAAATGCACTACCTGCCAAAAAGCTCATCAGTGGTTAAAAAATCATGATATTGATATTATGCCCCGTGATATTGTAATGCAAAATCCGACCGTGGAAGAGTTGAGCGATTGGGTCAAAAAAAGTGGTAAACATCCGAAAAGTTTTTTCAATACCAGCGGATTAAAATATAAGGCATTAGGATTAAAAGATACACTTCCGACGTTATCGGAAGATAAACTGTTAGAGATTTTATCCTCTGACGGTATGTTAGTCAAACGTCCTCTATTAATTTGCAAGGATACTGTGATGATTGGCTTTAAAGAGAAAGAGTGGGAGGAGTATTTTAGGAAGTAATTTATTTTTCTGAAATATTTAACGAATATGAATGTAAAGGGCTAAATCCATTGTGGAATTAGCCCTTTATACTTATTAAATATGCTTTTATCGGGCTGCAATAAAAATGAAATTCAGTATTCCTTTTTATATGTTTCTGTATCGAAAATAGCGGGTAAGTTCTCCAATCCAGAGTACTAAAGAGGTAACAAGCGTAAGGATAATCCAATCAGATACAGATAATGGTACAACATTGAACATGCCGTTGCCAAAGGTGGTAATTAAAACCTGCCCTACGAAAATTACGGCAGCAACCCATACAAATCCGGTCAAACATTGGCGTAAGTCTGCCAGTGCACTTTTTCCACTGTCAAAGGCTTTAGCATTAAACATATTCCAAAATTGAAGTATCACAAAGATGGTGAAGAAGAGTGATAACTCGTAAGGAGAAAGATTACCTTCAGAAAAGTCAAAATAACTTCTACAGAAGTCTGTAAAGCGGAATTGTGTTAAAGAGGTAATTTCGGCTTCCTTAAAATATTGCAACAGCCCAAAAAGTATTACTACAAAGAAGAGCCCCATACCTACAATTTGCCATGCCATTTTCTTCGTAATAATATGGTCAGATGTTTTTCTGGGTTTACGTTTCATGACGCTTTGGTTGGGTGGCAATGATGCCAGCGCTAATGCCGCAAAAGTATCCATGATGATGTTCACCCACAGCATTTGTGTAACGGTTAAAGGTGAGGTTGTTCCTAAAAACGAGCCAATCATTACAATTAAACAGGCGGCAACATTGATGGTCATTTGAAATACCAAAAATCGCTGGATATTCTGATAAAGCGACCTTCCCCACATGACCGCCTGCGTAATGCTGTGGAAAGAATTATCTAAGATTGTAATTGCCGAAGCTTCTTTTGCAACCGTTGTACCGTCTCCCATAGATAATCCTATTTGTGCCGCATTTAATGCCGGAGCATCGTTTGTGCCATCGCCGGTTACTGCAACTACCTGATTTTTGGACTGTAACAGTCTTACTAAACGTTCTTTATCCATGGGTCTTGCTCTGGACATTATTTTGAGGTCAAGAATACGTTCTAACAACTTTTCATCAGACATTTCGGCAAATTCTATTCCGGTAATATGATTACGGTCAGTATCATTTTCTGTCCACAATCCTATTTGCCGTCCTATCTCTTTGGCAGTTCCGGGAGTATCTCCGGTTACAATCTTGACGCTGATTCCGGCATCCATACAACTTTTTATAGCCTCAGGAACATCACTTCTGACAGGGTCTGCGATGGCAACAATTCCCAAATAAGTAAGGTCTGTCAGGATTAACTTTTGCTCTTTGAAAACCTGAGTATCTTTATCGATTATTCTATAAGCAAATCCAAGTGTTCGCATGGCTTGTCCCTGATAGGTCAACAGTTGTTGCTCGATAGTGCTTCGTTCCTGCTCTACAGGTATGGTGGTTTCCTGCTCTTTTTGAATACTTTTCGAGAGAGAGAGTACTACTTCGGGTGCTCCTTTGACGTATAATATACTTTTTTGCAATGCTGGAGAATGGATAACTGTTGCCATATATTTACGCTCGGTCGTAAATGGCAACTGCTCTATGATGGTCGCCGCTTCACGAATTTTGAGATAGTCTGTATGCTGGCTGTGCAACCATAATAACAATGCTGCTTCTGTAGGATTGCCAAGTGTTTTAATCTTTTGCGGGTCAGAGTGGTCTAAAAATGCGGTAGAGTTTACGGCAATACTTTCTTTAATGAGGTTTGATACTGTATTGTCAGAAAGTTTTTGGTCTTGTAAAGCAAAAAAGTTCGACGCATAAATTCTCATTTGATTTTGTGTCAGCGTTCCTGTTTTGTCAGTACAAATAACAGTTGCTGCTCCCATTGTTTCACAAGCGTGCATTTTACGTACAAGATTGTTAGCCTTAAGCATTCGTCTCATACTTAAAGCCAAACTTAAGGTAACACTCATGGGTAACCCTTCGGGAACCGATACTACAATTAACGTTACGGCAATCATGATTGTATGTAAAATATATCCGGCAGCATCAATCCAATCAATAGGATAGGTTATTTCTCCAAAATAAAGAATGAGTCTTGCTGCAACAATCACAGAGGCAATGACGTAACTTGCAATGGTAATGAGATGTCCTAATCTGTTGAGTTGTAAGTTTAGTGGTGTTTTTACAGAATTGTCAATTTGTGATGCAACATAAACCTTTCCATATTCCGTACTGTCTCCTACGGCGATTACTTCCATAATTCCGTTACCCTCTACCACCGTTGTTCCTTTGTAAACATGGTTTGTAGGATAAGTAGCATCTTTCTTAAACTCACGTTCGTCGGTAGATTTTTTGATTATCGGCTCTCCTGTTAAGGTAGATTCGTTGATTTGTAAAGAGATGGCTTCCTGTAATATCCCATCAGCAGGTATTTCTTCTCCGGTATTTAAAATCACAATATCACCCACCACAACATCTTTCTTAGGCACTTCGGTAACATTACCGTTACGAATTACTTTGATTGCCGTGTCATCATTAATCTGATTGAGTATTTCAAACTTTTTATTTGCACTTACTTCAAAGTAAAATCCTATGACTGTAGCTAAAGTTACAGCGATAAAAATACCTGCGGGCTCAAGAAAAACAGACAGTGGCTCTCCGTGATAAAGTTCATAAAATGCAATTCCAAAGGATGCTAATAAGGCAACCAATAGAATTTTAATGATAGGGTCTGAAAGTTTTTCTAAAAAAAGTTTCCATAGAGGTTCTTTGGCCGGAGGTGTAAGTATGTTTTGTCCGTACTTTTTACGGCTTTCAATAACTTGCTCATCTGTTAAGCCTGTGAAATGTTTATGCTGTTGCATGATTAATATGTTGTGTTAAATATTTATTCTAACTTCATAGCAGAATATGCTTACTCGTATCTAAGTGCTTCTATCGGTCTTACTTTTACGGCTTTCAGGGCAGGAATATAGCCTGCAATTAACCCAGAAATGACCAATAATAACATTGCTCCCAATGCTATACTTGTATCAATCGTAGGATTTTTGAACAGGGTCATGTCAGACTGTCCTCCTCCTGCCGATAGGGCACTATTGAAAAGTTCTGTAAGGCCAATTCCGGCAACCATGCCGATATATCCGAAAATAGTAGTGATGACTAAAGATTCAAGTAGTATCAGTCTGAGAATAGAATATGGCGATGCTCCGAGAGCCTTGCGGACACCAAATTCTCTGGTACGTTCTTTGACCGTAATCAGCATAATATTGCTAACGCCGACAACTCCGACCACCAGAGTTGAAATTCCAATAATCCAAAGAAAAAAGGTAATACTGTTGAATATCCCCATGGCTTGCACAAATTCTTCCATGTTACTCCATATCCAAATTGCCGACTCATCGTCTGCCGAAAACTCATGTAATGCAGCAAATTGTTTACGTAACATCTTTTTATAATCATTATTGGCTTCTGTTGTTTCAAGATTGTTGACCGTAAACTGGAGTTTGTTGTAGTAGTATAGACTGTAAATTGCCGTGGCTGAAGTAAGAGGAATAAAAGCCTGAGCATCACGATTGGGATTTCGATGCTCATAAACTCCAATGATTAGAAATCGTAGTTGCGAAATGTTAATATATTGTCCTATCGGATTTTCTTGTCCAAACAATTCATCGACATGCTTTTTTTCAAGCACAACAACTTTGCGTCGCTCCTGAATGTCCAGGTCGTTAATAAATCTACCCTTTCCCGGCATTATTTTTATTCCTTCCGTAATCAATGCAATGGGGGTTAATCCCTGTATTTGATAATTTCCATACTGATTCTTATAGGAAAACAATCCGGACATATAAACTGTAGAAGTTACTTTATCGACATTTGTAGTCCGATTTTCAAGCATTTCTATGTCTTGATAATCAAATTTAATTTGACGTCCTCTTTGGTATCCGGCGTAGGCTTTTGAGGTATAGCCCGGATATACGGACACCATATTTTTTGCTCGGTCTCCAAAGTTTGACATTACGCCATTGCGTAATCCATTGCCGGAAGCCAATAAAATAATTAACAGAAAAATCCCCCAAGATATAGAGAATCCTGTCAATATCGTGCGTAATTTGTTCTTACGCATGGTGGTCAATATTTCTTGCCAAGTATCAAACATGATATTATCAAGGATGAGTTATGAATTATAAACTATCAAGTATGAATTTCTGTGAGTGTATTTCAGTTCACACTTCATAACTTATATTTACTTAATTTCTTTGTTCCAAACTTTTTTTGTCGGGTCATTTATTTCAATACTGTCAATAACTCCATCTTTAAGTCTAATGATTTTTTGAGTACGTTCGGCGATTCCCGATTCATGGGTTACCACAATTAATGTTTTTCCTGTCCGATTTACTTCCGTTAGAATTTGCATCACTTCCTCAGATGTTTTACTGTCTAAAGCTCCTGTAGGTTCGTCTGCCAACAAAATTCGTGGATTGGTAATCAGTGAACGAGCAATGGCTACTCTTTGCTTTTGTCCTCCCGATAATTCATTGGGAAGATGCGTAGCCCATTCTTTTAACCCTAACTTATCTAAATATTCCATTGCCAAAATATTACGTTTTTTACGACTGATATTTTGATAATACAAAGGCAGAGCTACGTTTTCCATCGCGTTTTTAAACGATATAAGATTAAAGGATTGAAAAATAAATCCGATAAAATGGTTACGATAATGTGCCGCTTTAGTTTCAGATAAGTTTTTGATGAGCGTATTATCCAAAAAATAATTTCCCTCATCATAATTGTCCAAAATTCCTAATATATTCAACAACGTTGATTTTCCGGAGCCGGAAGAGCCCATAATAGAAACAAACTCACCTTCTTCAATAGAAAGATTAATTCCTTTGAGGACATGTAGGGGTGCTGCTGAAAAATATGTTTTATGTAAACTTTCAATCTTTATCATTACATTTTATTTAATGTGTACAATGGTTGCTCCTAATCCGTATTGTTGATAAGGAGCATCATCATAAAAAATATTAGGATAATGTGTATCTATATAGTTTCTGATTTCTGATTTTAATTTTCCGCTTCCTACACCATGAATAAATACAATTTTTTTATGGGTACGTTCAAGAATTGCTTGTTCTAAAATCTGCGTAAACTTTCGTATTTGTATATTCAATTTTTCAAACTGCTCCAATTTTTCAGGATAATCGACCAATTCCTCAATATGCAAATCATATTCTTCAATTTCTGAAATGTTCTTCTTGACTTTGGGGATGGCCTGTTGAACCTCTTTCTTTGTTTTTTCAATTTCTTGATTTTGACTTTGAGTAATCCAATCTTTCAGAGGATTTTCAGATGTTGTAACAATAGGTAAAACCATTACAGGAAAAGAGAATGCTGCATGGTTGATAAATGATTGCGGCTTAAAAAAATCTACAGGATGGCAGTTCAAAGTTACATGATGTAAACTTTGCGGAGTGTAAGTAATGTTTTTAAAAGGTAAAACAGTACAATATATTTTTTTCTCGGAGCGAAATTTTACATCAGGTAAAGAGATAACATGCTTACTTTTTTGACTTCCTATATCTCCGTGAGCCAGTAAATCAACCTGATGCTTGTTATTTAGAAATCCGACAGTATAAAATGCTTGAAAATCACATTCAGACAAAATGTAAATATCGAAATAACCATTGATTGAATTAGGATTTTTTCCGATAACTATTGAAAAGTTTAACCTATTGCTTTTTCCGTCTTCTTTAGCAGAAAGTACGGGTTTTAATATTGTTTCGTACTCTTTTTGTTCGTCAAAATTTTCCTCAATGAAGGGAGGTTGCAATTGATCTTCATCTAAGACTTCTATCTGAGATTTTTCAATCACGACTACTTCATTGACATTGACAGGAATATCAAAATTTTCGGGACTTGTAACAATGACCATATTGCCCTCAATTTTTGAAATTATTCCGCCGCCCACATCGTTCAAAAATCGGACTTTATCTCCAACTTTTAACGACTTTCTATCATCAATTTTTGGAGTTGTCAAACTTTTTAAATTCGATAATTTTTTCGATAATTTCATCTCGGGTAATACGTCGAAAAGTTAAATAAGCAAGTAATGCAGCGATAATCGGAGTAACAAAAACTATTTCATAACGAACAGACATTGTTTCCGTAGAACTTAAATGAAGCAGTATGGGTAAAATAATTTGTAGCGCGACACAAACTATCATCATAAAAACAGTAATGCGACCTTGTAAGGTTCTTTTTTTAAACATCAATAGAGTTGTTACTGCAAGAATTAAGAGAAGAAAAGATAATATTTGCGTAATAAAAAAATGATGAACTGAGATGAGTATTTCTTTGCCTGTATTTATATCCATGAATACAGCAACCGGCATAACCAAAATTGCAACAAAAACAGCAATTAAAATCAACAAATATAGAGTTTGTCTTCTCAAAAACATGACATACTAATTTTGTACAATTTTCTTTACTTCAGGAATTGTTTGTCTCAATTTTGCAATTGCTGCATCTGCATCTCTTTCATTACGATAGTTATAAATGCTTACAAGGTATAAATTTCCCGGCTGTGGTATAATTTGCGGATTAATATTGGGATTCTTCTTTTTTAAAGCCTGTAAATAACGCTGCGCATCAGTCTTTTTAGTAAAACTTTTCACAACAACATGATATGTTTTCATGGAAGTTGTACTCAAATCAAGAACATCGGATGTGTTTGGTGATGATTTGTGGGTTTTATTTGTAAAAAATCTTTCAGTAATTTCTTCTTTAAAGTACAAAAAACCTGCTGTGCTAAAAATAACAAGCAATAATAGTGTAATGAGAATTATGGGTAACATATCTCGCCGTTTTCTATTGGCTCTGCCACGATAGGCGAATATTTGTTCTACATTATTATTTGTTGTAGGTTTTACTTTTAACCAAGATTTAGGTACTTCTTGGCTTTGACTAATTGTATTTTCTATTTGTTGTGTTTCTATTGGTGTAGGAGTTTCAATTGGAGTTGTAACCGACTTTTCTTTGGCATTCCAAGTTGCCTTTATGTCGCTGCTGGAAGACGGTTTTTCGACTCTTTTTTCAACAATAATTTCCTCTTTCTTTTGTTGAGCCAAAAGTGCTAAACGTTCTTTCTCTTTTTTTTCTTGCTCTAAAACAAATAAACGCTCCTCCTCTTTTTTTTGTTGTGTTAAAAGAGCCAAACGTTCTTCCTCTTCTTTTTTGATTTTTTCCAAATATGTGCTCTTTGCTTTTTCTAACTCCTCTAATTTTTTTTGTAATAACTCAACTTCTTTTACTTTTCGTAATTGTTCTTCAACCTCAAAACTGTGAGTATCTGAAGGCGGAGTGTTTAAGTGAAAAAAATCATTTTGTAAAGAAATGTCATTTACAGATTGCGTTTTTACTATTTCTGCTGTATGGGATTGATTGGGAATCTCAATATTTTCTACAGTAGTTTTACTACTATCTATAGGTGAAGATGCGTTATAGATCATAGGAGATGGGTCACTTGCTGTTTTATTGCAAGATAAAACAAACTCGTCCAACCTTATATCCATTAATTCGCCTCGACTTTCTTTTTCTATAATGTGTCTTATTTTATCATTGGCAGTAACTATATCTTTTTCAAATAAAAAGTGTAGTACGTTTTTATTATCATAAAAAAAACCTCCAAAGCCTGCTAATAAAGCCACTCTTTTTGAGTGTAATTCATTTTGTACATTGTTTACAAAATGCTCAATTTGTACTTGCGCATCAGCATAACTTACATTTCGTCCCTCTACCAATTGTCTAATCAAAAAACCATCATTAAATTTAAGATTAGGACTAAAAATAAATTTACAATTCCCGTATTCATCAAATCCATTAGGAAGAAATGCTCCAAAGTTGGGAATAATAATGCGGGTATTTGTATAAAATAGCGTTTGTATTAAATTTTCTACCATAATGTTAAGTCTGATAACCCACAAAGATAAGTCATTTTATCTAACAATTCATGACATAAAGATTGAAATATATTACTGATTTTATTTTTTAACACTTCACAACTGAAATTAAGCCGCCTTCTCTCTACAAGAAATGAAAGTGTTGAAAGCAAATATTTACCTATAATAATATTTTCTAAAATAAATTTCAACATTAAATTCTTTCAAAAGATTTTATACTTTTGCATTTTTCTAACTTCATCAATTCTTTCATATATTAAAATTTAATAGAGAAATTATTACAGTATCCTGTCAATCACTATATAATTTCTTTGTTAAAATCAGATAAGAGAATTGACGAAATGTTTTAAACTACTAATCAAAATTATTTATCCATGAACCATAGTCTCATTCTATCAATACAAGAAGCAATGCAGCAATACTGGGATTATCCATCATTGTCTGACCACCAAGGGTCAATCTATCATTACAAAGATATTGCCCGACGCATTGCCAAAATGCATATTTTATTTGAAAGGTGCAGCATCAAACATGGAGATAAAATTGCATTGTGTGGACGTAATACCGCAAATTGGGGAATGTTATTTTTAGCAACTGTTTCTTATGGAGCCGTTGTGGTCCCTATTTTACATGAATTTAAGCCGGATAGTATTCATCATATTGTCAATCATTCTGACTCTCGAATCTTATGTGTTTCACATAGTATTTGGGAAACTTTGAATGAAGTTGAAATGCCAAACTTAGATCTTATTTTACAAATTGATGATTTTTCAATATTACATGCTAAGGACAGCAATATTATTGACGTCAGAGAACAACTCAATAAACTATTTGGCATAAAATACCCTAAAAACTTCAGGGCTGAAGATTTACATTTTGAAGCAGAAAAAAGCCCTGACGATTTGGTCGTATTGAATTATACTTCAGGAACAACCGGTTTTTCTAAAGGTGTTATGCTCCCTTATCGAAGTATTATGTCAAATTGTAAATTTGCCGGTGAAAAACTAACATTTCAGGTTGGGTCAAAGGTGATTTGTATGTTGCCTATGGCACATGCTTATGGAATGTTATTTCAATTCTTATACGAATTTTTCATTGGTTGTCAAGTTTGTTTTTTAACCCGTCTTCCTACTCCAAAAATTATTCTGGAAGCCATGAGTACACTTCGCCCTTGTGTTGTTATTGCTGTTCCCATGATTATTGAAAAAATCTACAAAAAGCAGATACTTCCGGAAATTTCCAAACCACTTCTCAAAGCATTATTATCATTGCCGGTAATCGATAAAGCTATTTTAAAAAAGATTTACAATAAAATGCGTCATATATTTGGTGATAATTTTTATGAAGTTATTATCGGAGGTGCTCCATTTAGCCATGAAGCCGAAAAGTTTTTTCGTAAAATAGGTTTTGAATATACTGTCGGTTATGGCATGACAGAGTGTGGAC
This sequence comes from uncultured Muribaculaceae bacterium, assembly GCA_964450725.1. Classification (GTDB taxonomy): domain Bacteria; phylum Bacteroidota; class Bacteroidia; order Bacteroidales; family UBA932; genus CAYVGO01. The sequence goes on from CAYVGO010000007.1 coordinate 19,011, forward strand.
CAATCATTTCTTATGTTGACTACAAAGAAACTCGCTTAGGATCTTGTGGTGTAGCGGCTCCAAGAATGGAAATAAAAATTGACTCTCCGGATCCCGAAAAAATTGTCGGAGAAATATTGGTCAAAGGTGAGAATGTAATGTTGGGTTACTACAAAAACCCGGAAGCCACAAGCACAACTCTAACACCTGATGGTTGGATGCGTACAGGAGATTTAGGATTAATGGATAAAGACGGATATCTCTATATTAAAGGAAGGAGTAAGAATATGATTTTAGGGCCTTCAGGACAAAATATATACCCGGAAGAGATTGAGGATTTAGTGAACAACTTACCTTATGTAAATGAATCTTTGATTGTCGAGCGAAATGGAAAGTTAGTTGCTTTAGTATTTCCCGAATTTGAAACCTTAGAGATTGCCGGATTAAAAGTAGAAGATGTGATGGCAAAAAATAAGGGAATCATCAATGATGCACTCCCCAAATATTGTCAAATATATAAATTTCAAGTCATGCCTGAAGAATTTGAAAAAACACCGAAACGAAGTATTAAAAGATTTTTATATAAAAATTAATTATCAATAAATTAGATAGGGATAAATTCCTTGTAATATATGAAACGTTATTGTATTCTAATTCCATGTTGTTTCTTGTTGTTCACAGTGCTCTCAGCCCAAAGTCATTCGTCAAAGAAAGTGAAAATATATTATAGAGTGCCCAATCAAGAACAAAGAAACAAGGCAGAGCAATTGCAGCAATGTTGTAAAACAGACAAAGAAATAATATGCTCAGAAAAAACTAAGGGGACGGTTTACAAAATTATTTCACCACCTTTTGATACGTGTAAAACCGTTTTTCTTACTTTGGATGCTTGTATTTCTGGTTTCGATGTTAATTTGATACAATTTCTCATTAATAACCAAATTAAAGCCACTCTTTTTGTTACGGCTCAGTGGATTGCCAATGAGCCTCAAGCAGTGGCATTGCTACAAAAACACCTTTCTCTTTTTGATATTCAAAATCATGGAACTTTACATCGACCCGCAAGTGTTTGTGGATGTAAGGTTTATGGAATTGAAGGAACACATAATTATCAAGAATTAGTTGCTGAAGTGATGATGGCAGATAGTGCAATTTGTAAAGTATTTGGGAAAAAATCTGTATTTTTTCGACCCGGTACTGCATTTTCTGACCAACAAGCAATATGTGGAATTGAGAAAATGGGATATAAAGTTATGGGTTACAGTGTTGCTGCCGATGCAGGAGCATCATTTCCAAAAGAAATAATTAAACAAAAAATACTTCATGCTCGCCACGGAGATATTTTATTGCTGCATTTTAATGCCAAAGGAAACAATGTCTATAATGGGTTTATAGAGGCTTATAAAGAAATTGTCGAAAAAGAGTATTGCATCTATTTCGACAAAATCATCAACTATCCATCATATTTTATGACGTACTAAAAAACCTCTTTAGGCAAGTTATATGGTGTACCGAACAAAAAGTTCTATCGCCTGATACTCGGCCATTCCTAACTTATCATACATTATTGCTGTAGCATGATTACGCTCTTCTGCACGTAACCAAAATTCTCGGGCATCTGATCCGGGAAATAGTGGTCTGTCTTTTTGAGATTGGTGTTTAAATATCGCTTCACGTTTAATATTCACCTCTTCCGGGCTTAAAGGTACTGCCATATCAACGTCTGCAACGTCCCACTCTTGCCAAGCACCCCGGTAAAGCCAAACCCTGCAATCTTTCATCCATTCTTCATTTTTTAATAATCGTAATGCTTCTACAATTGCCTGAAAACATACACGGTGAGTTCCATGAGGGTCAGATAAATCGCCGGCAGCAAAAACCTGATGAGGTTTTACCTTATTGAGTAAATTTGCAATAATTTGAATATCCTCCTTTCCAATAGGTTTCTTTTTTACCGCTCCTGTTTCATAGAATGGCATATCCAAAAAATGAATTTTTTCTTCGGGGATATGGATATAACGACATGCAGCTTTGGCTTCGCCACGTCTTATTGCTGCTTTAATTTGTTGTACTTCTGGTGCGTCAACTTCTCCTGATTTTTTATTTTTAATAATAGATGCAATTTTCTCATACGTTTCCTGAGCTTTTTTGACATCTAATCCGTTGATTTTTGCATTGTCACGTGCAAAATCTAAAAATCGTACAACATCATGGTCAAATACGGCAATATTTCCCGATACTTGGTAAGCGACATGAACTTCATGACCATGTTCTGAAAGTCTGGCTAATGTACCACCCATTGAAATTACATCATCGTCAGGGTGTGGGCTGAATACTACAACACGTTTTGGATAAGGAGTAGCACGTTCCGGACGTGTACTGTCGTCGGCATTGGGTTTTCCTCCGGGCCATCCGGTAATCGTGTGCTGTAGTTCATTAAAAACGCGGATATTAATTTTATTGGCAGGCCCTTGCTCTGTAACTAAGTCACTCATACCATTATCATTATAATCACGATCTGTCAGTTTTAATATAGGTTTGTTGAGTTTTGTACATAACCAAAAAACAGATTTTCTCACTAATTTAGGATTGCTCCACTCACAACTACCCGTCAACCAAGGTGTTTTAATACGAGTTAATTCAGCAGAAGCTGCTTCGTCAATGTAATAAGATACATTTTTATGTTGTTGCAAATAAGAGGTAATATTTTGTTCATCAATATTACCTTCAATGGTTTTTTTTATGCCTTTTGCGGCGCCTTCTCCCCAAGCCAAAACTACAATTTGTCGTGCCGATAACATGGCTGAAATTCCCATACTCAAAGCATACTTAGGAACATTTTCAACTCCATAAAATTCGCTGGCTGCACTTATGCGTGAACTGTGATTCATTGTAATTAGGCGAGTACCCGAATTATAGGGAGTACCCGGTTCATTAGCCCCCAATCTGTTATCGCTCAATAATAAAAAATCTAATCCTCCAAGTTTTTCTATCTGATTGTCAAAATTCTGACAAAATCCGGTTACTTCATTTTTAGATAAACTACCGTCTAAATAATGAATATTTTCTTTTTTTACGTTGATGTGTAAGAAAAGATATTCTTCCAAAAATTTATAATGACTTTGCAAATCAGACTGACTCATCGGAAAATATTCTTCTGTATTAAAGAAGATAGTGTTTTCAAAGTCTAAACCTTCTTTTTGATGAATGTTCACTAATTCTTCGTACACCAGAATGGGTGAAGAACCAACACTTATTCCTAAAATAGTCTGGCGATTTTGGTTATTATTGTGCCGAATAATCGACGAAATTTGACGAGCCACCAATACTGCTCCGTCTTTTGAATCTGAAAAAATATTTACAGGAATTTTCTCATGTCTTTTTTCAAAATTTTTCATGGTTGAAATATAATTTAATGTGTAAAATATTTATTTTTTTATGCTTTCAAATTTCTTGAGTACTTGCTTGTCAACAATTGCAGACGCTTTAACTGGTCTTAAAAGAGCATATACAACTAAAAAAGTCCCCAACAGAATAAACGGAATACTCAATATTTGCCCCATATCTATCGGTAAATTCTTTTCCCACTCGGTTTGCGGCTCTTTTAAAAACTCAATGCAAAATCTGAAAATAAACAATAAAGCCATAAACAATCCAAACATAAATCCATGCTTATTCTTGAGTTTAGGAACCTTCTTATAGATATAGAACAATAAGAAAAAAAGAAGGATACAAAACAACGACTCATAAATTTGAGAAGGATGTCTTGGAACATCTCCGCCAACTTTTAACTGTGTAAAAACAAAACCCCAAGGTTGATTTGTCGGTTCTCCGATAATTTCACTGTTCATCAAATTACCAATACGAACAAAGGTTCCGACAATAGCCACAGCCATAACAATTCTATCCAATAACCATAAAAAGTTGGTTTTATACTTTCTACAAAAAATATATAACCCCAAGGGTACTCCAATGGCAGCACCATGGCTGGCTAATCCGCCTTTCCATATCATTAAAATTTCCCAAGGATGACTTAAGTAATATTCAGGTTCGTAAAACAAGCAATGCCCTAACCGTAATCCTACTACAGTAGATACGATTGCCCAAATCAATAATTTATCTAAAAATGTTTGAGGTAAACGTTCTTGCTTGAAAATCCAGACAAAAAGATAGTAACTTAAAATTAGTCCAGCGACAAACAAAAGTCCATAATACCGTAACTCAATAGGTCCTATATGAACAATCGTAGGGTCAATATCCCAGATAATGGCTTGTAACATTGATTTATTGATCTAAAAGTTGTAGTAATTCTTCTAATTTGGGTGTGAGAATAACTTCAATACGGCGGTTAATTTTTCTTGCTTCTGCTGTTTTTGCAGTTTCTAATGGAGAAGAATCGGCTCTACCAGCAGCAACAATTCGATTGGTGGCAATGCTTGGATTTTTGGTTAAAATACGTACTACTGAGGTTGCTCGTTTGACACTTAAATCCCAGTTATCTAAGAGTTGACCTGTGCCGCGATAGGGAATATCGTCCGTATGTCCTTCAATCAAAATGTTGATGTCCGGATTTTGCGCCAATACATTCCCTAAATTGGTAATTGCATCTTGTCCTCGCTTTCCAATTTCGGCACTACCCGACGCAAACAAGAGTTGCTCATCAAGTGATACGTAAACTTTACCCTCTTTCATGTGAATTTTAAGTCCCTGTCCTTCAAAAGGCAATAAAGCATCTTGTACTTTTTTACGTAAGGCTTGAGTAATAGAATCTTTACGAGCCATTGCTTGTTGCAGAGCAATTAAGTCTCTATTTTTACGTTCCAGTTCCGCTTTACGCTGATTTAATTCATTCTCCAATTCCTCCAAACGTCGCTCTTTGTCAGATAACATTTTCATCAACTTGTCAATTTCATCTTTACTTCCTTTTTGTAATAACTCTCGAGATAATGTGAGATCCTGATTCTGTTTCTGCAAGTTTTTTTCTTTGTCTTGTAGGGCTTTGATTTTATTTTTCAAATCACTTATTTCACTTTTTAATAGATTGTTGGCAGAGTCTAAATTATTTATTTTTTCCATTAATTCACCTCTCTCTATGGCTCCCTTTTCATTTTGGTCTTTACATAATAACTCTTCGTACTTCAACTGATCATATTTCTTTTGAGAAACACAACCGGAGATAATCAGGAATCCTAATAACACGTAAACTACATTTTTCATGATGATTTTAATTAATTTTTGATAGATATTTTTGTATAATAATGTATATTCCTTTTTAGTTCTACTCAATCTCAATATCCTTTTACAATAATTTATTGTAAAGCATTTGAAAAAACTGATGTTTTCCAACCTGCTATGAAATAAAGATTTGGCATTTTAATTTCTTACCGCTTCAAAATATTACCTATTGCTTTTTTAGCCTCATCTGCCGCTTTCTCTTTCACTACTTCGGTTTGCTTTTGCACTTCTTCTGCCGCTTTTTGTTTTACCTCTTCAATTTTCTCGGTTGCTACTTCTTTGGCTTTTTCTATGGCTTGAGTTTTGGCTTCTTCCAACTTTTCTTTGGCAATATCTCCTGCACTACCTAACAACGCTTTTTTAGCATCTTCTAAGCCTATAGAAACTTTAGCTTTCATTGTTTCTCCTTGTATTAGAATAGATACAGGAATATCTGCTCCGTTTTCATTAATTTTTATTCCGCTGATGCCAATGATTGAATTAAGTTCTTTACGGGAAACGGGTAAATTGATTTTTACGTCGGTAATTAAATCCAAACTTTGTTTTGCCGTAACCGTCAATTCTTTTCCTAATGTTTTCACCTTAAAAGGTTCAAACTCTATATTGCCGTCTTTAATTTTAAACTTTGCCGATAAATCAGTAATGTTACATTCTTTATATTTTTCATTTTTCAAAGTTTCCGACAGTTTATTTTGAAACTCAGCGCCCTTTAAGGCAATATTTTGCGTCGACAGACTTCCTGTACTGTTCAATGTTTTAAAGATTGGCGACAAGTCGGGAGTTAAACCGGTGTTGACACTCATACTGAATGATAATTGGCCGTAAGTCTTTTTGGCAATTGGAAACAGACTGTCTATAAAACTCAAGGAATTGGTCAGACTTTGAATGTCGATGTTTTGAAGATTGAGTTTTAAATCGGCTTTAGGTTCTTTTTTCTGTGTAGGGTCAAATTCGCCACTAATGTTGATTTGTCCTTCACATAACCCTAATTTCAAATTGTCGAGATAGGCTTTGCCGTTTTTTACCATCACTTTTCCATACACATTTTTAATATCCATTTTGTCGTACAACAAATTTCCGATTTGTGTAACAAAAGTCAGGTCTAAATTTTTAGGAATATCAATACCCTCTTCACTTCCGGTTGCTTTTACTGTATCTTTTATTTCCGGCTGACTTTCCACAGGCTTTGAAGTTCCGTCATCGGCTAAAAAGAAATTAGCATCAATCAGTTTTGACTGGTGAGATAATGTTCCTTTCAGTGTTCCGTCTTTAAGTACATAAGATAGATATTGCTCTATTTTTCCCTGTAACGTAAAATCACTTTTGTCAATCTTACATTGCAAGGTGTTTATGGATAGATATTTTGGAGATACGGACAATTCGGCTTTAGGGATTTCAACAGCATAAGGAACAATCGTTTTATCAACAAAAGAAAATGTTTGTAGTCCTATATTTCCTAATGCTTCGATATTCTCGTAGTCTTCTTTTTCAATCGCCGTAAGGGTGGTGGAGAGTTTAAAGTCTAAAGAGAGAATGCCACTGACGTTCATACTTTCCATCGGGATAGCCTCTTTTAAAGACTGAATGTCTAATACACCTTTCAAGGTTGTACGAACATCGGGTTGATGATAAAAAGCGGTAATATCAAATGGATTTTCTCCTAACTCAAAATGAAATTTCGATAAATCTACGGTCGTAGCATCTACATTTTTACCCGGATTAAAGACATGTAATTTCAGTCCTATATTTTTTATAGATTTGGGTAAGTCAGGATATTGTAAAAATCCGTTTTCTATAAAAAACAACAAGTCGAACTGCGGAAGATGCTCTGTATCTACATAATCACCTTTTGCGGTAATCTTCAATCCAAAGTTTCCTGACGTTTTAATGTTTGCCAAATCTTTTTTCAGCGGCGGCGGCAATAAATTTAATACGGTTTTAAAATCTGTACTCGGTGTTACAATTCCCAAATCAACGTACGTTGATTTTTCTTTTAGGGCTACAGAGCCGTTAACATTCAAGATAAGTCCGTTAATGTCTAACGTGTTTTCTGCCAAAGTATAGATGTTTTGTGTAAGGTCGGCTTCTATATCACTTTCAAAAGAAAATCTGATATTGTTGGCATAACGTACATTATCCATCGAAAACATCAACTTTTCTATCGACGTTTTAAGAGATAATTCCGTAATATCACCGGTCATATTTCCTCTCAAAGAAAGATTGAAATTGTCAATCACTGCCGACATTTTACCGGGAATATCGTCATATTTAATCACAGCATTCCGAATAATAAAAGATTCTAATGCTAATTTGAAGGAAGAAGCCACAGTATCTTGCGGTGCTTCTGCCACAACAGCAGTATCTACTACCGCAACTTTTGTTGTATCGCTAAGCATGATGTCCCAATTGGCCTTCAGAGAATCTTGAATACCGTGAATGTAAGGTTTATCTATTAAAATTGAATTTACTGATATTTCGCCGTTGATGGCTTTCATTATATCTACGGCGACAGAAAATTCTTTGATGGCAAGTAAGGTGTCTCCTTCAAAGTGATTTTTTCCCACAACACTAAGATTCTCTAAAGAAATATTGAGTTGTGGGAAATTACGAATGAAAGATAACGAAAAATCGCCGTAATCAACATAAGCATCAACCATGTTGTTGATTTCCTGCTTGACGATTTTTTCGATAGGTTTTTTGAAAATAAAAGGCAGTATGAGTAACAAAACAAAGAGTGAACCAACGGTAATACCGAAAATTTTAAGAATCTTCAGAAATATTTTCATAACCCCAAATATAAAAAAGTGAAGTGCAAAGATAATAACATTTATGGGGTAAGAAAAATTTTGGGTGGTAAGATTTTATTTTCTTTTTGACTAATTCTGCCGAATAGGGTTTCACCCTGTGGACGAAAATATAGTATCTCAAAAACTTTCAAAATGAATCATTCAATAAGGTTGTAAAATATAGAGGTTGTTGTCATTTTACTAAAGTTATGCGCAAAAAGAATGGGTTTGCGAAAACAAAATGTATTGAAAACGTTAGCCTGCATTGTTGTAAAATACTATGGTTGCCTTAAAATTTTCACAAACCAATTTTGTTTGAGTATCATTGGATAGTAATTTGGGTTTATGAAGGATAAGAACCGAACAGTGGAACAGTCGTACAGATTCTTTCTATTATAGACGGCACTCTTTACCTACATGTTCAAAATTACGTTGATGCCACCCATAACCGTAATGCCGGGCATAGGAAATCCTAAATTGATGGCATATTTTTGATGGAGAAGGTTTTCTCCTTTAAGATAGAGTTCCAGCCACTTGACAACCCTAAAACTTCCGCGAATGTTCCAGAGCAGAAAATTCTCTTGAATCGTAGCATTGTCTGCAACGGCAGTGTAAAGTCCGTTGACATATTGTAGCCCGGTAGATGCAGTCCAGCGATTTTTTGTAAAATGTAACCCTGCATAAAGTTTGTGCTCCGGTGCTGCAACAACAGCATATTGCATATTAAGGTAACTGTAATTTACTGCAACATTAAACATGGCATTAATTCTGTAATTTGCCGATAACTCTACTCCCCAATTCTCCACTTTACCGGTGTTAATATTCATTGGGCGACCCTCTACCGGCACTGTTTGAATCATATTACTTCCATTGATGTAAAACAGGTTTACTCCATAAGACAATTGTCGTTCCAGCAACCGCTGAGACCATGACAGTTCGTAATTCCAAAGACTTTCTGATTTAAGATTAGAATTCTGCGGTGGAAACATGTACATTTCCCGAATCGTAGGATTGCGAAAGCCGCGACTTGCCAGCACTTTGATTTCTCCGTTTTTTACAGGATAGACCGATGCTCCGATTTGTGGTATCCAGTGGTTACCTGCGACAGAATGGTGGTCAAATCGTAATCCTGCATCAAGCGTAATCATACGACCGATAGATTGTCGAAAATCAATATATCCTGCAAGGTTATTCTCTGTTTTATCGGCAATATCTGTTGTTGTTCCGTTGTTGTAAGCATTCCATGCAGTACCGCCAAATTGCTGATAATCGAATCCTGCCGTCAAGCGATTCCCTGTAAATAAAGATATGCTTTGATACAATGTAACTCCAAACATATTGTCTTTAGAATTAAAGAGGAAATCTTTTGGTGTTCCGTCATCATAATAGCCGTCATTGATATTATGTTTTCCCCAGTTATAAAAAAACTTGAATGCTCCCGAAGTACGTTCGTAGTTGTTTTCTAAAGAGAATGAAGTCATACCACGGGTAATGCGAGAGTCGTTGTCATAAATAGGACGCTCTACCGTTCCCGGATTCGAGGCATTAAAGTGGGTAATGTTGATGTCTGCAAAAACATTCCAATGATTTGAAAAATCGTATCCTACTTTTGCATAGCCGCCATATTGTTCAAAGTCCATACGTTCGCGGTGTCCGTCAGTACGGTTATATGAACCCGTGATTGTTGCGGAAAGTTTATTATGTTTGAATCTGCTGCTTGCTTCGGTAGTCAAGGTATTAAAAGAGCCATATCCTACACGGATATTGTTGTTAAATCCATTTTCGTAAAGTTTGGCTGTCAAAATGTTGATGACTCCACCCATGGCATTAGAGCCGTAAAGTACAGATGCCGGACCCCGTACGACCTCGACTTTTTCGGCAAGCATTGACTGATAAGCGTCGGCAATCGGATGTCCCATAAGTCCCATATATTGCGGATGTCCGTCAATCAATACCAACATTCCGGTCGTAGGGCTGCCACCAATACCTCTCATGCTCATTCCCCCAGAGCCACCATTGGCAACGCCATAACCCAACACTCCGCGCGCTGTCGTAAAAAGTCCGGGAATTTCTTCTGTCAATAATGGAAGCAAAGATGGTTCATAACGATGTTCTATCTGTTGGCGGTGAATGACCGATACACTCATAGGAAGATGTCGTACATCAACAGCATTGCGAGTACCGGTGACTACCACTTCATCAATAGATAAAGTATCTTTAGATATTTCCTGAGCTGTGACTGACGAATAAATTTGAATGAAAAGGAGAGTAAGAATGACTGGTCTGATTTTTATCATTGATGAGTGCTTAGATAGTAATTGGAAAATAATCTGAGGTCGGCAAAGGTTTTGATTTATTAAGTAACAATGTCTAATGTATCTTGCGCAATCATTAATTCTTCATTCGTAGGAATGACCGCAATAATAATTTTTGAGTCGGCTGTAGATATAATACCCTCTGTACCACGTAAGGTATTATTTTTTTCTTTATCTAATATTGCTCCCATAAACTGTAAACCGTCACAAACATTTTCACGGGTGAGTGCGTCATTTTCACCAACACCTCCGGTAAAGATAATACAATCTGTACCATCCATCGCAGCAGCATAACTTCCTATATATTTTTTTATTCTATACCAATACATTTCTAATGCTAATGTTGCCCGCTCATGTCCCTCTTTATATGCTTTTTGAATGTCTCGCATGTCAGAAGATATACCCGATATTCCCAACAATCCGCCATATTTGTTCACTATGGTAGAGATAGAGTTAGTTCCAATGTTTTCTTTGTCCATAAGATAGGATAAAATTCCGGCATCAATATCTCCGGCACGTGTTCCCATCATCAAACCTTCTACCGGAGTAAAACCCATAGAAGTATCTATTGATTTTCCATCTTTAATAGCAGCCATGGAAGCACCATTGCCGATATGACAAGTAATGATTCTGTTACTTTCAGGCAAAGACAACATTTCTATCGCCCTTTTGGAGACAAATCTATGACTTGTGCCATGAAAACCATATCTGCGAATGCCATATTTTTTGTACAGAGAATAGGGAATGGCATACATGTACGATTTCTCGGGCATGGTTTGGTGAAATGCGGTGTCAAATACTGCAACCTGAGGAATTGCGGGTAACAATTGTGCGATAGCATAAATACCTTTAAGGTTCGGCGGGTTATGTAATGGTGCGATTTCTATACATTCCTGAAGTTGTTCTATCACCTCTTCGGTAATCCGTACGCTTTTATTAAACTTATCTCCACCATGTACGACCCTGTGTCCGACAGCATTAATTTCATCTAAAGATTGCATACATCCGTATTCTTTGCTGGTCAGCACGCCAAGTATATATTCAATGGCATAAGTATGCTCTAATATTTCACCTTCCAGAATAATGGTCTCATCCGGTGTATAATTGAGTTTCATAAATGAACCGTGCAGTCCTATTTTTTCTACACCCCCATAACATATCAATGCTTGTTTTGACATATCAAAGAGTTTGTACTTTACGGATGAACTTCCGCAATTGAATACTAAAATGTTCATGATATAAGAGATTTAGAGATTTTTGAAGGAATAATAACTTTCAGATGATGAGGTAAGCAAATAACTTTGAGTGGGAAAAGAGGTCCTGTTTCACCGTCAATATCAATATGATTTGTTGACAGATGATGAATCTCTAATTGCTTACTTTTAAAATGAACCACTCCCTTAGGATAATCATTCTTTGACTTGGTAATAAAGTGAAATACCGTTTGGATAGTCTCTACCACATTTTCGCCCCGAACAATCAGTACATCAAAATATCCGTCTTGAATATCCGACTTGTAGGCTAAATTTAAGTTTCCGGCTGTACGTCCGTTAAAAACAAAGAACATCAGCGCCTCATCTTCAAAGTAAAGTTCTTTTGACTCTATCTTTAGATGTATTTTGGTAAATTTCGGCAACTCTCCCAAAGAACGAAAATAGTAAGCCAATTTTCCGAAAGTGTTTTTTAGAATGGTCGGTGTCTTTTGAGATATATCTGTAAGCAGTCCGAAACTTAATACATTCACAAAATAACGGTCGTTTACTTTTCCCAAGTCTATAGTTTGTACTTCTCCTTCCAAAATTTCCTTACATGCAGTTTTTAATGAGGACGAATACCCTAATACTTTAGCAAAATCATTGGCTGTACCTGCAGGTAAAACAGCCACCGGTAAGTCGATATTTCTTTGTACAATTTCATTAATAATTATATTAACAGTACCATCTCCGCCCGCAATTAAAATATGATGGTATTCTTCAACTTGAAGATTGTTGAGAAGTGTGTCGATTTTACTCTCATAAGTCAGCCTAAACGGTTCTATGATATATCCCTTGTCTTGATACCTTTGAATAATATTATCTAATGCTGATACTATTTTTGTATTGCCGGAGTAGGGATTGTAAATAAACTTAACTTTATTGCTCATTGATTGGAACGTTATTCTATCTCTTCTTGAGATAATCCTGTTATTGCTAAAATTTGCTCTAACGGTATATTGATGGCTTTCATCTTACGTGCCATGCCTATTTTCTCTTCAAGTTTTCCTTTCTCCAATCCAATCAGTTCCCCTTTTTGAAATCCTGCCTGCTCACCATCGCTATAGGCTGTATTAAGCACATCTTTTTGAATTGACAGTGAGTCAAGGTGTTGGTTGTAGGCATCTTGTTCTTCCTTACTCATTTTGTAGTAAAGTAATTTTTTGCGAGCTTCTTCTAATCCGGGAGTATGAGTATTTTCTATAATCGTACCCGTTTTTAAATATTCTATCCACTCTTCTAACGGAGTTACGGCGACTTTGTTAAACTCATTGACTCTTATTAAATAGTATTCCGGAAATACGGTCGATGGATTGGTGGGAACAATAGCCTTTCGATCTTTTAAACTTACCTGTAATTCATCACCTATATGCACCCCAACAAAATTAGTTTTTCCGTGATAAAGATAATCTTTTCCTTTGCCAATATCAAAGTAGAGAATACTGATAGAATACACTTTTTTTACTTGGTCATAGCCCTTTCCTCGTACGGCATGTTCGGTAACTGCTTTTGATACTCCATAAATAATGCGTTCAAGGTAGTATGCCTGCCGTGTATTTTGTACTTCTATAATAATAATTTCGTCTTTACTGTTACGAGCTTTAATGTCAACACGGTTAAATTTATCTTCTTTGCTCAACTGGTTAGATTCACTCTCCAAAATCTCCTCTATCTTAATACTCTCTTGTAGTAAAACCGACAAAAAACCTTCCAATACATCAAAATTGGCCTTCTGCCGCAAAAGTCTCTTTACAGCCCAATCAAAACGAACAATATCATTATTGGTTTCCATAATCTTAGAACGTTTAACTAACCACAACTACGGCATAATTCTTTTTACCTTTTTGTAATAAAATGTATTTGTCATTCAGTAAAGATGAAGCCTCTATATTTTGCTCAGGATTTTCTATTTTTTGCTTATTAATGCTTAATCCTCCGGCAATAATTAACTTTTTACACTCTCCGCGGGAAGGTAAAAATGGTGTTTTGTCGACGGTTAACGCCATTGCCGATAACGGTAAATCATTTCGAGAAACATCGTACATCGGCACTCCTTCAAAAACTTGTAAAAAAGTAGTTTCGTCTAACGATTGTAAACTTTCTAAGGTGGCATTGCCAAATAAAATTGCCGAAGCATTGACTGCCGTTTCATAGTCTTGCTCTGAATGTACCATAATCGTCAGCGCTTTGGCAAGTTCTTTTTGTAACGTTCTCAAATGTGGTGCTTCCTGATGCTTTTGGACGAGTCCTTCGATAGTTTGCTGATCAAAGATTGTAAATATTTTAATGTACTTTTCTGCATCGCTGTCGGAAGTATTAAGCCAAAATTGGTAAAACTCGTAAGGAGAGGTGTAGCGTTTGTCTAACCAGATATTTCCTTTTTCCGTTTTACCGAATTTTCCACCGTCTGCTTTGGTAATTAGTTTACAAGTAAGCGCATAGGCTTCTCCGCCGTCAATACGTCTGATCAGTTCGGTTCCAGTAGTAATATTTCCCCATTGGTCGCTGCCGCCAACTTGCAATCGGCATTGTTTAGTTCTATAAAGATGCAGAAAGTCATATCCTTGTAATAGTTGGTAAGTAAATTCTGTGAACGACAATCCGTCGGAGTTTTCGGCAGCAGTAATCCGTTTTTTTACTGAATCTTTTGCCATCATATAATTAACGGTGATGTGTTTGCCAATGTCTCGAATAAAATCTAAGAACTTGTAATCACACATCCAGTCATAATTGTTGACCAATTCGGCACAATTGGCTGTTTTTGATTCAAAATCAAGAAACTTGGATAACTGCTTTTTGATAGATTCTTGGTTATGTCTTAGTGTTTCTATAGATAGTAAATTGCGTTCTGCACTTTTCATCGAAGGGTCACCAATCATACCTGTGGCTCCGCCGATTAAGGCTATAGGTTTATGCCCACACTCCTGCAAATGTCGCAACATCATTACTCCCACTAAATGTCCTATATGTAATGAGTCTGCCGTAGGGTCAATTCCTAAATATCCGCAAACGGACTGTTGCTGTAAAAGTTCTTCGGTTTTAGGCATTACATCGTGTAACATTCCTCTCCAACGCAATTCGGCTACAAAATTTTTCTTCATGCTTACTGTGAATTTATTGATTTCGACGAATTACAAAAGTACTTTTCTTTTATTGATTTTGCAAAACCAAACAAAGAGAAGCGGCAAGGTGTTGATCTCTCCAAAATAATTTTTTTCCATACCTTTGTGTTCACTAATCAAAAATACAACTACAAGTATTTGACAGTCTCGATATATTGAAGCATGATTTACACCCACGAATGGTTTATGAGTAAAGCCTTGCAACAGGCACAACAGGCACAATCGGAGAATGAAGTTCCGATAGGGGCTGTAGTTGTATCACAACATAGAATCATTGCTCAGGGTTATAATCAGGTAGAATTGCTCAACGACCCTATGGCGCATGCCGAAATTATAGCACTGACAGCGGCTTGTCATCATTTCTCTTCAAAAATACTACGGCACTGTACGCTGTATGTAACTGTAGAACCGTGTGCTATGTGTGCCGCAGTGTGTAAGTTAGCACAGATAGGGTTACTGGTGTACGGAGTTTCTGAGCCTAAAACAGGTTATACAAATTATCAACCCTCATTGTTACATCAATCAACACAAGTAATACAAGGAGTTTTATCAGAGAATTGTAAAACCTTAATGCAGCAGTTTTTTGCAGGGAAAAGAGAGCGTCATATTCTGTCAAAATGAAAATAAATTTGTATGTTTGCAAAAATAAAACTCACCAAGCCATGACCGTCATTAGCGCCAAAGCGTTTGCAGAGAATCTTACTCACTATTTGCATTTAGCACAAAAAGAAGAAGTTGTAGTTAAACTTGGCTCTACTTTATTTGAAATTACCCCAAAAAATCCTGTAAAAAAGTACTCAAAAGCAGAGCAAGAGTATTTAGACAGTATTCCCGAAGAATTTCGCTGTGACCCTTTTGCTGTCAGTCCAAGTGGCGACCCTTATTGGGCTGATAGAAGGAATGTGGAAGAGTTAGAACGCCGAACAAAAGAGGCAGAAGAGGGAAACGCCGAGCTAATAGAGTTAACGCCTGAATATAGAAAACGCCTATTTTCTTTATGAAATATAAGGTGCTTTTGCTCAAAAGAGCGGAAAAAGATGTTCTGAGACTGAAAAAGGCAGGCGAAAAAATAGCGGTATCAAAAATTGATGCGTTGATTGAGGAACTTGAACTGCATCCACGCACAGGTACCGGTAAGCCGGAACGTCTGAAACATGTTAAAAACGAGCGTTGGTCGAGAAGAATTACCGACAAGCATCGGTTAGTATATGATATTTTTGAAAATACTATAACCGTAGAAATACTACAAACCTATGGACATTATGATGATAAATAGGTTTGTAAATTTACAATATTCAGAGCCGACATGCAACACAAAAGTGTGTCAGTTTTTTCTTTCACGTTGCAGATTCTTTCACAAGTTCTTCATGCCATTTTTCGCAAATAAATCTCAATCATCATAATTATTCGATTATTATTTACTTAAATTTATTTTTACATGAAACAGATTTTGTTTTCTACTTTCATTTCTCTCTTATTATTTTATGGCTGTACAACCACTGACAGCAATAAGGGTAATGCTCTAAAAGTTAATCCTTACATTGGCTCCGGAGGACACGGCCATGTATTTGTAGGAGCTAATGTGCCTTTCGGTATGGTGCAGTTAGGTCCTACCAACTTATCGCAAGGCTGGGACTGGTGCTCGGGTTATCATTACTCTGACAGTACAATTATAGGTTTTGCACATACTCACCTTAGCGGAACAGGAATCGGAGACTTGGGAGATATTTTATTTCAACCTTTTGTCGGACAAACTTACTTGAACAAAGGAACGCCGCAAAACTTCAAAGAGAGTTACACATCACTTTTCAAGCATGAGAATGAAACTGTACAACCCGGATACTATGCCGTAACTTTAGATAAATCAAACGTTAAAGTTGAACTTACAGCCACACAAAGAACAGGATATCATCGCTACCGCTATCCTGAAAATGAAGTTCCGCAGTTATTAATCGACTTGGGAGAAGGAATTGGCTGGGACAAAGTGACGGAAAGTCAAATGTCTTTAACCGATAGTGTAACCATTGAAGGATACCGATTTTCTACCGGATGGGCTAAAGATCAAAAGATATACTTTGTTGCCCAGTTCTCTAAGCCCGTACAATCAGCTAAGGTTTATCAAGAAGAGCAACCGGCAGAAGGAGTTACTGTTCAAGGTAAAAAAACACAAATGGTCTTACAGTTCAAAGAAACTGAAGTCTTGGTACGTGTCGGATTGTCATATACAAGCGTTGCCAATGCTAAAGAAAACTTACAGACGGAAACCAAGCCTTTTGGGTGGGACTTCAACGCTGTTAAAGAAAATGCGTTGGCATTGTGGAATAAGCAGTTAGATGTTATCAATATTCAAACTGCCGATAAAAATGTAGAGCAAACCTTTTATACTGCACTCTACCACACGATGTTTTTTCCTTCCATATTCAACGATGTCAACAAAAGTTACAGAGGCTCTGACGCAAAACTCTATAAAGCCGACAACTTTGATGTATATACGGTCTTCTCTCTTTGGGATACTTACAGAGCCGCACACCCGCTCTTTACGCTTACCGCTCCCGAAAAAATCAATGATTTTATACAATCTTTCTTAGCCATTTATCAGCAACAAGGAAAAGTACCTGTATGGCATTTAGTAGGAAATGAAACGGATTGCATGGTAGGCTATCATGCTATTCCTGTGATTGTTGACGCATACTTAAAAGGCTTTCGTAGTTATGACGTTAATTTAGCCTATCAAGCCATTAAAGATTATGCAAATCTTAATGAACGCGGACTCGATTTTATTCGTAAGCAGGAATACATTCCCTCTGACTCTCAAGAAGAATCTGTTGCTCGCGCACTGGAGTATGCTATTGATGACGCTGCCATAGCCCTGATGGCTAAAGATTTGGGTAAGCAAGAAGATTACGAATACTTTTCCAAACGTTCTAAGTTCTATACTCACTATTTTGACCCCGTAACAAAATTCATGCGTGGTAAAACTGCTTCAGGAGCATTCCGTACCCCTTTTGACCCTATCCATTCTGCTCACAGAGCCGATGATTACTGCGAAGGAAATGCTTGGCAATACACATGGTTAGTGCCACATGACCCCAAAGGATTGGTTACACTCTTTGGAAGCGAAGAGGCCATGATACAAAAGTTAGACAGTCTCTTTATCATAAGTTCAGAACTTGGAGAAAGTGCATCGGTAGATATTACAGGATTAATCGGGCAATACGCTCACGGCAATGAGCCCAGCCATCATACTTTATTTTTATATAACTATTTAGGACAGCCATGGAAAGCCCAAAAGTTAATACGAGAAGTCTTGACAACGCTCTATTTCAATGACCCTAACGGTTTGGCAGGAAATGAAGATTGCGGACAAATGTCTGCATGGTACGTCTTTAATGCTTTAGGATTATATCCCGCAAATGCCGCTAACGGTCAATACCTTTTTGGCAGTCCTATCGTTAATCGTGCAACGATAAATCTTCCGAATAATCTTCAATTTACTATTGAAGCCCAAAATAACAGCACTGAGAATATCTACATTCAATCTGCTACACTGAACGGACAGCCCTATACTAAATCTTATATCACCCATCAGGAACTGACCAAAGGGGGTACATTAACCTTTGTTATGGGCAATACGCCAAACACCGAATTTGGTAAAGCACCTGAAGACAGACCTTTTTCAGAGTAACGGATAAGGATTCAGGATAGATTATCAAACAAAAACAGAGAGTTAACCTCTCCGACGAAAGCGTGAGAATGAAGCAGTCTAAATGTTGAAAACAACAACAGAGACTGCTTCTCGCTTTGGTATTGACGTAAAAGAAAAATCAACAACAGATGAAAAAAGGGCTCTTATTAATTGTCGTGTTATTGTTCGTTGCCTCCGTTTGGGGGCAACGTGATTTTTATGACAAGTTGGCCAAATCGGCCGTAGAATTGACTGAGCAAATGGTAAGATATGACCCTGCTTACCGAAAAATTCCATACCCTAACGGAGATGTACCTGCCCATACCGGAGTATGTACAGATGTGGTCATTCGTGCTTACAGAAAAGTCGGAATAGACTTGCAAAAAGAAGTCCACCAAGACATGAAGCCTCACTTTGACAAGTACCCTGCCATTTGGGGAATGAAAAAAACCGACACAAACATTGACCATCGCAGGGTGCCGAATCTGATGGTTTTCTTTAAAAGAAAAGGTACCGAACTATCGAAGTCAAAAAATGCCAAAGACTATATGCCCGGCGATATTGTGTGCTGGAGACTGACAAGCGGTCAGACCCATATCGGTATTGTTTCTGACCAAAAGGTAAAAGGCGATAATCGATATTTGATTGTTCACAATATCGGATTAGGACAAGTGCTTGAAGATTGCCTTTTCAACTTCACCATTATAGGACATTACCGTTACCGGTTAAAAGAGTAAGTGAACGGCAGATTCATCAACCAAGCATCTTTAATATTTTTATACATATTTACACTCTATGAAAGAATTAATTAACACACTCCACAGCGGCAATTACTCTTGTGTAATCTCTACGGGAAATACCATAAGAACATTTAGCCGAAGAGGTATCGCCGACCTTTACGATATTCTCAATAATGAACCTTCTTTACTTAAAAACGCACGCATTGCCGACAAAGTTATTGGAAAAGGTGCTGCGGCATTACTGATTCAGGGTGGAGTAACACAAGTCTATGCCGACCTGATGAGTGAACCGGCATTGGCACTATTGAAAGAAGCGGGAATTGATGTAACCTATCTAAAATTGGTACATCATATTGAAAACAGAGATAAGACAGACTGGTGTCCGTTAGAAAAGCGTTGTACAGAAGTCAGTACAGTGAAAGAGATTCTGCCCATCATTGATGACTTTATTGCCGCAATAAGAAGTCGACAATAAAACAACCCTCTTATTATTAACTTCTTACGATTCTCCACCTTGCTCCGGTCGTGTTATTTTTACAGAGCCTTCCGCAATGCTTCCAAGTTTTATCAAGAGGTAGATTAAATTACATCCCGATGCGGCAAAATTTTCATCGGGAAGAAAATTTTGCCGCATCGGGATGTAAAAAAAATTCCATCGGGAAGAAAATTTTGCTGCATCCCGATGGAATTTTAATCGTTTCAAAAGAGAGTTTTACTATTCTTCTTTTTCTGCTGAAGTGCCTCCCTTTTCAATCTCAAAAGTTAGTGTTGACAACTCTTCTTTGAGTAATTTACCCGGTGTAAAAATAATCTTTACATCTCGAATCATTGCAGTATTAAAGTCTTTAGGATTTTCAACTCCCTCACTGCTGAAAGAAATTCTAAGCGTGCCAAAATCCCCTAACTGTACACTACGACCCATTTTTAAAAATAATGGTAACTCGTCTACCACATTGTCAAGAGCATTATTCAAGTCTCCGCGGGTCAAGGAAGACCTTCCGGAGATTTGTTTTGCAATGTCTTTAATAGTTACTACTTTTCCCGACTGTACGGGAGACGCGTACCATTTCTTAGTACCCTCTACCTCTCCGGGCTTTCCTCTTTTAATTAATTTGTACCACATAATTTAAGTTTAATATTTAAAAAAGTTTGACGATGTAAATTTAATCTATTATTTTCAAACCAACAAAGGTTTGATGTTGTTTTGTAGAAAAAAAATGTACTATGTCTTAATTTTTTATTCTAATCACTCTCATTTAGTGTATAGTACGATAATCTCTTATTTTTCCTGCACCGCTGAAAAAAAACCAAATCAGGATTGTATTTTGATGGGATAAACTCTTAGCGATGAAATTACCAATACAAAAATATTTTTCATCCCTATTTTTTTGTCAATGGCAAAACGATAGAAAAATGCAGGGCTCTCCGGTCAAGTAATTTTTTGCAAATATCCGACAGTGTATGCTTAGTGTAATTCAAGTAGAGATATTCCTTCAACAGTACAAGACAGATGAATTATGTTGACTTTAGTATGGTTTTCTGCCTTGATTCATGAAGTAATCATTATCTTTGTTTATACGAGAAATTGCTAATAATGATAAATGCCAACGTTTTCAGTATTCATTTTGGCTGTCAATATAAATCCAAACCATTAGAAAGATTATGCGCCTTTGGTCACTACATCCTCAATATTTAGATACCGCAGGGCTTACCGCTTGTTGGCGTGAAGGACTTTTGGCAAAGCATGTTTTGATGGGAAAAACCAAAGGTTATATACATCATCCGCAATTACAACGTTTCCGTGCCTGCAAAAATCCTTTACAAGCAATTGATACTTATTTGTATCATGTTTTAGTAGAGTCTCAACGTCGAAACTTCAAATATGATACTACTAAAATTACAATGATAACGGAAAACATTATATTGCAAGTCACTGACCAACAGTTGCAATATGAGTTTGAGCATTTAAAGAAAAAACTTGCCAAACGTAACCCGGAGCAATATTCCAAGTTATTATTATTGAAAGAAACTTTACCTCATCCGATGTTTGAAATCATCAAAGGTGAAATTGCAGAATGGGAAATTATTGGAGAGGCTACAGAAGTTATTCCTATAAGAAAATAGCGACAGTTTTGTAGTGTTGGATACATCAAGATGTTGTCGAAAACGGGCAGTAATTTTGTTACGTTCAATATAAAAAAAGTTCAAGATTAATCAAGCAGAACGAATCATTACTTAATTAATCTTGAACCTGTTAAATAAAGGAAAACTTAAATGGCGTCCTTTTTTGCGTATTCAGAAAACTCACAGCCGTAAGTATCGACCAAATAATTATCCAAATCATCGGCCTTAAATGCCAAATTGGTAATATTTTTGCGAATATCGTCAGCATAGTCTGAGAAAATATCAGAAATGTGAATACGGTAAGCAATATAAATCTGATTTCCGTCAAGCCCTAATTTGTAAGGTCTTAAGTCTTCATTGACTAAGTAAACTAAAATCGGTTCCAAGTTCTTTTTAGGTAGAAGATTTATCGGAGAAGTACAGAACAGGTAGCGTCTTTGATAGACAAACATTCTGATTTCCGAACTTCCCTTGTGGAATTTCCATGACTCATAACCTACTCTGGCAAGTACAGGGTTAATTCCCATAGCCTCAATGGCCTCTTCACAAAAAGCAGCAAGATCTGTCAATGCAATTTCTTCAAATACACTTTTCGCAATTTTTTGACCGCAAGAGGGACAGTATTCTTTTTCGGTCGAGATTAAAGTATCACAACCGTTGCATTGTACATTAAAGCATTGCTTATCTACTTCGGGTATGGATGTTAGAACTTTTCGTAAGTTTTCTACCGGAATACCAAAGCCCATATTATCGGCATCATTAAATTTACTCACCGTAATAGCAACCAATTCATTCTTGTCATTTAACATCGGCCCTCCGCTATTTCCGGGGTTCACCGCAGCATCGGTCTGTATATAATATTGATTATCCATCAACTGCTTCGGAGCAGACACTGTACCTTCAGTAATGGTAAAAGGCATTCCAAAAGGATAACCGGCAACCGTAATCTTTTGACCGATATTAACTTGTCCTTCTGCAGGAAGAATAATTTCAGGTAATGCAGAAAAATCACCTTCTGAAGACAAAAATGCAATATCTAATATTGGGTTGACCAAGATTACATTTGCTAAAAATGAATTTTTATCATTATCTTGAATAGCAACAGTTCTAAACCCTTCTACCACATGGTAGTTTGTAACAAATAAGTTGTATTGCTTTAAGTAAAAACAACTTCCTGAACCACAAGAGTGATTAATTTTATAAACCGCTTTATGTATATTTTGTTCCATAATATTTCTTTTTAAATGTTAGTTTCCGAATAATGACGAAATAAGTTTACCAAAACCTTTTTTAGTATTAGGAGTACCAAGTTCTCCTTCCATAATTTTCTCCATAGCCTTGTAAAGTATTGGAGCCGCAACTTCAAAAGGTTTTGCAGATGAAGACGTAAGTGCTTTCACAACAATAGCATTAACATCGTCTTGAACGTTATTGTAATAATATAGTTCATAAAACTTATAGGTAATCATTAAACTGCAAGCCAAAACATCTCCGGCTTCATAAGCGGAAGAAGCGTTGTTGTAAGTTTGCTCAAAATTATCTTGTATATTTTTGAGATTAGATCTACGTTTGTTAGGAACAAAAGTTTCTACAAAGTATAAAGATTCTGCCAATTCCTCTTTGGACATTGCTTGTATCTTTAAAATCTCTTCACGCCCTCTGGAAACAATTTCCGGTAATGGAATATCTTCTCTATCATGTTCAGTTACAGCATCATCCAGATCATTAAGTAACTGACCTTGCGGATGAGAGAAATAAAGAATTTTCAATAACGTGCTGGCAATTACGTTCCATGAATAACCATATTTACGTAACGTGTCAAATTCTTTAACAGCATCCAAACACTCTTTGCAACTTAACTGGATTTCTTTATAAATATTATCAAGAGTTTCCGGACTATAAGGTGTTACGATAGGCTCGTAAATACGTTTAACTCCAAATTTAGTTACAAATTCATCGTCATATTTATCTCCTGTGCCGCAAATATCATATAACACATCGTAAAGTTTTGCAGGGTGAGCCAAATATAACGGACAATCGAAGCCAAAATATAATTTGTTATCTTTTAAAGATATGGAAGCCAAATCCATAACATTCATGTTTAACTCGGCAACTTGACGAAGCAATGGGATTTTATCTTTATCAGGAACTTCTACGAAAGGCGCAGATATTGAGATTTTCTCATTATCCAGTTTTATGGATACAACAATGGAACCGTGTGGTATTTTAAAATCCGTACCCTCAGAGTTTCCATATTTTTTTCTTAATTCAGGATTAATGTAATCCAATAAATAATACACTGATTGCTGATAGTTTTTTCCATCAAAACAGTCAATACTTTTGTCAAACGATTCAATATCCATCTTACTGGCCGTAGAGGATAATACCGACACATTGAAGGTTAAGGTTTGCTTCATGATTTAAAGTTGTTAGATTATTATTTTTTTAATCCTTACACTAAAAAAGTGGGAAGGAAAAGTTGAGTGCAAAGATATATTATTTTTTTTATAACCCTCAATTTCATAAAAAATATTCTTAATAATATCAATACATACAAAAACTGCGAAATCTCTTACAGACATCGCAGTTTCCCCTCTTAAAACTTATTATTTATCAAAACCGGTTAATTGACTTCAGAAACATCAATGGAAACCAATTTACTGTTAGGCAAATCACAAATGTATAGTTTACCTTTATTATATGACATGTCGGCAGGTCCTCCAAAAGTATAACCTTCAACTTTCATTATTACTACTGTTTTATCATTCAAATTTACATAGCCTACTTCTCCTCCGTTTTCCCAATTAGTGAAAAATAATTTGTTGCCATTTATTGCTAATCCGTCATACTGTCCTTGTCGAGTAATTAGTTTTTCGGGCATAGAATTGGCTACTGTAATATCTGCAATATAATAAATCACATTGTTTGCAACGGTAGTTCCATTCGCCGGATACGATGCAACATACATTGCGTTGCCATCAATTACCAAACCGTTAGCACCTTCTACTGTCGCTATTTCTACTAAACTTGCATCACTCAATGCAGTAGGAGTCGTCATATCTAACTTAAATATTTTCCCGGTATTGGTTACTGAAATATAAGACGTATTCCCTTTAACAACAATATCATTGACAAAAATATTTCCTTCCGGAAAGGTAAGTGTCTTATAAGGACTTGCAGTGTTTTCAAGATTATAAATCACTACTTTTTGTACATCGGCAATCAGTAGATAACCGTTCACAACGGCCATACCTTTTGGAGCACTCAAAGAGCCGTTGGTTGCAATAAGCGTAGTGGATTGACCATTTTCAACTTTAGAAATATAACCTTTTCCTTCGGTATTGGTCGGATTAGGAGCATCCCCTTCATGTCCGAAGTTGGAAACTAATAAAGTAGAACCGTTCCACACATTACCTTCATTAAATCTAAAAGAAGTGCTTACAACTTCTGCTCTAATTTTTTGTGATTCGGCGGTTGTTTTACTTTTGCATGCAAAAGAGAGACATACTAGAGATAAAACCATAATTTTTCTCATCATTAAAACTTTTAATTGGTTAATAATGATGCAAAGGTAGCGGTTATAAAACTATAAGATATGATGTATGTGGGTTGGACTTATTGCATATCAGACCGAAGTTGTAATGCCGATACGTTATATTTGTTTTTAAACGATCGAGCAAAGTGTGCATACGTGTCAAATCCGCACTCTTGAGCAATTTCTGCTACGGGCTTTTCCGTATTAAGCAGTAGAAATCTGGCACGTTCAAGTCTTTTATTAATAATCCATGCTATGGGAGACATTTTAAATTCCTGTACAAAGGCTCGTTTAAATGTTGATACGCTTTTACAACTCAGGTGGGCTAAGGTTTCAATCGTAACTTTGTTGTAAATATTATCATTGACAATCTTTACCAACGAGTGCTTAGACATATAATATACCTTACTCATAAATAATAAGGTTATAGATTTTGTCAGCGTTTCTGACAGCAGTATATAAAAGAGTTCTTTGACTTTGATTGTCAACAATTCTTTAGCGAAAAGATAATGATTATCTAATCCAAAGCGTTCTACGTGTTCATAAAACAGTTGTAATCTTTTGGGGGCTTGGAGTGTTTGTACCTGAAAGGAAAGATGTTTACTGAAAGTTTGAGAACGACATAAATGCAAAAGTTCCACGATACTTTCCGTATTAAAAAAGAACATAATGCTTCGAAATTCGTCTCCAGTAGCCGGTAAATATTCTGACATCACATAACTTCCGCGCACGGCTAAAAAAAGTTCTCCGGCATTAATTGTATATTCACTACCTTCTACATAGATTTTTTTTTGTCCGGACAAAATATATACAATAGCATGCTCTGTAAGAACAACATCATTAGAAGTCTTTGTTTTTGCAGAAGTATATTCTACGAAACAAAAGCGTTGCTTCTTAACTTTACTGGTTACCTTATTTTCTATTTGTTGGGGAACTAACATGAAGAATTAGCAATATTACAGTCCTTATAACTTATCCCTGTTTCAACATTGCAAGAAAGTCATTCAAAGAAATTACTTCTACTTTTGGGAAATCAATATACTTTAGTGCTTCAAAATGTTTATCATCAGAAACTATAAAGATAGCATTTGAAGCAATGGCACAGTCTACAAATTTATTATCATCTTTATCTTGCTTTATCAGTTCAAAATGAAATGTGGGAGACGCGAATATCACATTTTTTTGATTTAGAAGAACGTCAACCAATGCTTGTGCAGCCAATAAAGACATTTTTCGTGAAATGACTTCTTCATATTCATTCAAAATTTCATTAGACACACACAAATCATATTGTTCATTTAAAAAGGAAGACCAAATTATATGATATGGTGATTTTTTTGATATTGATACAAGTAAAACATTAGTATCTATAATAACAGGGCGAAAAGCACTCATTTTTTATACGGAGTTCTATAATGTCCCCGTCGAAATTCCTCTATTTTATCTTCATCAATAACACCGTCATCCCAAAGTCGTTCTAACTCTACATCTAATTTTCTTGCATAAAAGTCCGATAATACCGACTTTAATTCTTCATAATCTTGTTCTGTTGTTTTTCTTGCGAACATCTGTAGAATATGAAGTTGAGATTTATTTAAGACTGTTGATGTACTCATTATATTATAGTTGACAATATTAACATTTTACAATATCAAAACCTCTATAACTCCACGTTGTCTCTATATCCCCAATTCTTTTTGATATTGAGATAAGGTGGTCAGTAAATTACTTTTTACACTGATAAAGTGAGTTACTCCTTGTTGCTCCAATACAGACTTACATTCCGGTTCTCCGGCAACTACGGTAATAACGCCGGATAAGGCTTTGGCAATTTGAGGTACGGTTTGAGCATACTCTTCATCACTTGAACAGGCTACTACAATTTGTGCTTTAGCATTTTTTGCAGCAGCAATACCTTCTTCTATTGTTGCAAAGCAGTTATTATCTACGACTTTAAATCCGGCAATTGCAAAGAAGTTACAAGCAAACTGCGCTCTGGCTCTGCACATGGCTAAATTACCGTAAGTAAGCATAAAGACTGTTGGAGTTTTTCCGCTGCATTCGGTTTTCATCCGCAAATCGTCAAACGGCTGACTTCCTCGCTGTGCAGGAATAGCGGCAGTGGCTGTAGAAGAGTGTAGTTTTTCAATGGCGGTTTTACTTAATTGCTCGTCAAAGTTAGGGAATTGATTTGTACCTAACAATATGTCTTTACGGTTACTCAAGTTTGCGGCTCTTTGCTGTGCAGTTCGTTGAATCTCAGCGGTAATAAATCCGCTTTCGTAAGCCTTTAGGAATCCTCCTTTTTCTTCTACGGTTTTAAAAAGTTTCCATGCTTCATGAGCAATACTGAAGGTCAATGTTTCAATGTAATAAGAACCGGCAGAAGGATCTGTAACCTTATCTAAGTGTGCTTCTTCCTTTAGGATAATTTGAGTATTTCGAGCCATACGTAAAGCCAGTTCGGTAGGTTCTTCATAGTGAGTATCAAAGGGTACTACATCTATAGAGAATACACCCGACAATGCTGCCGACATTGCTTCTGTGGTAGCACGTAACATATTAACATAAGCATCATATACTGTTAAATTCCATGTTGATGTAATTGCGTTACTGACAATACGGGTAGAACATCCGCGTTGAGGCTGATAAGGTTGGATGATATTTGCCCACAATATCCGTGCGGCACGGAATTTGGCAATTTCCATAAAGTAATTGGAACCTACACCAAAGTTAAATGTCATGTAAGGCGCCACTTGATCAATGGTCAATCCGCGTTCCAATAACTGTACAACATATTCATAACCTGCCGACATGGCAAAGGCAAGTTCCTGTACGGCACTCACTCCGGCGTTGTGGATTTGTTGGCCGTTGACGGTAACAAAACGCATTCTTTTATATTTGCCTGAGGCTATGATTAATTCTTTAATATGGTCAAAGCAAGAGGTTTTGTCTTTACAAATCATTTCGCTGCCACGTTCGGGGTGATGAAGGACAGGGTCTATTCCGAAGAATGCCCGTACTTCCTCTACATCGTAATTACTCTTGGTAACTTTGTCTATAAATAACCTGGCTACCTCGCAAGTGGCAGTGCCTTCAAAGTTGAATACGGTTTTGGTAATGTCAATTCCTTGTAGGAGTTGTTCTAAATCAGAGGCGGTAATCTTTTGTGTTATGGCAAAAGATAACATTTCAACACCTTTTTTGAGTAGTTCTCTGGCTTGCAGATTGGCTTTTTGTACGTCTTTTACGGTAATTGTCTGCCGAACCAACCAAGGCTTTACCTCTTCTCGAGTTCCTCTAACAAACGGAAAATCTCCGGGTTTGTCCTGAAGGTAAGGAAGGTTCTCCAAGTTTTCTTTACGGTAGTAAGGCTTAATCTCTAAACCTTCGATGGTTTTGGTTACCAATCTTTTATTGTAGTCAGCACCTTTAAGGTCTTTTTGAATAACCTCTTCCCATTGTTGCGTAGAAGCGGGGGTAAATTCTTCAAAGATTTTTTTTGCCATAGCGTAATTGTATTTACAGGATTAATGATGATTAAATTATTTGAGTTACAGTTTGATGGTTACTACTTTACTGTTCACAAGGTCAGGAACATACAAATAACCGTTCTTGAGGGTCATATCGGCCGGCCCTGTAAGAGAGTGGTTATGCTGCAGATAATTTACAGATTTGTCAGTCAGGTTTACCATTCCTATTTCCGGCTTCCAAGTCGTAAAATAGAGTGTTTTATTGTCGGGAGAAACGGCTAACCCGTCATACATTCCGGGCTGCGTAATGAGTTTTTGGGGTTTGGGATTTTGCAAGTCTGATATGTAATAAATCACATTTTCCGCAGTAACATTATTATCAGGAGGATAGGAGGCTACGTACATCACATTATCTGCAATGACAATACCGTTAGCCCCTGTAACATTTGTCCATAAAACCGGAGTTGCCGACGAAAGTTGCGTAAGGTTATCCAATGTAATTTTAAAAATGTTACCCGTATTGGTTACAGACGCATACAGCGTGTTGCCGTCAATAAAAAGGTCGTTGACATAAAGGTCATCGTTGATATAAACATCATCATCTTGGGCTTTGGAAATAGCGATAATTTGGGGATTTTGTGGCTCTGCGGTATTATATATTACTATTTTTCCGACGTCGGCAATAAACAGTAAATTATCTTTTACGGCCATTCCCTTCGGAGCATTCAAATGACCGTCAGGCTTTATCAGAGGCTCTACTTTTCCGTCGTAATATTTTACAATATATCCTTTCTGCTCACCATTGAGGGGGTTTAGTTCCGACGAGCCGAAGTTGGCAATATAGAGTGTATCTCCCTTCCACACAGTACTTTCACAAAACAATAACATACTGTCAATGACATTGGGAACCACCGCAGTTTTATTTTCTTTACATGCTGTAAAAAGAAGAAGTAACAGTATTACTCCAGAAAAAAATCGATTCATACAACGTAATTTATCGGTAAACAAGAACGCAAATGTACATGATTTTTTTAGATTACACAAGAATTGCGGGTTACTGCATTGGGTTCAGAAAGAGAGAAAATCTACGTTCTGTTTTATGTGCAAAAGTTACAGACAAAAATAAATATGCCTTGATAAAGTTTAAAGATTGTCTGTAAGAATATATGGCAAATTCGATTCTATCATTAAAAAATCAAATTTATCTTGTAATTTTGCACCTGCAATTCAATCACTATAAACAATCACCCATTATGACTACTCCTAAAACACTGATGCTTATTACAGCATATTTATTGACCTTTTTGCCGTTACAATCACAAGAAATTCACACTCCCGTCACTTTTTCGGCCACTGTAGAAAAGGTGAATCATCGGCAAGTACAAATTGTTATTGCGGGAACCATTGACAACGGCTGGTATTTATACGGAACAACACTTCCTGAAGGCGGCCCGTTGCCCACCACGCTAAAATTACAGGCTTCAAGCAGTTTCAAAACCGTCGGCAAATTAAAAGAAATTACCCCTACCAAAGAAAAAGTTGATGAAATGTTTGAAATGAAAGTGCAATACTTTGCAGAAAAATGTAAAATCGGGCAAGTCTTAGAAATTGTAAACTATGAGCCATTTACAGTCTCCGGGACATTAGAATACCAAGCCTGTGATAACCGTAATTGCGTAGCGGCAAGTTATGACTTTTCTGTTACGGTTGACCCCAAAAAATTAAATCTTTCAGCCCAATCTACTCAAGGTGTTGACACTGTAAATACAACTTCTCTGCAAGATACCGTAACGCTCATCTCTCAGCCTGCAACCCCTGTGGATTCTGGTGCCGACGAATCTTTATGGTGGTTTTTTGCTATTGCACTGCTGGCCGGATTCGGCGGAGTTTTTACCCCTTGCGTATTTCCGATGATTCCCATGACCATTGCCTTTTTCATCAATCCGCAGCAAAATAAAAAAACAGGCCTTGCCAAAAGTCTAATCTTCGGGTTATCCATCATGTTAATTTACACTTCTGTCGGAGTTATCGCAGGACTGAGTAAAAATGCCGACCCTACGGGAAGTATTGTTACACACTGGATACCCAACTTTTTATTCTTTGCCCTGTTTATTGTTTTCGTCATTTCATTTTTGGGAGCCTTTGAAATCACTTTACCCTCCTGGTTATCCAATTCTATTGACAAGCAGGCAGACAAAGGAGGCTATCTGGCTGCATTTTTTGTTGCGCTGGCCTTAGTTGTCATTTCTTTCTCATGCACAGGTCCTTTTGTCGGTTCGTTGCTTGTTGCCGCCGCCGGTGGAAGTATGATAAAACCCATTATCGGCATGTTTGGTTTTGGATTAGCCTTTGCGTTACCCTTTTTCGTTTTATCACTCTCTCCTTCCCTGCTCAAAAAAATGCCGAAGTCCGGAGGTTGGTTAAACTCAATCAAAGTAGTTTTTGCTGTCATTTTACTGGCCGTTTCAATTAAGTTTTTCAACACGGCTACCCTTTCTTTGTTTGGAGAAGAGTGGATAAGTTTTGAGGTAACTCTTTCTGTCTGGATTGCGCTATCGTGTTTGTTAGGATTTTATTTACTGGGAAAAATCAAACTGTCGCACGACACAGAGACCAAGCACATCGGAGCATTCCGGTTTTTATTAGTCTTAGCCTCATTCTCCTTAGCCGTTTACCTTTATGCCGGATTAATGGGACGTGCCGACGTAGGCATTTTCTCCGGACTTTTACCATTACAAAAAGAAAATACGGCATTAGAAGTGCCCGCCAATGCCGCAACTCCGGCACCGAGCCCTTGCGGTGATGCCGTTAAATATAGCGGCGCAAGAATGAAAACCCCGCAAGGCATTCAGGGATATTTAGAAATACGGCAAGCCTTAGATTGTGCCAAGTCGCAAAACAAACCCATATTGATAGACTTTACAGGACACGGCTGCAGCAGCTGTAAGAAAATGGAGAAAACCGTATTTGCCGACCCGCGTGTAACAGACTTTATCAACCAAAACTATGTCATGGTCTCCCTTTATACTGACGACAGAACCCTCTTGCCCGAGCAAGAGTGGAAGACATCAACGTCAGACAACAAAGTAAAAAAAACCATTGGAGAACAAAACAAAGATTACCAAATCAGCCGTTATAAAGTCAACGCCACCCCTTATTTTGTGATTATTGACAGTAATGAAAATCTCAAAACTACCCCTGTCGGATATACAGACAGCACGGAAGAGTTTCTAAAATTTCTGCAATCGGGAATATAACACCCGGCAAAAAAATACATTGCTTTGGATAAGTTTTATCAATGAAGATATTCAATGACTTTGCATGTGAAATATTTTGATGAAAATACCTTTGTTTCCAGAATCATTATACTCATTCGACAAAACAACTGGAGAAGCATCTGTAATACTTTATCGTCTATTAACTTAAGTACAGAATATTTATCAAAATCCGATAGACCTTAGGCTTTCAGAACAGAAAGCAGAACCCAATAGAGATTTTGTCATTGCGCGGACAAAATTACAAACAGTTTTGGCTACATTGCCAGTTCCTGTTTACATTTCCGAAGTTTAAGTATTACTTGAGATTGAATATTACGTAGTTATTCCATCATTTTACACAATTCTGTCGAAGTGTGACATGATAATAATCAAATATTCCGCATTACCCTAAATCCAATTTGGTTATTGGCGGCGTCAGGTTTGGCTTTGTGTCGAAAAGCCGATCGGCAACTTCTACCAAAAAAATACCAACTACCACCTTTTATTACCTTATAATCTCCGCTCCGTGCTCCTTCTGGATCAGTTGCTGATAAATTGTTGTTACCGTAGCGAGTGTCATACCAATCACGACACCACTCCCATACATTACCGTGCATATCATACAGATTGTAATTGTTGGGAGAATAAGTACCTACTTTTTGCGTTTTTTGAGGTGAGTTATCTGATGTAACATACTCTCCTCCGGGATTTTGATAGGCATATTTGGAATAGAAATTCGCCATCGTTCCATTAAGTTTATCTCCATCACCTGTACCAAACGGTTTTGTATCAAGATCTTTGTTAGGATAGTTTCCACGGCAGGCATATTCCCACTGAGCTTCTGTAGGTAAAGTTCCTCCTACACTGACCGCGAACTCCATAGCCCCAAACCAAGTAACAGATACTACAGGATATTCTTCCATACTGGGAGCAGATTTCCACATCTTAGTTGATAGATCATATTTCAATCCCCATTCATCTTCATAAATCAGTACTTCAGTTGCATTAATAGTAGCATCTTTCCATCTTCCATCAGCGCCTATTTTCTTGATATTTAAGAATTCTGCATATTGTTTATTGGTTATTTCATATTTGCTCAACCGAAAACTTTTGCGGAGAAGTATGTTACGTTGATTTTCGTCATCATCTCTGTTTTTTTCAGAAAGAGGGCTTCCCATGACAAAATGACCAGGTGAAATAGTTTCATATTCAATGGTTATATTTATTCCCTCTTCCTCAACCTTTTTCTCAATTACGAACACTTGACATGAGGCTGTATTTTGGCCTCCAACGACTGTAGCCGTAATAACTGCTTTACCTATAGAAAGTGCTGTCAGTTTCCCATCCTTATCAACTGTAACCACTCCTTGAGCATTACTGCACCATGTAACTTCTTTATTCTGTGCATCTTCCGAAACAATTGTTGCCAACAGTATATATTCTTCACCTTGCGTTAATTCAAGGGTACTTTCGCTGATACTAATGGTGATACTTGGGATGTTAAGATTCTCTTTTGCTCGTTTACAAGTTGAGAAACTTAATGACAACAATACTATAATGAGAATTTCAATTTTAACTTTCATAGGACAATTCTATTATGATTCATGAGTACTAAGGATTATTCTTATTAAACAAACTACGGACAGAAAACTCATGATTATCGGTGATGTCTCTAACTCCGACCTGATAATCTGTTCGGAAAATTCTCAAAAAATAATCTCCATCCGGAATATTTGGCACAGAATATTTTTTTGAAAACTTTTCATTAGAATCAACAAATATTTTGTTTTCCAGCATTTTTTCATAGCCAGAATTTGTATACACCACTATCGTTATTTTATCATCAAAAGGTCCATGTCCGGTATTCTTAAATGAAAATGTTACCTGAAGAGTATCTTTATCCGTGATAGTTTTATTTAACTTTACCGATATGTCTGAAAAAGTATAACTTCCCGCCTGCGGTTCTGGATATATTATTACTCTTTTTTCTTCAGAAGCATCAAAAGGAATCCAACTTGTACCATTATAAGAATAAGAGGGCTCTAAAATATATTCTCCGGGATTTGCACGAACAGCTTCTGTGTAAAGTTCAAAACGGCTTTCTCCTGCAACAAAAACTTTACGGTCTTCTGCAAGTACAATGTCTCTCCCTGTGTTAGGAGGAATTGGCTTTAAAATAATACCTGCCCGCCCTAACCATTCTGTTCCAATGTTTTGAAGCGTTATGTTGAATTTTCCTCCTCTATTGTAATATAGTTTATTTACCTGTTCAAAGGATACCATTTTTAGTCCATCCAACTTAATCGGATTCGAAAAAATCACTTCTGTAGTTGTAATTTTAACATCATAATAATGAATTTTTGTTTGCGGATAACCAACAATTTGCCAATTGGTTTCTCGGTTATCTTTTGAAACAATATATAGTTGATAACTTCCAACAGGTACCGATGAAGGAATGGTAAGATTAGAGAACCTTATATCAACCATTTCTGAATATTGCAGATTATTTTTAATGATAGGAGGCTCAAGTAAGGCCGCAACCTTTCCATCTTTGAATAATGCCGCTTGCAACTTGCCACTGAAGGTACTTCCATTATTGGAACAACTCGCTCCATTGATAGAAAAAGAGCCCGACCTGCTGATGGATGATGGTGGATTTATAGTTATTTCTCCATCAGCTGAAAAAATATTTGAAACATAAGTGTTTGTGGTTGTCGGAGGCTGGATTCCTGTCAATATTCTTACTCCGACATTGTAACCTCCTATACTCGAACCAGGACCTGAAAAGCCCGGATTAAGAGAGCTCATTTCATAATAGCCGTTGAATTCCCCGGCGTAACCCCAATTGACATGAATCAAATCATCCTCATTATATCCATCTAAGACAAAACTGTGCCCCAAACCTATAGCACTCAAACCAGTACAAAAAACCGGACGACGATTATACACCTCTTTTTTGATGATTGCCAACCATTCTGCATTCGTATAATGTGAATACATGTAATATTGTATATTGTCTTGGTAACCAAAATTATTAACTAATGCCGTAGGAACAATGCGGTCAGAAGCACTACTTGAGAGAAGACCATATTTCGTTTTAACCGAAGCTCCACAACAAGCCATCAGCCATGCAATGGCATGATTTTTTTCTTGTTCAGAAGTTGAAGAGGACATCAGATCATACCGCAAAGGTTCTTGCTCCAAGTTCAATGTCACACTTAGATCATAAGGAACTCCAAGTTCAGAAAGATCATCGTATGAGTAACTTACAGAACCCTTTGCCCGTTCAGGATACTTGTGATATCTTATGATTTGTGCCATAGCTGTAGCCACGCATCCGGTTACCATTCTCTGATCATTCCTTATAGGGCAAAGATTATTAAACGGGTTAGTTTGTCCCCAAGCAAAATCTAAGAGTGGTTCAACCTTTGCAGGAAATCCGGAAGTTGCCTTAGTACTTGCCGGAACTTGCATCGTTGGATTTTCTTTCAAGTAAGCATATTCCATTGCATAGATAGAGAATAATGCCTGCATATTCTCCGGAATCTCTCTATCAGTTATATTTCCTTTATCAGAATATCCCAATATGGGCTTCATACGTTCGTCTCCGGAAATAATCACAGTTCCTTGGGCTGAGGTAGCGATATAAAAAGGTTCACCGGACGAACTTCTGGTTGTTGAAGGCAATACTCTGGTTGCCGGTATCAATAAAGTCCCCACACTACGAGTATTTATTCTCCTTGATCCTGAAAAATGTCTGTTGGCAAATTCGAGAATTTGAGATTCGCTACGGTCTTGTGCATTGGTAAAGACTATACCAATCCAAATAACCAACAAGAGAGATAAAAAAGATTTTATTACCATGATTATGAGTGAATATATAAAACAAGGGATTGATTTTTGATTTACAGGTTGAGTATGCATTTCATCGAGATAAGTTAGGGATTAATTACATACAGAATGTTTAGAAATTCTGTGCCTTGCATACTTTAAATATCCTCGTATAATACAAAAGTAAATTAAATAGTAGATATTTCAAAACATTATACTTGTTTTAAACTATTAAGTCGAGGTAGACGTAAGAATATTAAGATATTATGCAAAATATGATTTTTTAGAATTAAAGGTATTCACGAAATAGTGAAACTGAATTATTCGATAAAAAGAATATAGTGAACTAAAATGCCAAAATCGACATAGTCTATCGTACGGTTGTAGAGCCTATCAATGGAATCGGGATTGTTGCCGCTGGCTTTTTCTAATAGGAAGTTAGTATCAGATTATATTCTGAACGCAGTAAGTTCATTTTCGTTTTTTGTAAGCCATTAATGCCCATACATTAAATCCTATACCAAACAAAATAATGGCAACAAAATCTTTCCAAATATCAATAAATGTACTGCCTTTTAAGATAATAAGACGCATGGCATCTATGCAATAACGAATAGGATTAAGGTAAGTAATGGCAATAGCCCAATCAGGCATACTGCTTACAGGGGTTAACAATCCACTCATCAACAGAAATATCATGATAAAGAAATAAGATAAGTACATTGATTGTTGCTGTGTTTCAGAATAAATTGACAGTAATAACCCTGCGGATGATATGGTAACAACATAAAAACTGGTGATTAAAGCAATCAGCCACAAACTACCTTGAGGAACAATGCCATAGATAAAAAACGCAATTAAAAATCCGACAACAACAACAATGTAACCGGCTACCCACAGTGGAGCAACCTTGGCTAAAATAAACCAAAGTGTTTTGACCGGTGTTACATTAATCTGTTCTATGGTGCCACTTTCTTTTTCAATCACCAAGTTGAGCGATGCCAATAATCCGCAAATTAATGTAGTTAAAAACACTAACAATCCCGGGACTAAAAAAGTTTGATAATTCAGCAGTGGATTATATTTAAAGTTACTGATAATTTCAATCAATGGATTGGGTACAGTTTTACTATTACTCAAGGTTGCTTGCTGTTGAACCTTCAGAGCAAAACTGTTGATGATGTTGGTTGCATAGGCTGTTCCCAATCCTCCTTTTGTGCCGTTAATGGCATTCGCATTAAGCATAACAGCGACCGGCTGGTTTTGTATTAAGTTTACTTCAAATTGAGCCGGAACCTCAAGAATCATATCGGCAATATTATTTTCTATTGATTGTAATCCTTGCGCATAAGATTCAGAAATATCTGTAATTTTAAAATAAGGTGAGGCGGTAAATTGTTCTATCAGTTTTTGAGAGTAATCACTTTTATCATGGTCAACAATACTCAGATAGATATTCTTGATTTCAAAGTCGGCAGCCCAAGGTAAAACGAGTAACTGGAGAGTAGGCATCAGCAAGATAAGTAACATCATGGTTTTGTTACGTAAAATTTGCTTAAACTCTTTCTCAATAAGATATTTGAACATAATTATTGATGGTTAAAGGTTAGTGGTTCATAAAGTTGTTAACCACCAATTTGCATTACAGTCTGATTTTGAATTTTCTTAAACTTACAGTAATCAGGAGTATTGCCATACCTAATAAAATGAAAAATGGTTGAAGAATATGGATAAAAGATAAATTTTTAATCATCACGGTTTTTAAAGCCATAATATACCAAGTTGCGGGAGGAATATTGGATAACAATTGTAATATTGACGGCATATTTTCGCGTGGAAAAATCATTCCGGAAAGTAACAAGTTGGGTAACATCAACCCTAATAAAGACATTAACATTGCGACCTGTTGACTTTCTGTTACGGTAGAAATGAATAACCCTAATGCCAAGGATACCACAATGTAAAGCATTGATATTAAAAAAATCAAGGGCAAACTATTGACTAAAATCGGCAAGCCCAATAAAAATTTCGCCAAAAAAAGAATAGTAGCAATGTTTAGAAATGAAAGTACAAAATAGGGAGTAAGTTTGGCCAAGATGACAATAATGGGTTGTATGGGAGATGCTAATAATACCTCCATAGTTCCCATTTCTTTTTCTTTGACAATCGAAATAGAGGTCATCATAGCACAGACAATAATCATAATCAAAGCCATAACACCGGGAACAAAGTCATATGCACTTTTAAGTTCAGGATTATATAACATACGAGTATTAACATCTATCATAATGGGAGTTTCTGTAGTACTTAATTGCTGTTGAAACTCCATAATGACATTACTCAAATACATATTCATTGTTCCGGACTCATTGGGATCAACAGCATCTGCCAAGATTTGTAGCCCGGCATGGTATTCAGAAAAAAGGGTTTGTTCAAACTTAGGGGGAATAATGAGAATGAGTTTACAACTATTATTTTGAAATGTTTTTTCTACTTCTGCAGCATTATTGATTATTTTGACCAATGAAAAGTAGGGATTATCGGCAATCTTGGTAATAAGTTTTCGTGAAGTTTCATCTTTACTTTGGTCAAAGACGGCAATGTCAATATTGCGAATTTCTGTACTGATAGCAAATCCAAACAGCACAATTTGCACAATAGGCATGACCAATAAAATGATCATTGTTCTTTTATCTCGCAAAATATGATGAAATTCCTTTTTGAGGAACGAGAAAAACTGATTCATAAATTAGAGGTGAAAGATAAAAAGTTAACGGATTGATCAAATACTTGAACAATTGCAAATAGTAATTTTAATTTGAGTACAATTTCTGTTGAGTTGTTAATCATCTTCTGTTTTTACCTTTTACCCATCTGCTCTCTTTGCTTTACGTGCCAATTGATGAAAAACATCGTTCATACTTTCGGCTCCAAATTGTTGTTTTAGATTTTTAGGAGTGTCTAAAGCATCTATCCTACCATCGACCATAATAGACACTCTGTTACAATACTCTGCTTCATCCATATAGTGTGTGGTTACAAAAACCGTAATATTACGTTGCGCAGCAGCATAAATAAGTTCCCAAAACTGTCGCCGTGCGGCAGGGTCAACACCTCCTGTAGGCTCATCTAAAAATACAATTTTGGGTTCATGAAAAATAGCGACGGAAAATGCCAATTTTTGCTTCCAGCCCAAAGGCAATGATTTTACCATTGTATTTTTTTCTTTTTCAATCCCTAAGGTATGTAGCAATTCATTGGTTCTACTCTCAATAAGTTTCTCCGGAACGCCATAAATTCCGGCATATAGCCGTATATTTTCCCATACCCGTAAGTCGGGATAAAGTGAAAATTTCTGGCTCATATATCCGATGTTTTTTTTGATTTCCTGACTTTGTTTATAAATATCAAACCCTGCAACACCGGCTTTTCCTGATGTAGGACTCAACAATCCGCACAACATTCTTATCGCCGTAGATTTACCGGCACCATTGGCTCCCAAGAATCCGAAAATTTCTCCCTGCTCTACTTCAAATGAAATATTATCTACAGCCGTAAAATTTCCAAAACGCTTGGTCAGGTTTTCTGTTTTGATGACAATGTTGCTCATGATTACTTTGTTTCACAATAAGACATTACGCTCTGTTACTATTGTTTTTTTTGACTTGCCAAACTCATGTAACAATCTTCAATATTAGGTTTTATTTCTTGAATAATTACTCTATTATGTCCGCATGTTTCAAGATATTGCTTTAATTCTTCATTCTTCATTCTACATTTTTGATTAAAAGTAACATGCAGCCTATCTCCAAAAGCAAAACAGGTTTTTACCTGAGGATTTTGTCGTAAATCTAACAACAATCGGTACATGTTTTCACCTTCTACAGACCATAGAATTTCAGTAAAACTGTCAACAATATTTTGAGGAGTATTGATGTCCATAAATTGACCGTTGTTAATTAAAGCAATACGGTCGCATAAACCGGCTTCGTCCATATAAGGAGTAGAAACTAAAATAGTAATTCCTTCTGTTTTCAATCGTCGTAACATTTCCCAAAATTCTTTTCGGGATACAGGGTCAACACCTGTTGTAGGTTCATCTAAAAAGAGTACTTTAGGTTGATGAATTAAAGCACAACTTAAAGCCAATTTTTGCTTCATACCACCTGATAATGCTCCGGCACGTCGTGTTTTAAAAGGTTCGATTTGTTGGTAAATATCTTTTATTAAGTGGTAATTTTCTCGGATAGTAGTATTAAAAATGCTGGCAAAAAAAGTCAGGTTTTCTTCTACGGAAAGATCTTGATATAATGAGAATTTTCCGGGCATGTATCCGATTTTTTTTCTGATAGCTTTGTAGTCTTTGACAATATCAGAACCATCAACCATTGCCGTACCGCTATCAGGAAGTAAAAGTGTAGTAAGTATTCTGAAAAGTGTGGTTTTACCTGCACCGTCGGGACCAATTAACCCATAAAGTTCACCTTTTTGTACGTCAAAAGTAATCTTTTTTAGTGCTTCTACATTGGGTTTACCTTTCTCAGTGATGTAAGATTTGCAAATA
Organism: uncultured Muribaculaceae bacterium; assembly: GCA_964450725.1. Taxonomy (GTDB): domain Bacteria; phylum Bacteroidota; class Bacteroidia; order Bacteroidales; family UBA932; genus CAYVGO01. Next base: position 58,910 of record CAYVGO010000007.1, read on the forward strand.
CTTTCGACATGAATGGAGACATTGTTCATTCCACCAATAATTTAAGAAGAAAAAATACTACAGATTATCTGCAAATTTGACATCTCCATATTGTCCGATTTTTATAAATCCGTCATTTTTCACCGCAATTTTTAAAGCATAAACCAAATTTGCACGTTGATGTTTGGTTTGAATGGTTTTTGGTGTAAATTCTGCTTTTTCAGAAATCCATGCTACTGTTCCCGAATAAGTTTTAAAGTCTGTTGAACCGTTATCAACTCTAACTGTTACGGTTTGTCCTATTGTAATCTGAGGTAATTGTTCTCCGGTAACAAATGCTCTCAAGAACAATGTTGAAATGTCTGCTATTTTGTATAGCGGTATTCCTTGCGATACAAATTCTGACCGCTCTTTGTACTTTGACAAAATGACCCCGGCAACCGGATTAATAATGTAAGATTTACGCAACAAATCATCAATTTGCTTCAACTGCATTTCCAACCGTTGTACATCGGCTTGTATTCCGGCTGTCGTTTGAGACAATAAATCTTTTTGTGCATCAATTTGTTTTTGTAATGTAGCCACTTGTGTAGTTATGTCATCTACTTGTTTTTTTGTAGCAACATTGTCGTTGTAAAGATTCTCAATACGCTGCTTATCAATTAAAGCATTGTTGAGTTGTTGTTGTAAACTTGCTGTTTGTAATGTAATATCCGGAATTTTTGTTTTTACGGCCACTATGCTACTTTCAATTTGTCGCTTTTGGGTGTATAGTTGGACTGTATCTATAATTCCTATCATTTTTCCTGACGGTAAGTTTTCGCCTTCGCTAATGTCAAAAGTTAATAATTTCCCTGCGGCTTCAGACGAAATAGTTATTTCCGTTGCTTCAAATGTACCCGAAGCATCATAATTTTCACTACCATTGTTGCAACTATAAAGCAATATGAACAAGGAAAGTATACAAAAGAACTTCATGAATAAAAAAATTAATTATTTTGAATATGTTTTAAATTGTAAATGGCAATCAGCAATTGCATTTCATGTAAAATTTTATTCTGAAAAGCCAATCGCTCATCATTGGTAAATTTAATATAATCTATGGTTGACAACATACCTTGCTGTAATTTAGTTTCCGCTGACTGACGTACATTTCTACGTAAATCAATCATTTTTGTATCACTTTCTATGAGTTGTTGAATTTTCGTAATTTCGTCTTGGTATTTTTGCTTTTCCAAGTCATTATTCAATAAAAATGTTGCTTTTTGTATGGCTACAGTTTCTTTTTGAATATCTAATAATCGCTTGTCATTTTTGGCTGTAAAAAATCCTGAAATATTCCATTGTAACTTTAATCCTACAACCCCCATCGGCATAAAATCGTTACTAAAATAATTAAAACCCGGTGCTCCGAATCCTCCTTGTAAGTACAAACTCAATCGAGGAGAATTGGCAATATTGATGTTTTTTTTATGAAAATCAAAAATTCGGCTTTGTGCTTCATATAAAGCCAATTCCGGACGTTGATTTTCTGTATTTTCTGCCGGCATTTCAACTGTTGGTACCTCTAATATGGTTTCTTCCCGTAAAGGTTTTTGTATAAAGGTTGACAAAGCATGTAAATAGTTTATTTTCATACTCTTCATCTGTATTCCCTGTTGATCAAGTTGAATAATTTCTGCTTGTAATAAGTCTAAATCGGTCATACTTGCCATCTCATTTTTATACATTGACTGTAGTTTTTCGACACTCGCCAACAATGTATTTTTCGTAATTTCAAGTTGTTCCAATTGTTTATCTATCAGTAAAACTCCAAGATAAATTTGATTGATTTGCTGACGTATCGCATATAGCGTTGTTGTAACTTGCTCATTCTGGATTTGGGCATTAGCAATAGCAATATTTTTCTGATTTTTCAATGGCTGTATTCCCTGAAACAACAACTGTTCTACAGTAAGTGCAATTTGATACTGGTCTTTTCTAACAGAATAAGAAAAATCAACAGGAAACGGCAGTATAGATGAGTTAATAGAAGGTACTTCATTTTGTAAAGTGGCTTTGCCAGTAAAGACAACTTGCGGAAAATAGAACGCATTAGCATTAGAAATCGAATATTCTTTAGATTGCTCTATAAGATTCATTTGTTTGATAACCGGATAGTTATCTTTTGCCCACAATTGACAGGAGTCTAAGATCAAAACTTGTTGTGCGTATGCAGGAAATCCTAAAAAGAAGAATATTACGTAAAATATTTTACGAGAAGACATAAATAAGTCTATTTTTAAAATCAACAACGCAACAAAGGTAGTAAAAATTGATATGAGATATAGTGGTGTGTCGGTAAAATTCTTTTTCCAAAAAATATCTAAGAGTCTGTTTCATGTTGAGACACTACGTTTTTGAAAAAATATTTACACTTGCAATCTAAACTGCCATAAGTCTTGTGGCAACTTTACTCCAATAAAAATATGGCAACAATTACATTAGAATACAGTCCTCTACAATAAAGAAAGTTCAAAAATCAATACACGGTATCGTACATATTTCAGACCCGCAGATGGTAACTATTTTATATTAACATACGAGATACTATGGATTACCGGCTCGTTTACGCACCCTTTTTCCAATGCGTAATTTAAAACAAAATATACCCTCATAGGGCTACGCTACCACAAAAACTAAACATTCTGCCATTTTGTCATACTATTGATTTTGGTATCTTATTTGTAAATTGATGATACGGTCAATGAAATATTGTAACCATTGACCTATTTATCTTTAACCTTTAATCATTATTATTGCATCATGAACCTAAATCAATTTACAGTAAAAGCACAAGAGGCTATTGAAGGCAGTATTCAATATGCTTTATCCTTATCTCATCAAATTGTAGAACCACTGCATTTACTACATCATTTATTACAAGATACGTCAGGAATCACAGGATTATTGTTACAAAAAATCGGATGCGACACCCAAGTGATCCAACGTAAGTTAGATACATCATTACAGCAACTGCCCAAAGTTACCGGTGGTTCTCCTTCCTATTCGCAATACATGCAGAAGGTTTTACAGCAATCGGTAGCAGAAGCAACAAAGATGAATGATAAATTTGTAGCCATAGAACATTTGTTGCTTGCCATGACAGATAGCAATGACATTACTACCCAAATTTTAAGAGAAAACGGCATTACCTATAAAGTGTTATTACAAACCGTGAAAGAACTTCGCAAAGGAGTAACCGTTGACTCCCAACACCAAGAAATGCAGTTTGACGCTTTAGGGCGTTATGCCGTGAACCTCAACCGGCAGGCACAAAAAGGTAAATTAGACCCCGTCATTGGCAGAGATCAAGAAATCCGCAGAATATTACAGATATTAAGTCGAAGAACCAAAAATAACCCGATATTGATTGGAGAACCGGGTGTGGGAAAAACTGCGGTTGTCGAAGGAATTGCACACAGAATTATCAATAAAGATGTGCCCGACAATCTTCGCAGTAAACAAATCTACTCCTTAGACATGGCTGCCTTGATTGCGGGAGCAAAATATAAAGGAGAATTCGAAGAGCGATTGAAAGCCGTGGTAAACGAAGTAATACAATCTGACGGAGAAGTAGTATTGTTTATTGACGAAATTCATACGCTGGTAGGTGCAGGAAAGAGCGACGGAGCTATGGATGCTGCCAATATTTTAAAGCCGGCACTGGCTCGCGGTGAGTTAAGGGCAATTGGAGCAACAACCTTAGATGAATATCAAAAATATTTTGAAAAAGACAAAGCCCTTGAAAGACGATTTCAGACCGTAATGATTGACGAACCTACTGTTGCAGACACAATCTCTATCTTGAGGGGACTCAAAGAGCGCTATGAGCAACACCACAAAGTACAAATTAAAGATGAAGCGATTATTGGAGCTGCCGAATTGAGTAACCGATACATCAGCGACAGGTTTTTACCCGATAAAGCCATTGACTTGATTGACGAAGCGGCGAGTAAATTACGGTTAGAAATGAATTCAATGCCCGAAAGTATTGATGAAATCAATCGAAAACTCCGCCAATTAGAAATTGAACGAGAAGCCATTAAACGCGAAAATGACGATAAAAAGATAGAGGAACTAAATAAAGAAATTGCAACCTTAAAAGAAGAACATAATGTTTTACATTTACGATGGCAAACCGAAAAACAACGCGTAACAGACTTACAAAAGCAACACAGTTTGATTGAAGATTTGAAGCAGGAGGCCAACATTGCCGAACGTAACGGTGAATATGGAAAAGTGGCGGAAATAAGATACGGAAAAATTAAGGAGGCAGAAGAGGAGATTGCGCGCATCAGGCAAGAGATAGAAAAAACCGGCGGAATGCAATTGATGAACGAACAAATTACTTATCCTGACATTGCCGAAGTGGTAGCACGATGGACAGGAATACCTGTAGCCAAAATGTTAGAAGGTGAGAGACAAAAGTTAATTCATTTAGAAGAACGATTACACCAACGCATTATTGGTCAAGATGAGGCTGTACAAGCCGTAGCCAATGCTATAAGAAGAAATAGGGCAGGATTACAAGATGCTGCAAAACCTATCGGAACATTCATTTTTCTGGGTAGCACCGGAGTGGGTAAAACAGAACTGGCAAAAGCATTGGCAGAGCAATTATTCAACGATGCGCAAATGATTACCCGTATTGATATGAGTGAATATCAAGAGCGCCATAGTGTCAGCCGTTTAGTGGGTGCACCTCCCGGATATGTGGGATATGAAGAGGGAGGACAATTGACCGAAGCCGTAAGACGAAAGCCGTTTAGCGTAGTACTTTTTGATGAAATAGAAAAAGCACATCCGGATGTGTTCAACATTTTGCTCCAGATTTTAGATGACGGAAGGTTAACCGACAACAAAGGCCGGACTGTAAATTTCAAAAATACGATGATTATCATGACCTCTAACATCGGGTCAAGTTACATTATGGAACAATTGGAAAAAATGAACAGTAAAAACCGGGAACAAATTTTAGAGCAGACACAGATAAAAGTAATGGAGATGCTTAAACAGCAAGTAAGGCCTGAATTCTTAAATAGAATTGACGATATTATTCTCTTTTCTCCGCTTTTACGCGATGATATTGAAAAAATCGTAGACCTGCAAATTAAACGTTTGATACAGCAATTGGCAGAACAAGACTTTGAGGTCATTTTTACCCCCAAAGCAATAAAGCATCTGGTAGAAAAAAGTTTACACTCTGAGTTTGGAGCTCGACCTGTAAAACGAGCGCTGCAAAAAGAAATTATTAACCCTTTAAGTTTGGCAATCTTATCAGAAGAAGTTGACAACCATTCAAAAATTATGATTGACTATGACCAAGAACAATGGGTAATGAGAAATATCTAAAGAAAGAATAAATTCTCTTGAGAAAGTGTTGAAGAGTTTCGTAATTTATCTCTTCTGTTTACTCTACATTATATTGCGAAAACTTTCAGATAATCAATCATAGAAGGCACAAGGCATCGCATCTGTATAACAAACCTGTTCGTTATGCAGATGCGATTCTTTTTGAGTATAAAAATGATGAATAATAAGTGAAGAATAAGATAATTAATAAGACATTGCCTACTGTATTTCGCTTTAGTTCTAAAATATTTAACTAAAAAGTTGTTATTAATATAAAAAATATTTTCTATTTTTGTAGCTATGTGGAATAAATACTCTCTAATAGATGTTTTATTACTCTCCAACAAAACTCTCGAATAATTTATTGCATTTCACCCGACGGCAAAACGGTTGCAATACCCTCTCCAAGTATTCGACAGTACTTTCCATAAGATTGCAGAACACTTTCCCG
>CAYVGO010000008.1:0-31952 GCA_964450725.1 uncultured Muribaculaceae bacterium
GATTATACTGACTTTTGGTTGCATACTGACTTAAGATTAAAACGAGGCAAAGGTAATGAAATTTTACTGTTTTTTGATAGTATCCTTTAGTAAATTCGCTATAATCCCGATAAACTTTTGGTAGCCTTGGTCGGTCAGGTGAATGCAATCTTTGGAGTATAAAGAAGTATCTAACTGACCGTCGGATAAAGTAAAATGTTGCTGTAGGTTAAGGTATTGTACATTGGTCGGAAATGGTTGCTGCGCCAAGAGTTGATGTACAACATCATGCTCTTTTCTTGCTCTGTCTTGCTGATAACGACCTACGGGTAACAGTCCGAAAGTGTAAATGGTGGCTTGCGGAAACTTCTTTGCAGCCTCTTCTACTACGGCAATAATGCCTTCCGCTACCTCTTCTCCGCTATCACCTCCCAGCAGGTTATTGACGCCGATAGTAATAAACACTGCTTTGGGAGTAGAGTTTTGGTAATCTCCGGTTTGCAGTCGCCATAGAACATGCTGCGTACGGTCGCCGGAAATCCCTGCATTCTCCCAATTAACACCAACATTATTCATTACGTTTCGTCCGGCATGTGATGTAATGGCTTGACGACGATTGCTGCCAATGCCTTGCGTTATAGAGTTACCGATAAGTAGTACGTCAACCTTGTTATTTTTCAGTACGTCATTGATTTCTTCTGCTACAGCATGCCAGTCTGCTCCCTCTTTCCATCCTGCACCACTGCGATATTCACTTCCTGCGACAGGCTTTATGCAAGGATTCTGCCAGTATCCTGTGGATTCTAATATGAATTTGACAATGGGCTGAGGGTTAAATAGAGAGTGAGGATGATGTCCTGTATTTTTCTTGTGTATGACCTTGATATGTTGTAGCGTATTCTCGAAGAGCGTACTATTTTCGGCAATCGGTACGATAGAATCTGTATCTCCTACCACCAAGAGTATCGGCATTTGTGTCAATTTATCTGTATGGTCAATCGGGTTACCTTTCCAGCGTTTGGCTTCTTCAATATCCTTAAACCCGTAAGCCTTCAATAACTTGTCTGTATCGGCCTTGCTGCCGTTGCTTTTACCTAATCCTAAAGGCCAACTCTTAAAGTCTAATACGGGAGCATCGGCATAAATAGCGGCAACCTTATCCTGATTAGCGGCAGCCCAGTTAAAGACAATGAGCCCTCCCCTGCTCATACCTTCCAGTACTACCTTTTGACTTAATCCCTTAGAGGTCATTAACCTGTAAAAGTCGTCATAACGCTGTAATGCTTGCGGTGAGCCGTATAAATCTGCTACGTCGCAATAGGTAATAAAAAAGCCTTGTTCTAATAATGCAATGTCGGTTTGAGGCTGATGTCCCCAGAAGCGTGCCCTGATTACCCAAGGGTTACCCGGTGCGGCTTGTTTGGGATAGACCGCTTTATTATTCCCTAAGGTAAACCCTTGATAGCCGTGAAAGTTAAACTGTCCGTCGAAGGGTAAGTCTAACGCGGGCGTTTTATCTCCCTGACGTAAGACTTGCGTGGCAATACGTTCTGCCATCAGGGTAGCCCCTAAAGATGACGGGTGAAGTCTGTCGGGCATTAAGGCGGCATTATAAGTACTGTCAAAGAGGTGATACATGTCTATAACTTCTAAGGAATTCTGATAAGCCAACTGTTCGATAATCGGAATCAGTTGCTGCTCATAGGTGATGTTCGACTCTCCAAAGGCGTTATCTTTAGCGAAGCATATCACCGGTTTGAGTAAGATTACGCGAGGCTTAGAGGGCAATTGTCGATAACTGTCTATCAAGGCTTGATAGTCTTTTTGGTACTGGTCTTGTATCAATTCTCTATTGCCCGGCTTTGTATCATTGGTACCTAACTTGATAATCACAATTTGGGGCAGATAGTCTAACGATGCTTTGTATTGCGGGGTAGCAATATAAGGGTTATTTCCCTTAGAAAGCAAGGTGGTGGCACTTACGCCGAAGTTTTGTACCTGATACTGTGCTCCGAGCATACGTTGGAGTTGCGCCGGATAAGAGTTTTTATCCCGATGAACAATGCCTGCTCCATAAGTAATGCTGTTGCCGACACAGGCTACCTTGTTCACTTGTTCTGCCGTGCTGTCGGGTTGTGAATGCAGGCTTAGGTTAAGGAGTACAAAGGTAAGAGAGAAGAGTAATTTGTAATGCTTCATGGTTTACTTAGATTGAATGTTAGAAATGTAAAGGTAGTAAAAAAGAGTGATTAACCGTTAATAACTTCGATAGAAGGTTAATAAAACGTACAAACACCGAAATCTCCGACTGCTAACCGTTGACTTTCCCCAGCATACCGCAGGCGGCAAGAATGTCTTCACCTCTTGATGTGCGAAGTGTGGTCGTAAAACCCTGATGTTCCAAGTATGTTTTAAAACGTAAGACTTTATCTTGACCTGACGGTCGTAAGGAACTGCCGGCAACAGGGTGATAATTAATCAGGTTAATTCTACAGGGTAAGTGTTTAAGTATCACAGCGAGGGCTTCTGCATGTTCTGTAGAGTCGTTGACATTGTCAAAGAGTGTATATTCAAAACTTAGCCGACGTTGCTTATACCACGTATATTCTTTTAATATCTTGATGATTTCGGTAACAGGATTGGTACGTTCTGCCGGTACTAATTCTGCCCGCTGTATGGCGAAAGGCGAATGTAGGCTTATGGCTAAATGTACTTTGGTTTGCTCGATAATCGTCCGAAGGTGCTTGATAATGCCTATGGTCGAGAGGGTAATTCTTGTAGGAGACCACGCAAGACCATAGTCTGACGTAAGAATTTCTATCGCCTTAATGACATTTTCCATATTGTCTAAAGGTTCGCCCATGCCCATAAAGACTATGTTGGTCAGGCTCTCAAACTCAGGTAAACAGTAAACCTGGCTCAATATCTCTGCTGTTGACAGGTGTTTGCCGAACCCCTGCTGTCCTGTCATGCAGAAGCAGCAAGCCATTTTACAGCCTGCCTGAGAAGAGACGCATAACGTGTTACGGTTCTCTGAGGGTATAAAGACTGTTTCTACAGTGTGGCTTGTTCCGACGGTCGGGAAAAGGTACTTTTTAGTACCGTCAGCAGAGGTCAGGCATTCTGTGTAATGTGGTTTCCACAAGTCCGCAAGGGCAGATAACATTGTCCTTTCCGTTTGTGAGAGGTTGGTCATTGCCGACCATTCCGACACGTTCTTTTTGTAGAGCCAGTCTGCCAACTGCTTGGCTTTAAATTTGGGCAGTCCTTTTTCTATGACATACTGTTGCAGTTCTGTAAAGGTCATTCCAAAGAGTGATGGTCTTAAAGGCGGGGTTGTTGATGTCATATTTTATTGATTACAGGTTTATGAAGTACAAAGGTAAGGGTTTATGATTACTTTGGGGTAACGTTGTATTGAGGAGATGTAAAACGTTCCGACGGTGAGCCTTATCCTTACTGCTTACCGTGCAAAGGCAGCAAGCAAAGTTTCTACATGGTTATCTGATGTTTTTAAGTCTGACGTACTACCGTTCGGTGAGACAGTCTCTCACCGCTCGGTGAGACAATCTCTCACCACTCGGTGAGATGACCTCTCACCGCTCGGTGAGAGATCGTCATTCGGGAGTGTGGTAATGACTTATTCACTCTCTGTTGTGATTTGAGACTTTATTTCTACCGGTTCTCCGTTGGGCGGTATAAGTAAAGACTTTTGCTCTTTGGCCACCACATGTCCAATGACTTCTATGGTTTGCATCTTCTTCACCTGTTCATAACAAGCTAAAGGTACCGTAAAGAGCAGTTCATAGTCTCCGCCGCCATTCATGGCTGCCGTTACAGCGTCCATATTAAGTTCTTCAGCTATAGCAAAGGTCTCTGAGGCAATGGGTATCTTGTCTAAGTAAAGATGTATTGCGGTCTGCGAGGGTTGGGCTATATTCAGGACAGCGGCTGCCAGTCCGTTACAAATGTCGGTCATTGCCGTCGGGCGAATGTTTTCCTCTTGCAAGTCTTTAATGGTTTTGTAGCGTGCCGTAGGGCGTAACCACCGCTCTAAGATATAGTCATAACCCGACAACTCGGGTGTTTTATTGGGGTTAGTCTCAAATACTTTCTTCTCACGCTCTAAAATATGTAACCCGAAATATGCTGCTCCCAAGTCTCCGGTGAGGCATACCAAGTCATTGACTTTAGCATTATGTCTATAAACTATCGCCGTCGGTTCTGCTGTCGCTATGGCTGTGGTAGAAACACTTAAACCTGTCAGTGAGGGTACAAGGTCTCCTCCGACAATATCAATCTGATAATACTCGGCAGCCGTGAGAATGCCGTCGTAGAGTTCTTTCAACTGGTTGACTGTAATCTTTTGCGATATGCCTAATCCTATCAATAACTGCTTGGGAAGCACATTCATAGCCAGCAGATTGGATATAGATACCACCACCATTTTAAAGCCCAGATGCTTCAGAGGAGTGTATGTTAAGTCAAAGTGAATACCCTCTTGAAAAAGCCTTACGGTAGAGAGTGTAGCATTATTTTCTGTTACAAGAACGGCAGCGTCGTCGCCAATTCCCTGTACAGACTGCTGAGAGTTCTTGATTCCTTCGGTTAAGTATTGTAAGAGATTGTATTTAGATAACATAGTAATGAGTGAGTGGTGAATTATGATTTATGAATGGTGAATTATAAATGGTGAATTATGGATTGAAATACTCTCTACGAATAACAGGTAACCGTCATTCATAATTCATAATTCACCATTCATAATTAGTTTTAAGTACATTTCTCTACAGACCCACGCATCAATAGCAGCATATCGCATTTGTGCCGGAGTGTAGTCGGGTGCAGACCAGTTAGACAGTTGTTCTTTCTTAGAGATTTTGACTCCCAGTATAATGGCAGCCATCTTTTGTACGGATATATCTGCAATGCCATGCTTGAGTACGACTTTCTGAAGATCTATACAGCCGGAAGGTTTGAAGCGCTTATATTGATAGAGTCCCCGTAAGTCGTCATTAATGCTTGCTCCAACTTTCTCTATCTTCGCATTCTCAAACAAGGAAACCAATAAGGGGTGGAAACCTATCTTGTCTATTCTGACCAAATATACATTATCGGCTCCGCTGAATTGAATGAGTGAGATTTTATGACGTTCGCCCTTCTTGAAGGAAGGTTTTGTTTCGGTATCGAACCCTATGATGTCTGTCTGCCCCAAGTCTGTCAACATGGTTTTAATTCCCTCAACCGTCTCTACCATTACTATATTCTTTGTAAATGTCAGTATCGGCAGTAAGTTTATCTCTTCTTTAGTAATCGTTGACTGCATAATATAACCGTTCGTGGTTGATGATGAGTGATTATCGTAGAATGTATTTCTCTAATCACTAATCACTAACCGTTAACCACTAATTCATTCCTCTTTGTTTTTTGATGTATTCATAAGCCTCATTAATCCTCTTCATCTTTTCTGCAGCCGCTTTCTGTACGGCTTCACCCTGATGGGCTACCTTATCGGGGTGATGCTTAATAGCCATATTGCGAAATGCTTTCTTTGTTTCTTCATCTGTAGCCTCCGGCGATATTTCCAGTACGTCATAAGCCCAATGATTATTCTTTACAAACAAGGCTTTGGCTGATGTAAAGTCTGCTTGGGTCAAGCCTATCAAACGGGCAATACGTTCCAATACGTTTAACTCTTCATTGTCAATATATCCGTCTGCCTGTGCTATTCCAAACAGAAAGTGTAACAACTGTAACTTTGAAGAGTAGTCTAAGAGCGATACTTTTGCCGCTGCTTCATTGAGCGGTAAGTTTTGCTTAAGTAGTTCTTTAAGTTGTATCAATGCCTCACGCGTAGTCTCTATTCCGAAGTTGGCTACATAAAATCGCTTGACAAAGTCTAATTCAGCCCTCAACACCTTACCGTTAGCTCTAAGAATCTCTGCCGTAAGAACTAATAAAGAGTATAGAAAAGGATTGTTCGAAATATGCGAAGAGTAGTGATATTGCCGATCGTTTGCTTGTTGAGAGGGCTGTTTCACTGCTTTGACCATTCTCTCGACAACAATTCCGATGATATAACCAAAGAGTGCTCCTGCCCATCGGAAGTATAGAAACCCGACAATTGCGAGTAAAAACTTTATCATTGTACTACATTATTGAGTAATCGGGTCATTATCTTCCCTCTTCGTAAAACACTTTGGTGTTATACTTCAAGAATTTAAGTATCAGGTATAGTACCAATGCTCCTGCAAACAGGTAAATCAAAGTGTAATTGAATTGATAGGTTTGCTTACATACCTCTATCAAGATGTCTATCAAACAAAACACTGTAAAGATGGCTAACAATCCATTCTTTTCTTTCTTTACCACTTTCTTCCAACTAAAAGAGTACGCAGGCTTCCGGTAGTGTTTGAAATCAGGAATAAATAACGGAGTTTTATTTGCCCATAAGGTATAACTCTCTCCAAACTTACGACTTAAGAATGACTCTTCAGCAAAGATGATTCTCTCATAATAAACAAAGTAAAATAACGCAAAGGCTACAATAAACCAAGCATTTTGAGTTAACAGCGCTACCCCTAACCACATAAAGAAGTTTCCGATGTAGAGCGGATGTCTGACCAATGAGTAAATACCGGTTTGATTGAGTTGATCTGCTACTTGACCAGCTGCAGTATTACGTCCTGAAGTATTTGCAGGAGTATATCCTACGGTAAGAATCCTTATCAATAATCCAATCAAAGATACTCCAATACCAACAGCGTAGATAATGTATCTGCAATCTTGAATATTTCCAAACAAATGTCCGTAAAGGGTAACAAGAACACCTGCGACTAAAAACAATAACGGTAAATGACTACGATATTTAAACAGCCAATTTCCCTGTTGTTCCATTTCTTTTATTAATGCCATAATTGTATAATTTATTTATTTTTCAATTTCTCTAATTCTTCTTCCAAGGCTTTAATCCGATAGACTAAGTCGGGTAATTTTTTCAGTATTGCCCATTGCCTAAGCCCTTGTGCCGCTGGTAAAGCGGGGTATCCTAAATAGGATTGATTGTCTTCTATACTATGTGTAATTCCAGATTGAGGAGCTATCTTTACATTTTTACCGATAGTCAAATGATTGACTAAACCGACTTGTCCGGCAAACATAGCATTTTCTCCCACTTTTGTAGAGCCAGCAATTCCTACTTGTGCTGCCATTACAGAATTTTTTCCGATTTCTACATTATGAGCGATTTGAACTAAGTTATCCAATTTCGTACCTTGCCGGACAATCGTAGAACCCATTGTCGCACGGTCAATACATGTGTTGGCACCAACTTCTACATCGTCTTCAATAATAACATTACCGATTTGAGGAATTTTGTTATACACTCTATTTTCGTCCGGAGCAAATCCAAATCCGTCTGCGCCAATCACTGCATTGGAATGAATAATACAATTACTGCCGACACTACACCCGTAATAGATTTTTACTCCCGAATACAAAACTGTATTATCCCCTATAGTTACATTATCTCCGAGGTAAACGTGAGGGTGTATTTTTACATTATTACCGATTCTTACATTTTTAGAGATATAGGCATAACGTCCGATAAAACAATTTTTACCACGCTTTGCACTCCACGCTATATAAGACGGATATTCTCGACCTTTACGATTTATCTCCTTTTGTTGTGCGTAAAGTGTCAACATTTTGGAAATCCCTAAGTAAGCATCATCTACCCAAACCATAGTAGCAGAAGGCTTTTGCTTGAGTATAAAACTTTTACTAATAATGATTATAGACGCTTGAGAGGTATAAAGATATTGCTCATACTTCGGATTGGCCAAAAAACTTAAGGTATTAGGCTTTCCTTGTTCTATGCGTGCAAAGTTGTCTACCACAGCATTTTCATTCCCTTCAACCGTACCTCCCAGATAATCTGCTATAAGTTTCGCTGTATATTTCATAGATAATTATTGATTAGATTAGGTATTATCAACGCTTACAATCTTTTGAGTGTTGATAAAACAAGTTCATTTCATTCGTAAAATTTTCAAATCAAAATCTTCAGGAATATCGTATCAGATTTACACAACATTCTTTGGATAAACTCTATAGTACTTTGTTTTGATTGTTCTAAACTGTGGATTACCAATTAAGTCAGAGACCGAATTAATACCTACCACTTCTTTATTTTTTGTTAACAAAAGAATCTCTTCACCTAAAGGAGCATAAGTATTATTTTGTATGGTGTTTTCACCGTAAAAATAATCTGCCTCCTCTAAAGAACATTGATATTTTGTTGCTATTTTCTGTAGAATAATCTCTTTATCCTCTTCTACAAAAGGGCTATCTTGTATAGTAATCGAGAGTAGTTTACGATAAATAAGTTGCTTACACAAGGTTGATAAAATCGTATCTTGATGACTACACCAACTTTTGATGGCGGTTTCAATGTCTGCATCTTCTAATCTTAAGTAATAATTCAGTGCTTCTTCTTCCATCGAATGAATGGAAGCGGTTAAAAAGTAGTGTAATGGTTCTGACATTCCTACGACTATGTTTGCTTGAAGCAAAAACCGAACTCTCTTGATAATACTTTGAAGTAAAAACTCGGCCACCACGACTGTTTTATGTAAATATACCTGCCAGTACATCAATCGCCGCGCAATCAGAAACTTCTCTATAGAATAAAGCCCTTTTTCTTCTACAACCAAGCGGTCATTCCAAATCACCAACATTTGAATAATTCTTTCGATTCCAACAGTTCCTTCAACCACTCCTGAAAAAAAACTATCTCTCCGCAAATAATCCAATCTATCAACATCTAATTCTCCGGACAATAACTTATGTAGAAATTTTTTAGGATATTTATCAACAAATATTTGGTGTGCTATCTTTAATGACGGGTGATTTAACTCATCAATCAGTCGTAAAATAATACACTCCGAAATTTTCTCATGAGATAAATTATTGAGTAGCGTATATTCCAAACTGTGGCTAAAAGGTGCATGACCACTATCGTGTAACAAAATGGCACAATATAAACCTTCTTCTTCTTCTTTTGTAATCTCACAATCTTTATTGCGTAGTGTCTTTACGGCTAATTGAGCCAAGTGCATAGCACCAATAGTATGTAAAAATCGGGTATGAGTAACGCCCGGATAAACAATATGGGATAATCCTAACTGCTTAATTCCCCTCAATCTTTGCAGTACCGGATGTTCCAACACCTTAAAGACTATTCCTGAAGGTATGTTAATCATTCCATGTACAGGGTCATTAATCATTTTATTTTTATCTGCCATAACACTATCCTCAGACACTTTATTTTTTATGTCTTCCTAATAAGACTTCTTCAATATCTGTAAGTTTGACTCCTTTACCTTTCAGTAATATTAAAAAATGATATAACAAATCGGCAGCTTCATTTTTAAACAATTCAATATTATTATCTTTTGCCTCAATCACCAATTCCACAGCCTCTTCTCCTACCTTTTGAGCCATTTTGTTGATGCCTTTGTCAAAAATTTTTTTAGTATATGATGTACTTTCTGTACCTTCTGCAATACGCTGCTCTATTACATGTTCTAATTGGTACAAAAAACCTTTTGTACTTTCTGTTCCAAAACAAGATTGTGTTCCTTGATGGCAAGTTACACCTTGGGGTTCTACCAAAATCAATAGCGTATCATTATCACAATCTATTTTTATTTCTTTTACCCACAAAAAATGACCCGATGTTTCTCCTTTTGTCCACAACCGCTGTTTTGTTCTGCTATAAAAGGTTACCCGCTGTTCTGCAACTGTTTTATTATAACTTTCCTGATTCATATATCCCAACATTAGTACTTGCAATGTACAATAATCTTGGATAATAACGGGTACTAATCCGTCTCCCTTGGTAAAATCTATATTCATGTATTATAAAGTTTGAGTGATGAGGTATAAACGATGAACTATGAATTGTGTCTAATCATTTTCAAATCACAATTCATAGTTCGTCGTTTAAACTTAATTTATCTTCTTTTTATCCATAGCCAAAAATCTTTATAGGTCGGCTTTTTACCGTATAATAAAATCCCTATACGATAAATTTTTACCACCATCCACAATACAATGCCTGTTCCAGCAAGCATAGCAATGATTGACGTAATAATTTCTATTGTCGGTACACCAAAAGGTATTCTAATCATCATGGCTACCGGTGAAGTTAGTGGAATAACCGACAACCAATAAGCCACAGAACTTTGAGGATTATTGGCTATAAAAGAGCATAAAACCATGGTTAACAATAATGGTAATGTTATGGGGAATGTAAATTGCTGTACATCTTTGTCATCATTAACAGCGGCGCCTACTGCAGCAAAAAGTCCGGCATAAATGATGTAACCAAAAATAAAATAGAAGACAAAGCCTAAAAGTAAGGGTAAAAAGTCTATAGACAACAATCCTTCAATCAAAGATGTAGAAAAATTTGAATTTTGAGCAATAGAAGCAAGTTGTTCTTGTTGAAGTGGAATATTATTACCGGATGCGGTGATTTCCATTGCGTACTGGGGGGCTATGTAAGGTGTAACCACTGTGAGTGCAAGGCCGCCGATAAGTATCCAAAGTGCTACCTGAAAAAGACCGACAACACCAATACCTATAATTTTACCAAACAGCAATGTTTGAGGACGAATGGTTGAAATAATCACTTCTACAATCCTGTTACTTTTTTCTTCCAAAACTCCCTGCAATACAAAACTGCCGAACATAAAAATAAACATGTAAACAACAATGCCGGATACAAGGCCAATAATGTAATCGCGTGTGCCAAACACTTTTTTCTCTGCTCCTTGTGCGTTGATTTCCACACTCTTGGTACTAACAGGTTGTTTTAGTGTTTGAAATAGAGAATCTCCAATACCGACTTTATTCAATCGTTGCTGAAAAAGATTATCATTCACTTCTTTTTCCAAGTACTGTTCTACTGCCATTCCCAATTGTTTGGAACTGTAAAGCGTATAGTTAACTGGCGATGAAATGCTATGATTAATGCTGTCTCCTGCAATGTATAATACCGCAAAGTTCTCATTTTCCTGCACCAAACGCTTGGCACTGTCTAAATTAATTTCCGAAGTAACAAAAGTAATTTGGTGGTTGTTGTGTAAAGTATTGGTCAACAAATGGGTAGAATCTATGACCAGAATTGTTTTTTTATCTACATTGTATTGACTTAATAATGTAGGGACAATCACTATTCCACAAAAAAATAACGGCGTAAGAATTGTCATTAATAAAAATGACTTTTTTCTTATCCGTACTAAAAATTCCCGACGGGCTACAATCAATAATTTCACCTTCTTGTTCTCTTTACTTGTCAATACCGAATTGATAAACACATGTTTGTTGATAGATTTCGCCGGGGCGTAATATTGAGTTTGGGAATTTAGGTTGATTTGGTGAATCAGGAAAATGCTGTGTTTCCAAAGCTAAACTTCCACGACGTTCATAGGTTCCCTGACCGTTTTTAGCTCCGGTTTTTCCATCAAAGAAATTACCTCCATAAAACTGCATTCCGGGTTCTGTAGTATATACAGACATTGTAATTCCGCTCTCCGGAGAAACTACCTTTGCTGCAAAAGATAATTCTGACTCAGATGTCTTTTTTAAAACCCAAGTGTGGTCATAACCATTACCTTTTTGTAATTGTTCATACAAATCGGGCAATCTTTTCCCTATTTCCGTCGGTTGACGAAAATCCATTGATGTATTTTCTACTTTTCTTATTTCACCCGTTGGAATTAAATTGTCATCGACCGGTATAAACTGGTCGGCATTAATTTCTAAAATATGGTCATTAATCGTTCCGGCTCCTTCACCTTTCAGATTAAAAAATGAATGATGGGTTAAATTGACAGGTGTTGCTTTATCTGTAGTGGCTTTATACGTAATTTCAAGACTATTATCATCTTTGAGAAAATATCGCATGGTAACCTCTAAATTACCCGGAAAACCTTCTTCTCCGTCTTTTGAAAGATAATGAAAAACTACCTCTTGGTCATTATGCGATACCACTTTCCATACTACAACATCAAATCCTTTATTACCGCCATGTAAACAATTACGACCATTATTGACGGGTAATTGATAAGTTATTCCGTCAAGTATAAATTGACCTCCTGCAATGCGATTGCCATAACGACCAATCACAGAACCTAAAAAGCGCTCTCCTTTATTGTAAATATACTTGTCAATATGGTCATATCCCAAAACTATATCTCTGAAATTTCCAAATTTATCTTTTGTCCACAAGTTGACTATTCTTGCGCCAAAATTGGTTACCTGTAAAGTTGTACCTTGATTGTTTTTTAAAGTATAAAGACTTATGGACTTTCCGTCA
Organism: uncultured Muribaculaceae bacterium; assembly: GCA_964450725.1. GTDB lineage: Bacteria > Bacteroidota > Bacteroidia > Bacteroidales > UBA932 > CAYVGO01. The sequence goes on from CAYVGO010000008.1 coordinate 12,365, forward strand.
ACATTTTCCGTAAATGCTGATAAAGGAAAAAGTTTAATTTGAGAAGTTGTCATAAAGCAAATAAAATTAGGGCGGTAAAATAATTCACAAAGATACTATTTTTTTGAGTGTAATTCAAACCATGATTCAACTTTCCGAAGTTTCAACTGACTGTCTTAACGCCTGATAAATTTTCGTCAAACAATATTTCTCTGTAATTTATACTCAAGTAAAATTGTTTCGCAAAAGTTATCTGACTGTAATGTAGAAATATTGCCTGCAATGCCAGTCGTGCGAATTATGTCTATACAACTGAAAATAAATTCTGTAAACCATCGGACTCTTTCTGCAAAACAGAGCACTGTGCTCTCTTGATGAATACCAATGTTCCTCTGAATCCAAGCGTTCTATTCTTTCTTCGGCAAAGTTTATCGAAGAGAGTTAAGCGGAATTTGCCCTGACGTTTTTTTGCATTGTTGATTTTTTCATTCAATGATATTCCAAACGGTTTGACTTCGCTCACCATCCATTCTCTATTGATTCTCCTGTACATATTCTGCCCGGCAGGAGAGTTATAAAGATAAATATCGAAGTAAATAGCCTCGGTCGCGGGGTTAAAAAGATAAACATCGGACTAAAAAGGTTCGACATTGATATTTTAAAGATAAATTTCGGACTAAAAAACATCGACTTTGATGTTCTGAAGGTAAATTTCGGACTAAAAAAGGTCGGCGTTGATGTTTTAAAGCTAAACGTCGAGGCTTTTTTTCAGGATTTTTAGCAAATGAACATCGACGTTTAGCAAACGAAGTAGGACGTTTAACCTTTGACTTAGGTTCTTTAACAAAAAAGTGAGGACGTCGAGGTTTTTCTTTAGGATTTTTAGCAAACGAACACCAATACTTAACATACGAACTCCGACGTTTAACCTTCGACTTAGGTTCTTTAACAAAAGAACACCGACATCCTCACTTTTTCTTAGGATTTTTAGCAAACGAACACCGACGTTTAACAGACGAACTCCGACGTTTAACTTTCAACTCAGGTTCTTTAACAGAAGAGCGTCAGATTTCTACTTTTTATTGTTTATCATTGGTGGTAAAACAGCAAGTGTCACCATCAAAAGGAGGAGTGATAACACTGTCAGACAAATCATGGATTCAAAGAGTGATGGATTTTGATTGATTGCAGCATCTTACCCTAAAAATAGAGAAAAAACAAGGTTGACCGGCTTTGACAAAAACTCGACAACAATGATGCAACAATGAAAATATTACGCACTTTTGTTGACAGCATCAACAACACAAAGCACCATGTAAACCGTTCAATTCAATCTCTACAATCACTTCTTTTTTATTTCAAAAACATGATTGTCGTTTTGATAAGAATAGATACAAACAAGTCCTTCAGATTTACAAATGGCATTAACAATGGCTAAACCTATGCCTGCGGTGCCCGATTTCTTGCTTTTTTGATAAAATCGTTCGAAAATCAGTTGTTCATCTAACACTTTGGATAAAGACCGGTTTGAAATGATGACAGCATCACAAATTACCTGTATGTTGATGTTGCCGTTGTCAATATTATGTACGTAGGCGTTTCTCAATAAATTGGCGAAAAGTATCATGGCCAATTCTTTGTTCATTGTCCAATATAATTTTACATTATCGGTCATATCGCAGGTGATATTTTTATACCCAAAAACCTCGTTATAATCTGCAATATATTTGCAAATAATTTCATTAATGAAAATCTCTTCTTTGTTGATAAATTGCCGATTTTCAATTTTACTTAACAGCAGCAACGTTTTATTGAGTTTTGTTGCCTCTTCAAGTGTTTGATGTATTTTTGACAATTCATCCATCAAATGTTTCTGTATATTTTCTTCGTCCATCAAAAGTTCTATACGATTCATAGCCACCGCCAGCGGGGTCTGCATTTCATGAGAAGCATTCCCGATAAACGTTTTTTGCTCTTCAAAAATTTCTTCAGAACGTTTAATACTTGCCACTGCCGTTTCATTCAGTCTCCGAAATTCATAAATATCCGTATTGTTGATCAATGGAGAATGTGAAGTTCCGATGTTATATCCGTCAAGCCACCTGAGCAATTTTCTGAGCGGCTTCATGTAGAGGTAAAGTAAGCCTATATTGACTGACAATATTAATATCAAAAGTGATAAATAGAGTACAATTATCCATAGAAGGATGGCCGTTTTTAAATCTTCTTTTTCAATGGTAGGAATGACGACCGTCAATTCATAATAGTTGTCTTCACTGTCAGGAAATATTATTTTCATAATTCTGGCCGGTTCGGTTTCTTCCTTGTCTGTCAAGTAAATCATGGAGTCTGTAAACCTCGTTGAAGGATGACTGTCAACATAATTTTCCATAACCGGCTGTATCCAGTAAGTATTGTTGGTTCCATTGTTGTTTCGCGGTAAATCTTCTCCCCGTAGAACTTTTTCAATAATTAACTCTGCGTAATCTTCAAGAGAATCGTCTGTTTCATCATTAATTTCATCAATAATGGCAAAGTAAAACAAGAATGCCCACAATGTCATGACAAAAAACAGGACAACGGACAATCGAATGGTAATAAGATGGCTTAGTCTCATAGATTACTCTTCTATCAAAAATTTATATCCTAACCCGTAAACTGCTTTTACCGTAGCGGTGGCATGAGCATCGGTCAGTTTTTTACGCAAGTTTTTAATCTGGGCGTAAATAAAATCATAATTATCTACACCGTCAATATGGTCTCCCCAAACAAATTCGGCAACTACACTTTTATTGATTACGCGATTGGGTCGATTGATAAAATAATGCAGGAGTTCATACTCTTTACGGTTGAGTTCCAACTCATTATTATTGACTTTTACGCTATAAGTTGAAGGATTCAGGGTAATGTTTCCAAAAACTATAACCATTTCTCCACTATTTCGACTTCGACGTATTACACTTTTTATTCGAGCCGAAAGTTCTGATAAATGAAAAGGTTTGGCAAGATAATCATCTGCTCCTTTTTCTAATCCTTTAACTTTATCTTCCGTAGAATCTTTGGCAGAAATCATAATCACCGTTTCTTCTTTATGTAATTCTTTCAGCCTTTCTAAAATTTCAAATCCCGAACCGTCCGGCAGCATCACATCTAACAAAACACAATCATAGTCATATAACTCTACTTTTTCTAAAGCCTCACTACAGTTCCCGGCACTCTCTACCACATAACGCTCTTTTTGTAAATATTCAGCAATCGTGCTTCTCAGGTTTACTTCATCTTCAATAATCAATATCTTCATGGTTGATAAAACTTTTTACTTATATAATATTGTGTTACGGTTTACTTTTGAATCGGCAAATGAAATAATGAATTCTGAAATTATTCTGAAACTTTATCTTCTACCAATAAGGAGTTGTTTCAAATGTAGGTAATCATTCCGGCACAACCAAGTTTTTATTGGATTATTTACTTTTAACCACCTATTTCAACAATGTTCGTTGATAATCTATAAATTTTGATAGCACTCTGATTTATTATTTCTTATATCAATCACTTACATCGGTTCAACATCTTTCAGAAATCTTTCTTTCATACTATTTAAAGTAGTAATTGGCATTTGTTATCAACAAAAGTATTACCTTTGTACGATTTTTTATTGTATAATTTATTTAAATATTTATCTATTATGAGTAAGATTAAAGTAGGTATTAACGGCTTCGGTCGTATTGGTCGTTTGGTTTTCCGTGCTGCCATGGAAGAACGAAATGACATAGAAATCGTAGGTATTAACGACCTTATTGATGTAAATTACATGGTTTACATGTTACGTTATGATACCATACACGGTCAATTTAAAGGTTCTATTGAAGTAAAAGACGGAAAATTAGTTGTAAACGGACATGCCATTCGTGTTACGGCTGAAAGAGATCCTGAAAATCTAAAGTGGAATGAAGTAGGTGCAGAATATGTTGTAGAATCTACAGGATTATTCTTAACCAAAGAAACTGCTGAAAAACATATCAAAGCCGGAGCAAAACGCGTGGTAATGTCAGCACCCTCTAAAGATGATACTCCAATGTTTGTTTGTGGTGTAAATCACAAAACTTACAAAGGTCAAACTATCGTCTCTAACGCATCTTGTACAACAAACTGTTTAGCACCTTTAGCCAAAGTTATTCATGACAAATTTGGTATTGTTGAAGGTTTGATGACTACCGTACACGCAACAACGGCTACTCAAAAAACAGTTGATGGTCCATCTGCAAAAGATTGGAGAGGAGGTCGTGCCGCTGCCGGTAACATTATTCCATCTTCTACCGGAGCAGCAAAAGCTGTGGGTGTTGTTATTCCTGAATTGAAAGGAAAATTGACAGGTATGGCTTTCCGCGTACCAACATTGGATGTTTCTGTAGTTGATTTAACTTGTAGATTAGAAAAATCTGCAACATACGACCAAATCAAACAAGCAGTAAAAGATGCTGCCAATGGAGAATTGAAAGGAATTTTAGGTTATACAGAAGATGAAGTAGTATCAGCAGATTTTATTCATGACGCACGCACTTCAATCTTTGACGCTAAAGCAGGAATTGCCTTGAATGATAAATTTGTAAAATTAGTTTCTTGGTATGACAATGAGTGGGGATATTCTAACAAAGTATTGGAACTCATTTCCTATATGAATACCGTAAAATAAGTTGAGATTTTCATAATGGAAAAGAGGCTGCTCCCAAAGGGCGGCCTCTTTTTTTTATATGAGACTTACACCAATAACTGACGTAAAAATTTAAATCTTTGTAGAGCAGTCTCTTTTGATAAAGAGCGCACTAATCATTTGAGGCAAATAATCATCTGTAAAATGTCGAAGCAAATAATAAAAACCGTCAGAAATTTGTCACATGACCAAATATCGGTAATTTTGCAAAAAACTAAACGATATGCAAAAGAATACATCTGTATCATTAGGTAGTTACTTCGACCAGTTTGTAGAAATAAAAGTTACACAAGGACGTTACAAAAACGCCAGTGAAGTTATTCGTGCAGGCTTGCGACTTTTGGAGGAGTATGAGAATCGTGTTGCTGAACTTAAAAGTGCCATTTCATTGGGGATGGAAAGTGGTGTTGCTACTGATTTTGATCCTCAGCAACATCTTAAAATGTTGAAAGCCGAAAAATTAAATGGCTAAACTTCAATTCTCGAATAAAGCTGTTGAAGATTTATCCGGCATCTGGACATATACTCTTGAAGAGTGGTCGGAAAAACAGGCTGACCAATACTACGATATGTTAATCATATCTTGCAGTAAGATTGCCGAAAATCCAAGGTTATTTGGTCGTAAATACGACCAAATTGCAGAAGATTTACTTGGTTTCAAAGTTAATAAACATTTGATTTTTTATAAGGTCATAGACACTGAAACGATCCTTATCGTGAGGATTCTACACGAACGAATGGATTTAAAAAACAGGTTGGACAAATAACACTTTGAGTATGACATTACAAAGCAATGAAATATTATCATCGGTTTGCCACTTGCATAGTAGTTCTTATTATGAGAAATGTTCTTTAAAATATTCTTTAAACCAGCACATTTGTTCTTCAAGAGTCATTTCACTGTTATCAATAATAATAGCATTATCAGCTTTACGTAAAGGACTAATCGTTCGATTTTTATCAATATAATCCCGTTCAATGATATTTTGATGTACTTTTTCATAAGTAATATCAGGATCTGTTATTTGCAATTCCAACAATCGCCGTTTGGCTCGAATTTCTGGAGATGCCGTCATAAAGAGTTTCAACTCAGCATGTGGAAACACGGTCGTTCCTACATCTCTTCCATCCATAACAACTCCGCCGTTTCTTCCCATTTCCTGCTGCTGCTTCACTAAAAAAGAACGTACAAAGCCAAGCGAACTGATATTACTTACATAATTTGAAACGGTAAGTGTACGAATTTCCTTTTCAATATTTTGTCCGTTTAAAAAAGTTTGACTTGTTCCTTGTGTAGAATTATATTGTTGAGAGATTTTTATTTTCTCATTGAGAATATCTTCTTGCAGTGTTTTTTCATTGATACAACTTTCTTGTATGATGTTGTTTTCAATAGCATACAAAGTTACACTTCTATACATTGCTCCTGTATCAATAAAAGTATAGTGCAGGTAATTGGCAATCATTTTAGCAAATGTACTTTTGCCGCACGACGAATAACCATCGACAGCAATAATTATTTTTTTCATAACATAAAAGAAAAAATTATATACAAAAAAAGAGAATACAATAATAAGTATTCTCTTGAAGGTGATGTAAGTTTAATTTATTTTGCTTTTACAACCTCAGGTTTAAACTCTCCCTTAATATCGGAGTGAGTAATAATACATGATGTTATTGTCAGTTCCGGGCTTGTAAATGAAATAATCGGATAATTCACAGTCAAAGTACCTGTTTCTTTAAAAACTCGAGCATCTTTACGAGGAACTTTTACCCGAATAAGAAATCTGTCATCAATGCGAATCGGAAATGTTTCTTGCTCTGCATCATAAGTTCCAATCGTATATTTCGTCCAATCTGTTAATTGAATAAAAGTATTGGCAAATGAGTTTGTTACTCTCTTTTCTACTTTTACCTTTTCTTCTTTTAACATATTCTGAAGTTCTGTTTCTCGTGCATTTACGCGTGCCACTCTCTGATTGTATTCATTTTGTGTTTCATATTCATCTTTAACCATAAACTTCGCCAATGCTTGCTTTAAAGCACGATTATTGGCATCCGTAATACTAATAATACGTTTTTCAATACCGTTTTGAGGATTGGGGTGAAAAATATATTCTACTTTATTTCTAATTCTCACCTCTGTAGCACCATTGCTAAATCTTTGTGCTTCATCATATTTTACAGGTATCACCGTTGCTCCTGTATTATCTATAAATCCCCATTTTCCATTAGATTGTATTGCCGCCAATCCTTCATTAAAAGAACTTGCATTATCAAACTGAGGAGGAATAACATCTACACCTTGAGGATTAATATAACCATATTTTCCATTCTTATAAACACATGCTAACCCTTCATTAAAATTTTCTGCCCGTTCATAAACGAAATCAATCACCTTGTTTCCTTCTGTGTCTATAAATCCAAAACGACCATTTTGACGAACTGCCGCCAATCCTTCTTGAAACCTATTTGCTATTTCATAAGTTTGTTGGATAGTCGTCATACCCTTCGGTGAAATATATTGCCATTGATTATTAATTCTTACTGCAGCCAATCCTTCTGAGAATTGTCTTGCTATCTGATATTTTGCGGGAATAACTTCTTTGCCATAAATATCAATAAAACCATACTTGCTATTTGATCTGAAAACTGCTATACCGTCAACAAAGGAAGATACTACTTCATATTTTAATGGAATGATAATTTTACCATTAACATCACAAAATCCCCAACGATTGTGTTGTTCTACGGCGGCAAACTTTTCAGCAAACGATAAAGCCGTTGTATAAATTAAAGGAATAAGTTCTTTATTATTGACATCAATAAATCCATATTTTCCACCTTTCATAACTTTTGCAAATCCATCATAGTAATCATCGGCTTCTTCATAAGTCGGAGGAATAACAATAGCATTGGTTTCAGCATTCTTATAACCGTAAAGTTGTTCTATGTAAGAATAATAAGGTAATAGAAATTGTGCCGATAGAAGGTTTGAGTTTCCCAGTAACAAGATAAGTATAATAGATGGAATTAAATGTTTATGAATTGTTTTCATACGTAAATAATTTTTGTGTAAAAGTCAAGGCTAAGTGGTTATTGGTAATAGTTATTCATAAAAAACTGTTTCAATTCTTTGAAAATATTATTCGTTATTTTCTGTTTTTGCAAGTACATTATTCTGTTTTTTTTCTGTTCTTAAAACAATAAAAATACTCATTTCATATAACAAATACATCGGTAAAGCGACTAAAAACATTGACAAAGGATCCGGAGGAGTAATAAACCCTGCGATGAGCAGTATTAAAATAAACGCATGTTTTCTATAGCGTTTCATGAGTTTAGCACTGATAAGTCCTATCTTCGCCAAAAAATAAGTTACTAATGGCAACTCAAAAACAACACCAACCATTAAAATTGTTTGGGTGAAAAGACCTAAATAAGAACTTAATTCTATTTTTTTCTCTATATCCGGAGTAATTTCATACATCCAAAAGAAACGAGCAGCGAGCGGAAATATTAAAAAATATCCTAATGTAATTCCTATTAAAAACAAAAATCCGGAACTTCCGGCTAATGTTAATCCATATTTACGTTCATGCTTATACAATGCCGGAGAGACAAATTGCCAAATGAAAACACTGATAAACGGAATAGCAACAATTAATCCGGCATAAAGAGACAATAACATGTGTGTATAAAACATTGATGTTATCTGGGTGTTTAAAAGTTGTATTTTAAACGGCTCAAAACAAAGTGAGTCAATAGAGGTTAATTGAGCCAGTTGACAAAAAAAACGAAATAGAATAAAATCTGAATCACTTGGGGCAAAAAGAACTGCCGTAAGCCACTCTTTTTGTATAAAAAAAACAACTCCGGCAACAACAATAACGATGATTGATTTTATTAATACTTGCCGAAATTCTTCTAAATGATCCCAAAAAGTCATTTCTCCTTTCATTCGCAGTAAAATTAGTGTACGATGGAATTTTTCATGTTTACCAATATAATAAAACATGTTTGTTCCGCTTCAAATAACTTTTTGTTAAATTTCCCCAACCAACATCTTAATCTTTTTCTGTTTATTCAATCAATCCAACCAACACTCACTAAACAACAAAAACATATCTAAGCACCTTTTTGTTATTTAGGCAGACTGGTATCTTTTTTGTCTGTGGTACTGTTAGTTGTGTTTGTTACTTCTTTTTCGACATCATTCATACCGTCTTTAAAACTTTTCACACCTTTTCCCAAACCCCGCATTAATTCAGGTATTTTTTTACCCCCAAATAATAGTAATACAATAAAAGCAATCAATATAAACTGCCATGGAGCCATTGTTCCGCAAAGTACAAAAGAAGAATAAGTCATCATAAATTATGATATTAAATATAATGTGCAAAGATATTGTCTAATTTTGGTATTTACAAATTTATTTGGTGTTTTTATTTTTTACAATTATTTTTGCATCCTCAATTAGTTTCTTATAGAAACTTTAACCTTAGCACTTGTCAGAGGACTCTGTAACGTATTCAATCTGAGGTAATTTTGATGAGTGTATTTTTGATTGTAAATTATTTATAACTATGAAAAAGAAAGACAGTAATGTAGAAATAGAAAAACAACTTGCAGGAGTAGAAACTTCAATGTCAAAAGCCGAGATGTTTTTTGAGAAAAATGGTAAAAAAATGTTACTTCTTGCTCTGGCTATTGCCTTAGCAATAGGATGTGTATATGCCTTTATCCGATTTTATCAAAATCCTAAAGAAGAACAAGCACAAAACGAATTATGGAAAACAATTCATTACTTTGAACGTGACTCATTTAATTTAGCATTACATGGCGACGGAACGTTTACCGGTTTTTTAGATATTGTTGAAAACAATGGCAGTACTGATGCCGGAAGTATTGCTTCATATTATGCCGGTGTATGTTATCTAAAGTTAGGTCAATTAAATGAAGCCATTGAGTATCTCAAAAAATATGATGGTAATGACCGATTAATCGGAGGCGGTGCGTATGGATTAATCGGAGATGCCTACAGCGATTTACAAGATTATAGTAATGCGAAAAAATATTATAAAAAGGCGGCAGAACATGATATTAATGAATTAAATACTCCTTATTTTTATGCCAAATTGGCGGGTGTATTTGATCATGAACAAAACTACAGCGAATCTAAATCTTTATATGAAAAAATTCTACAGGAGTTTCCCAACTCTGCTGAGGCTCGGGATGCCCAAAAATATATTGCCCGATATACACAGTTGATGAAAGATGGGAAGTAACCAATAAATTTAATAGAAAAAATAAAGGAGAGATTTCTCAATGGTAGAATCTCTCCTTTACTTTTAAGATATTTCAACATTTAATATTATGATAACGTCAACAAAATTCAGTTATTTATTCTTGCTTATATTGTTTTTTACGCGTGTTTCTGCACAAAGTGATTGGTTGAAACTATCTTTTGATGAAAAAGTTGCTCAACCTGAAATGTTTATTTTTGAGCCTCATTATGATGAAAATAATAAAATAGAATACTACAGTTTTGCCAATGTGTTAAAAATAGAATACCAAAAAAACAGTAAAGGATTACCCGAAAAAAAAATTATTCGTCAGTGGGATAAATACAATTATCAATGGAAAATTGCGACTGAAACATCTTTTAAATATGACCATCAAGACCGTTTGATTGAAGAACGAACAGAACAACTTTTCCCAAAAGTTTATAACGGTAATACGGTTGAGTACCCTAAAACTACCATTATGCTCAAGCAAATTCATTATGATGAACAAACTCATACTGAAAAAATTCATACGACAATCAATGTTCCAGACCTTCCTCTCAATAGAGGTTATAGCGATTCAACTACGATGATTAGGTATATGAATAAGTTCAATTTGCCGGACTCTATGGTGATGCAAATAGAAAGAGAGCATTTAACCCACTACAACAAATCAATCTATACTTATGATAAAAAGAAACGGAATATTCTCACGGAATATTTTTTTAAATCTGATACTGTTTTATGGAAGACCGCGACTCTAAAGGTGGAGTATAAAAAAAATAAAATCATTTATACTCAAACTCCCATTTCTTATGAAGAAGAAACAACTGAAGATAACGACTCAATATATTATCAATATGAAAAACCTAAAGAAGTGGTTTTCGAAATAAGTTATGATGACCAAGAACGGATTACTTCTAAAAAAATAAAATCGGGTAGTAACATTATTTTATTTTCTGAATATCATTATGACCAATATGGCAATACCCATGTTACTTATGAACAAGATGCCAAACTGATGTCTCTCTTTTCATCTGTTTTACCCAATATAAAGATACCCGACATGTTTCGTTATTTAAAGTATTCTGTTCAATATGACAATCATTGTGCACGGGGACTTTATTACATCAAAAACAAAAAGGGTGAATTACTCCAATTAGCGGAAATCACAAACTGCCATTCTCCTGAAGGACTACTGTTGTCGAATGACATGACCAGATACTATGAATCTGACGGAGATTTTGATGACCGAGAAAGAGTAGAATTTCGCTATAACAAAGACGGATTGTCTGGAGAATACATAGTCTATAGAACAAGAGAAGAGGAAGAGGCTAAAGACATAATGAACCAGCAGAGAACCAAAGTTATTTTTAAGAATGATACTTTGGGCAATCAACTATATAAAGAAGAGTATGATTATTCTTATGAAAAGCAATGGAAACCTACCGAAAAAACCACGAAAGCATTTGACAAAAACGGATATGAGATTTTTTATAAAAACGAACATTACGATGACAATCAATGGAAAGTATCATGGGAAACACAATATGTTAGAGACAGTTTGAACCGAATATTGGTACAAGAAGAGGCAGAATACCGCTATTGTTATCGTTACAATAACCGGCATACCCGAACATTAATCGAAAAATATCGTAGAGACGATAATCGTAAATCTTGGAAAGGAATATATAAAGATTCTATGGTATATAATAATGCCGATGAGGTTATTGAAGAAATAGAATATCAATGGATTGATGAAAGAAGTGATTGGCAACCTAAATCAAGAATAGTTCAGGATAAACAATCTGAAGGAAATGAACAAACCACAATGTACCAATGGGAAAACGACAGGTGGACACCACTGCATTTAAATTATAAAAAAGAAGTCATCACAACAGATACAACCATTATTGAAAGCGGTTCTTTAGAGTGGAATAAGGATAACAATCAATGGGATGTAGAAATGTTAAATAGATCTACAACTTTAAAGTACGACTCTGATATATTAGAAACTTATTATTGGAATCAGAAACTGAAAGTCTTGGAAGGCGAGAAACACATTATAACACAACCGGGAGGAAACACTAAAGTATATTCTGTATGGGATTATGATTCCTGCCGTTGGAATGACACCATACGATATACTCTTCTATTGAACAAGAAAAACAAAAATTGGAGTTATTGGTTACATCATCCGATATATCTTGTGAATTTGCCCGATGATTCGTGTTACCATATTTTTGAAAATTATGATAGGCAACATCGTCAGTGGATTCCCGAAAAACGATTTGAAATTACTAACCCCTGCGATTCTATTTATCAAGTGCAATTAGAAACTTGGGATGCTCAGCATGCTGTATGGGCGAAAAAAACAAAATTAAAGTTATATCGTAATCAAGATAGCGAAAATTACAAAAACGAACTGTCAAGTTATGACAAAGTTACCAGTACGTGGAAACCGCAGTATAAAAGTGAAGATGGGAAACTAAAGGGAGAAACAGGTATTTTTTATCTAAAGTGGAACACTCAAAAACAAGAGTGGAAGCCATTGTTTTTTAACGGAAAAAATGATGATTATCTTTGGAATGACAAAATCAATGGTTGGAAAGAAAAGGATTATTGGACACCGGTATCTGAAGAAATCAGAGAGATGCACAAAGCCTTATTTCCGGATATTAAGGTTGATTATCAGGAGATTATAAAACTCAACCAGTGGAAAAGAGAAGAGGCGATAACACAGTAGTGATTTTGACACTACATGACACAAATCGGATAGTTATCCGATTTAATCCGATAACTATGAATTTTGAATTGGATAGTTAGGAATTTAGCAGATAATACACGCTAATAAAACCTCTTCCATTGCATGGTTCTCAAAGTGGCTTTTTACAAATTTTTATCTTTGTATATTTTCTTTGCTAAAGGAATTACTTTTCAGTATATAATATGCTGTCGTAGTGTAGAAATTTTTAATATAAGGAATAGATGAAAAAGGGAAAATCACTTTACGTGGTTTCAGTTTAAACTTAATTTCATAATTTGGATTGATGAAATATAGTTTTCGAAAGACAATCGTCAACTTGCTTTGCTTTATTATTTTTTCAAATGTACCAATAGTTAGTTTAGAATCTTTCAATTCTATCAAAGATTGGGTTGTCGAAGAACTTTCTTTGCATAAAAACAATAGTTTTCTATATAAAATCGTAGGTAACAATTGAATAAACGGGATTTTAGATAGTATAGACTTACACATTTGCTGATGTCCGGCAAACGGACTCAGCCAAGGTGGAAAACCTAAAAAACACAAACCTTCCGAAGTCATTAATTGCGGGAGAATTTCAATTAGTTTTTTTTGAAAGCAGATATGTTCTATTACATCACGAAGAATAATAACATCAAATTTACTGTGATTCGGCTGTGTTACATAATCAAATATATCAACACACAAAAGTTTTAAATTATCTTTATAAGGGTGCTCTATGTACATTTTTTGCCCGTTAATGACTTTATTTTCACTAATGTCAATTCCCGTGCACGACAAATTTTTATCTAAAAAAGGCTTGAGATTACCTCCTTCTCCGCATCCAATTTCTAAAATCTTATGATGTGAATTGAAAGGTAAAATTTTTTCAATCAACGGAATAATATATTTGTTGGTTGTATATTCTTGCTCACAAAAATATAAATTTCTATTCGTGTGTCTATGTTGCATCGACAATATTAATTATATAAAGTTATTAGCCTCATAAAGATAAAATGGGCTATTTTTGCTTCAGATATAGGATTTATCAAAACCCTAATTGATATTCCTTGATTTTTCGGTATAATGTTCGTTCCGAAATTCCTAATTCCTGTGCTGCCGTTTTACGATTACCATTATGATTTTCCAAAGCTCGACGTATAACATCTTTTTCGGTTTGAGAAAGTGATAAATTGTCATGTAGCAAAGTATAATTATCGCAATCTAATACATCGGTTTTAGTAGAATTTATCTCGGCAGTATTGTCTTTTTTCTCAAAATTTTCCAACAGATTGATATTGGGCATCGTTTTGGTATTTCCTTTTTGCTCAAGTTGTAATTGTAACATCATTTTTTTGAGTTCTGTAACATCTTTACGCATATCAAACAAAATTTTGTACATTAACTCTCTGTCACTTAAAGTTGATGTTTCTGTATCGGAGTGGAAAAGCGACGATAAAACCGGAAGTTGTGTTGTCGTACTTTCCGGTAAGTAAGATTTTATTACATTGACCGGAATTAAACGTTCTTGCTCTATAGAAGAAATTTGTTCTGCTATATTTTTTAATTGACGAATGTTTCCCGGCCATCGATAATTCTCCAATACTTTTCGGGCATCTTCGGTAAGTTGTATCGGAGGCATGCGGTACTTTTCGGCAAAATCATTGGTAAACCTTGAGAACAGTAAAAAAATATCTTCTTTACGTTCTCTTAACGGCGGAATAAGAATTGGTACGCTGTTTAATCTGTAGTACAAATCTTCTCGAAACTTATTTTGCTCTATGGCTAAAGGTAGGTTGACATTAGTGGCGGCAATCACCCGTACGTTGGTTTTTTGTATAGCACTTGAACCAACTTTGATAAACTCTCCGGTTTCCAATACTCGTAGTAGCCTTACTTGTGTAGAAAGGGGTAACTCAGCAACTTCATCTAAAAAAAGAGTTCCTTTGTCTGCGACTTCAAAATAACCTTTTCTGTTTTCAAGTGCTCCGGTAAATGACCCCTTTTCATGTCCAAAAAGTTCAGAATCTATTGTTCCTTCGGGAATAGCACCGCAATTGAGGGCAAAATATTGTCCGTGTTTACGTGCTCCGAATTGATGAATAATTTTAGGAAATACCTCTTTTCCCGTACCGCTTTCACCAGTAATCAATACCGATAAATCGGTTGAAGCAACTTGTCGTGCTACATCAATGGCTCTATGTAATAAAGATGAGTTACCGACAATGCCAAAGCGTTGTTTTATTTGTTGAATATCTACAGCCATAATAAATAGAGATTATTGTCCCGATACTCTGTATCGAAAATCGGTTTCTTGTGTAACGTGATAAGGTTTTAGTCTGTATTTTGCATTTTTTGCGGTTGGTAAACCTGTTAAAAGGTCATATTGTTGCTTGCAATTACGACAAACGGCAATGGTTTTACTGTCAAATGTCAATGTTTGATTTTTAGCAATACATTCAGGTTGCGGACATGTGGCATCATAAGCAAACATATCGCTGTCATAAATATATCTAAACATCAGAATGCCATTTCGTTGGTAACCATATTGTCCTTTGCCAACTACAATACCGGTTAAAGAAGTTTGCAGGGCATTATAAGGAGATGTTGCAATGTCAAACGAAAAATCAAAAGATGCTGCCGGCAATTGCGGATATTCAAAGTCTGGAGAGCAATGACTACAAAAAATGACAACCGAAAGTAGGATCGTTTTGGACAATAAACTTGTACAAATTGTCATTATTGATATGCGTTCAATTACTTTATCCATACTTTCGCTGCAAGAAACATTTCGACCCAAGGTGTAACATCGTCATTCAAATGAATTAAGGGATAATGAGGAGAAGACCAGGGGTAAATAGAGCGCTCCGGATGCGGCATCATCGCTAAATGTCTTCCGTCTGCACTGCAAATACCGGCGATAGATTTCTCACTGCCATTGGGATTTGCCGGATAATCCTGATAACCGTAATAGAGTGAGATTTGTTGACTGTTCCAAGTTTTGGGGAGTATAAATTTACCTTCTCCGTGGGCTAACCAAATTCCCAAACGTGTACCAGTTAATTTTTGTAACAAAATACTGTTACTTTCAGGAATTTCTACATTCACAAACGCACTTTCTAATTTATGAGAGTCATTATGGGTCATATAGGGAAATATGCCGTTTTCATTACCCAATACCTGTAAATAAGTCATCAATTGGCAACCGTTACACACTCCAAGACTTAATGTATCTTGACGCTGGTAAAAGTTTCCGATTGCTTTTCGGGCAGTTTCGTTATAATTCAATACTCCAGCCCACCCTTTGGCAGAACCCAATACGTCTGAATTGGCAAACCCGCCGGTAAAAACAATGAAACGAATATCTTCCAAAGTCTCTTTTCCTGACGATAAATCGGTGGTATGTACATCTTTTACATCAAATCCGGCCAGATGTAATGCCCACGCCATTTCTCGCTCTCCATTGGTACCCTTTTCCCTAATAATTGCCGCTTTAGGACGCTGGTTTTTATTAACCATCGGCAATTTTCCGTCAAAGTGGTGAGGGAATTTAAAGTGTAATGGCTGATTTTTGTAGTTTTCATAACGCATTTTGGCATGTACTTCACCGGATTGTTTACGGTCTAACAAGTAAGAGGTTTGCATCCAAATATCACGCAAGTAATCTATATCTAATTTTAATTTATTTCCCTTGACAAAAAGTCTGGCAATGGGCTTTTCTATTACTTTCCCAATAATCTGAGTTTTGATGTTGTGTTTTGCGTAATGTTCCTGTGTGGCAATAATATCCTGCACTTGTATGACAATACCCGGATTTTCGGCAAATAACAACAATGGTGAACTATCTTGCAAAACGTCAGAAAAATCTACTTCTATTCCTACGTTTTTATTCGGAAAACACATTTCTAAAACTGTAGTAATCAAACCGCCGCTTGAAATATCATGTCCGGACAAAATACGTTTTTCTGCTACCAATTTTTGTGTAGCTTCAAAAGCACGTTTTACATGGTCAGTATTTTGAACTGTCGGCGTAACCCAGTCTGCCGTTCCTACAACTTGTGAATAGGCACTGCCGCCTAACTGTAAATCTGTACTTGAAAAATCAATATATAATAGCCCGGAATTGCTCACAGGTTGCAATGCCGGAGTTACGGTTTTGCGTACACTCTCAACTTCGGCAGCAGCAGAAATAATAACAGTTCCGGGTATAGAAACCGTCATATTGTCAGGATATTTTTGGGTCATCGACAAAGAGTCTTTACCCGTGGGTACATTGATTTGTAATTCCTGACAAAACTTCGATAAACTTTCCACTGCGTGATACAATTTTGCATCTTCTCCTTTTTGTTTACAAGCCCACATCCAGTTTGCGCTTAAAGAAACTCCGTTTAATCCGTGTTTAAGATTAGCCCAAACAATGTTGGTCAACGCTTTGGTTACGGCAATTTTTACCGAATTTTCAGGTTTTGTAACGGCTATACCCGGAGCGTGTCCGATAGCGGTAGCAATACCTGACGGGTTTACCGAGTATTCTAAAGCCATTACTCCTAAGTTATTCAACGGCAACTGCAATTCTCCGACACATTGCTGTGTGGCAACTTTACCTGTTACAGACCTATCCACCTTATTGGTTAGCCAATCTTTACAGGCAACAGATTCTAACTTTAGCACTTCGGGTAAAAATTTTTCAATCTGACTGAAGTTTGATGAGGCTATTTTATTAAATACAAAAGGTCGCTCTTCAATACTGATTTGCGTATCCGTAATTTTTGTTTTCGGAGGATTGCCAAACAGGTCATCAATGGTTAAGTCTATAGAAACTTCTTGTGTTTTTGGATTGTGTACTTTAATTTTATGGGTATCTGTTATTTTTCCGACGATATACATCGGCGCACGTTCGCGCTCGGCAATGCTTTGCAGTAAAGGTAAAGCCTCCGGTTTTATGATTAAACCCATACGTTCTTGACTTTCGTTGCCCATAATCTCTTTAGCCGACAATGAAGCATCGCCAATAGGTAAAGCCGTAATATCAATTTCACCGCCGGTTTTTTCCAACAGTTCCGACAAGCAGTTTAAATGTCCACCCGCACCATGGTCATGAATAGAAACAATGGGATTGTTTGCCGATTCAGAAAAACTGCGAATAACATTGGCCACTCTTTTTTGCATTTCGGGATTAGAGCGCTGTACGGCATTAAGTTCTATGTTGGAAGTATATTTACCGGTTTCAACACTGCTTACCGCACCGCCACCCATACCAATTCTGTAATTATCTCCACCCAAAACAATCACTAAATCTCCCTTTTGTGGTTCTTCTTTGAATGTATCTTGACTTTTGGCGTAACCAATTCCACCGGCAAGCATGATGACTTTGTCAAAAGCAAAGATTTTACCGTCCAATTCCTGTTCAAAAGTCAATAATGACCCTGTAATAAGCGGTTGCCCGAATTTATTTCCGAAATCACTGGCACCGTTGGAGGCTTTAATCAATACATCTTCCGGACTTTGGTAAAGCCAACTTCTGGCAGCAATATGTTCTTCGGCTTTCTTAATATTCCCATAAATTCTGGGATAAGAGGTAATATAAACCGCCGTACCGGCTAAAGGTAGAGAACCTTTTCCTCCGGCTAACCTGTCTCTGATTTCTCCGCCGCTACCAGTCGCAGCTCCGTTAAAAGGCTCTACGGTGGTCGGGAAGTTATGCGTTTCTGCTTTTAAAGAGAGTACGGTTTCTATCGGCTTTTCTTGAAAATATGAAGGTTTATCTCCACTTTCTGGAGCAAACTGTGTAACGACAGGACCGGTAAGAAAAGCACAGTTATCTGAATAAGCTGACACTACTTGGTTTTTGTTTTGTTTTGTAGTCTCCTTAATCCATTGAAACAAACTTTTACTTGCCGTTTGACCGTCAATTTCAAAAGTGCCGTTAAAGATTTTATGACGACAATGTTCGGAGTTAACTTGTGAGAATCCAAAAATTTCGGTGTCGGTCAGTTTACGTCCTATTTTTTGGGAAAGTTGTTCCAAGTATTTTATTTCATCTTCATTGAGGGCTAATCCTTCCGCAGTATTATACTCGGCAATATTATCAATATATAATATCGGAGCAGGAGTAGCACTCGGGGCAAATACTTTTTCATCTAAACGTTGGTAGATTTGCTGTAACAATGGGTCATACGAAGTACCCGGATTTGCTTTTTGGTAGCACTCTATGCGGGTAATCCCTGTAACTCCTGCATTTCGGGTGATTTCTACCGCATTGGTTGACCATGGAGTAATAGTAGAACTTCGAGGTCCTACAAATACAACATCTTTTTCTTCTACGGGGGATTCTGTTTTCTGTGCAGGTTGTTGATCAACAGCAAAAAGCCATTGCAGTTTTTGGAGAGTGTCGGCAGATAGTGGTGTTATACTTTCTACACCGTAATATAAATGAGCAGAATGAAAAAAAGTTACCATGAATTATTTTTTTTGCAAAGGTACATCAAAAGAAGGAAAGAATGAAAAAATGTAGAAAATGGACAGGGTAAAGACTTGAAGGTGAAATTACATTATTACATCCCAATAGAATTAGCAAACCTAAGGTTGTAATAAACCCCAAATACCCATATAACGAAGTACAAATTCTACACCGGCATTATTATGTCCTAACATAGAAAGTTCTGTTAAAGTAGCATTTTTCCATTTTGTCGTTGCAATTGTAGCATTATCATAAGGTACAACATCGTCATTTAGGCTATGATAAAGATGTACCGGTACATTAGGAAGATCGTAATTGACAAGAGAGTTTTTCTCCAAGACTCCAACAAGTTTAAGAATATCTGGGTTTCCATTGAATGTTGGTGAGGCAAAAAAGTCTGGATGTAA
>CAYVGO010000008.1:32052-45120 GCA_964450725.1 uncultured Muribaculaceae bacterium
TAAAATTTAAAATAGATTTTTTCATTGCCCAGTATTGTCTCTGTACATTTTGAATTATTGTGTATGTAGAAGAATATTATTTATGTTGTTTTTCCAAACTCCATAAGGTAACTTTTAATAAACCCTTCGATTTCTCCATCTAACACGGCTTGAGTATCAGATGTTTCATACTGAGTTCTATGGTCTTTGACCATTTTATAAGGATGTAAAACGTAACTCCGAATTTGAGACCCCCACTCTATCTTCTTCTTTTTCCCCTCAACTTCTGCTTGTAATTCCCTGCGTTTTGCCAATTCAAGTTCATATAAATGAGACTTGAGCAACTGCATGGCTTTTTCTTTATTTTGTAACTGTGAACGAGTTTCAGTATTTTCAATCACAATACCTGTAGGAATGTGATATAATCGCACTCCGGTTTCTACTTTATTAACATTTTGCCCGCCGGCTCCTGATGATCTGTAAGTATCCCACTTAATATCTCCTGTATTGACAGTAATATCGATGGTATCGTCAACTAAAGGCGTTACAAATACAGAAGCAAAAGTTGTTTGGCGTTTTCCCTGTGCATTAAATGGAGAAATTCTCACCAATCGATGAACTCCGGTTTCGCTTTTTAAAAATCCGTAAGCATAAGTGCCCGTAATTTCTAAGGTTGCAGACTTTATTCCTGCTTCATCTCCGGGTTGTAAATCTACAATTTTACAATCAAACTTATTTAATTCTGCCCACCTTGTGTACATTCTGAAAAGCATGTTTGCCCAATCTAAACTTTCTGTCCCGCCGGCACCCGAATTGATTTTTAAAATAGCACCCAAATTGTCGGCTTCTTCCTGCAACATATTGCGGAGTTCCAATTCTTCTAATCTTTTGATAACCAAAAGATATTGGGTATTTAATTCTTCTTCGCCAACTTCTTGTTGCTTAGCAAAGTCAAACAATACCTCCAAATCTTCAACTTCACGGCTTAATGCTTTATAATGGTTACACCAGTATTCCAGTGCCGCAATTTCTTTGAGATGTACTTCTGCCTTTTCCTTATTTTCCCAAAAATCGGGTTGTAAGGTTTTTAATTTTGCTTCATCTAATGCTATTGTTTTACTTTCAATGTCAAAGATGTCTCCATAACGCTGCTCTGCGTTTCTGCAATTCTTTTAATTGCTCTATAGTAATCATGGTATGTTTAATATTAAAAATGATGAATGCGACTGAATTGTTCCTATTTATCGGTTCTAAGAAAGATTAAAGTTTACTTTTTGAACAAAGAGTATCACTTGACATTATATTTATGGCTTTGCAAATAATTGGTTACTTTATTACGCTGATCTCCCTGTATTAAAATTTCTCCGTCTTTTACACTCCCGCCCACACCGCAGTATTGCTTTAGTGCCTTACATAGCAGTTCTCTATCTTCATCATTACCAACAAACCCTTTCACAATTGTTACTTGCTTACCATTGCGACCTTTTTTGTCAATCAATACTCTGAGTTTCTGCTTTTCCGGTATTAATGTTTCTATATTCTCCACCTGCTCTGTTTCATACTCAAAATCAGGATTGGTAGAGTACATAACCCCCAATCGTTGCTTCCAATCATTACTCATAAAAAAGATAGATTTAATCTTAAAAAAAAAGACAAACACCAAAAGTATTTGTCTATTGAGTTGCGAGGACAGGACTCGAACCTGCGACCTCCGGGTTATGAGCCCGACGAGCTACCAACTGCTCTACCTCGCGATATATTGTATATTTTTGTAATAGTCTTTTGCAAAGGTAAATGATTAAGACTGTGAAATCAAATTAATCAGTACAATTTAACCTTTTCAAACGTTTATTTTGTATTTAAACTGCAAGTCAGACTTTTACCTGAACTTTGTAGTTCATTGGTAAAACCTATAACTTACGGCAACTATTTACGAATAGACTCAAAAGAGACAAGTGATTTTTTTTCAGTTTGATAATTCATCCGAAGTTCTTCCTGTTCTTGTTTGAGGTTAGATAAAAATCCTTGACTTTCTTTTTCTGAAAATAACTTTTGCGCAACAATAGAGGCTATCGAAGCATCTTTAGAATATATCGTTGCACCTTTATATGAAACTGAAATTTTTAATGCCGTGTGTAGTGCCGTTGTAGTAGCACCGCCAATGAGCAAGGGGATTTGTAAATTTTCATCATCCATCTTTTTAGCAACAATTTCCATTTCTTTTAATGATGGTGTAATCAGTCCGCTCAATCCTATTGCATCTGCATTCTGTAGTTTGGCTTGTTGAATGATTTCTTCCGCCGGAACCATTACGCCTAAATCAATAATATCGTAGCCGTTACAGGTGAATATAATCCCGACAATATTTTTTCCTATATCATGAACATCTCCTTTTACTGTCGCCAAAACAATCTTACGCTTTTGATCTATAGTCGTAGATTGTTCTTTAAGAATATAAGGTTCTAAAAAACTTACGGCTTTTTTCATTACCCGTGCACTTTTCACTACTTGAGGTAAAAACATTTCTCCTGTTCTGAATTTTTCACTCACTACACCCATTGCCTCCATCAACGGTTCCTCAATGACAGATGCAGCAGTAGGATAAAGCGGTAAAACCTGTGCTACGATTTCATCAATATTATAGTCATTACCTGTAATCAGATTACTTTTCAATAGTTCTACAGGATTATCACATTTTTCGGTTATCGCTATAGTATGATTACTCTTTTGTTGGTTGTATTTTGGAGATAGTGTCAATAACCTTTCCGTAGCATCGGGAGTTTTGTTGAATATCAGATTCTCTACGGCATGCAGTAACTCTTCGTCAATCTTGTCTATCGACAACAAAGTAGAAGGGTTGACAATCGCCATATCTAAACCCGACTTTTGAGCATGGTAAAGAAAAACGGCATGTATAGCCTCTCTAATCCATTGATTACCCCGAAAAGCAAAGGATAAGTTGCTAACTCCCCCACTGACTAAAGCGTGAGGAAGATTACTTTTTATCCACTCCGTAGCCCTGAGAAAGTCAACGGCGTAATGGTTATGCTCCTCAATCCCTGTACCGATGGTTAAAACATTGGGGTCAAAAATAATATTATATGGTGGAAAACTGAGTTTTTCCGTCAGTAATCGGTACGCACGTTGGGCGATTTTGATTTTTCGCTCGTAATTATCGGCTTGTCCCTCTTCATCAAATAACATGACCACCACTGCGGCTCCGAATTGTTGAATCGTCGCGGCTTGTAACAAAAAGTCATCCTCTCCGTTTTTTAAGGAAATCGAATTAACAATGGGCTTACCCTGAATACACCCTAATGCTCCTACAATGGCCAGAAAATCGGAACTGTCAATCATCAATGGTACTTTAGCAATGTCGGGTTCAGATTGTGTGTAACGTATAAATTGGGACAATTCTTCGTGAGTATTCAATAAACCGTCATCCATACAAACATCAATCACCGAAGCACCTTCAACAATTTGCTGCTTGGCAATTTCTAACGCTTCTGTATACTCTTTATTACGTATTAATCTGGCAAACTTTAGAGACCCGGCAACATTGGTTCTTTCGCCGACACGAATAAATCCCTCTTTCTTTTTAAGATTTACATCTAAACATTCTAATCCCGTAAGAAAACAATGCTCTATCTTTTGTAACGGTTTTTGGGGCTCTATACCTGTTGCAATCTTTGATATTGCCGCAATATGTTCCGGAGTTGTTCCACAACATCCACCAACAATATGGACAATCCCTGATGTTAATAACTGTCTGCTATTTTCGGCCATGCTTCCCGGCGTTTCATCATAGCCACCTAAGGCATTCGGGAGTCCGGCATTAGCGTGCATACTGGTATAAAACGGAGAGACGGAAGATAGTTTCTTTATCGGCTCAATCATTTGTTCTACTCCCAATCCGCAATTTAAACCTACGGACAACAAAGGATAAAATGCAATTGTATGTAAAAATGCTTCGATGGTTTGTCCTGTAAATATCCTTCCGGCGGCATCCGTAATCGTACCTGAAATCATGACCGGCAGCCGGTATCCACGTTTTTTATCTTCTTCCTGTATAGCAAATAATGCGGCTTTGGCATTCAACCCGTCAAAAATTGTTTCTACCAATAAAATATCAACGCCTCCATCTACCAAACCTCGAATTTGTTCTCTGTAGGCTGCGACCAATTGGTCGAAAGTGATACTGCGGTATTCTGGTCTTTGACTGTCCGGAGACATAGATAAAGTCTTACTGGTAGGACCTATGGAACCTGCAATAAAGCGAGGTTGTTCAGGTGTTGTATATTCTTTTTTTAAAGGTACTAACAACTTCGCGGCATGATAATTCATGGCATAGACTTTGTCTGCAAGCAAGTATTCAGATTGAGAAATAGCATTACTATTAAAAGTGCAAGTACTGACAATATGAGCACCTGAAGTAAAATACTTGCGGGCTATTTCCTGTATAATGTCCGGACGTGTAAGTACCAAAACATCATTATTCCCTTGCAGTGGAATGGAGTGATTCGTAAAAAGATTACCTCGAAAGTCAACTTCTGAGAGTTGATATTGTTGTATCATCGTACCCAACCCTCCATCTAAAATCAGCAGTTGTTGTTGAAGAAGTTTATCTAATAGTATGTGATTTTCTGTTGTTTGCATTTATTTTATTCGATAAATCGGCATAAGTGCCGATGTGTCTATACAATTCGTTCTTTAATCTTCATAGCCCTCACGCTATGCCAAATTACTTACTTCTACATTCTTTGAAGTAGGTAGTGGGTTTTTATTGAGTTCTACATGCGTTGCCCGATTCTTGAGAATGTCGTGTGCCATAAATAATGCCGCAATAAAGGAAGAGGGTGAAGCTATATTCTTACCTGCAATATCATAGCCTGTGCCATGAATGGGTGATGTCCTGACGATGGGCAATCCGGCTGTAAAGTTTACTCCATTGTCAAATGCAGATAGTTTAAAAGGTATTAAGCCTTGGTCATGGTACATGGCCAAAATAGCATCATATTTTGCATAGGTTCCACTACCGAAAAAACCGCAAGCCGGAAAAGGTCCGAAAGCACAAATATTCTTTTGCTTTACCTCTTCAATAGCCGGGGTTATCAATGTAGATTCTTCATTCCCCATCACGCCGTTATCTCCGGCATGAGGATTAACTCCCAATACGGCAATCTTAGGTTTACGGATACCAAAATCTTGTATCAGAGACTTATTGATAGCAGTAATTTTATCTACAATCAATGGTTGAGAAAGAGTTTCTGTAACTTTGTGCAAAGCAATATGCTCTGTTACCACTCCTACTCGCAATACGTCGTTGACCAAAAACATTAATGACTCTGTACTGCCAAAGGCTGAGGCTAAGTATTGTGTGTGTCCGGCAAAAGGATATTGTTCAGAAATAATGTTTTGTTTGTTCAAAGGGAGGGTTACTAAAGCGTCTAACCAACCGTTTTTGGCATGTTCGGTGGCTTGTTGTAAAGCAGCTACACCAAATTGTCCGGCTTCAGGAATCAGTTGTCCAGCTTCAACTTTCATATTATTATCACCTCCAACTTCAATCAGGTTGAGTTTACGAGGTTGTGCTTCATTGGTCTTTTTAATGATTACATAAGAAAACCCGTCGGCACGGAGTGCCTTTTTGTAATAGTTTAAAATACGAGATGAACCATAAAAAACAGGGGTAAATGTATCAAAAAGTCTGTTATCAGCAAAGGCTTTGATGACCAATTCATAATTTACGCCGTTGATGTCACCTTGTGTAATGCCGATACGTATTTTGGGGGTAGTTTGATTTTGCATGATGTCTATAATTTTAATGTGAGAACTAAACGTCTGAGAAAGAGAAAAGTGTCTTGACAAAGGTTTCCGGGTGGAAAACTTGAAGGTCATGAACCTTTTCACCCACTCCGATATATTTTACGGGTACGCTTAACATGTCTGTAATGCCTAAAACAACTCCTCCTTTGGCCGTGCCGTCTAACTTAGTAATGACAAGTCCTGTGATTTGTGTTGCTTTAGAAAACTCTACGGCTTGCCTGTAAGCGTTTTGTCCTGTCGTACCGTCAAGAACTAACAGAATCTCATGAGGAGCACCCGGTACTACTTTCTGCATTACACTTTTTATCTTGGTCAGTTCGTTCATTAGATTGACTTTATTGTGTAATCGTCCAGCGGTGTCAATCAGTACAACGTCTGCATTGTTGGCAACGGCCGACTTCAGTGTATCAAACACTACCGAAGCAGGGTCTGCTCCCATTTGCTGTTTAACAATCGGCACCTCTGTACGTTCTGCCCAAACGGATAATTGCTCTATGGCGGCTGCCCGAAAGGTGTCTGCCGCTCCCAAAACTACTTTTGCTCCGGCTTGCTTATATTGTGATGCCAATTTACCGATAGTGGTCGTTTTGCCTACACCATTGACCCCCACAATCATAATGACATGTGGTCGATGTGTGCTCTCTTCATCCGTTACTTTTGACGATAACATACCCAGAACCTCTTCTTGCAGATATTGCTGTACCTCTTCTATCGTAGTGTATTTATCTTTATGCGTACGTTGCTCTAATTTTTCAATAATCTTTAAGGTGGTGTCTGTCCCTACGTCTGCAGCAAGCAGCGCCTCTTCTACTGCCTCTAAAAAATCACTGTCAATAATGGATTTTGCTGTAAAATTACGTACAATTTTACCCCAAAAACTTTGTTTAGTCTTTTCCAATCCGCTTTCTAAGCCTTGCTTCTCTTCGGTTGCAGTAACGGTTTTCTTTTTCTCAAAGATATTAAATAGCCCCATGTCTCTTTTTTTTACAAAAGTACTAAAAAATCATTGATATAAGTACAAATAAAATGCAGATGACCCGTGATGAATAAATTTCTACAGATTGATTGGTTACTGCATCCCTGAGACAAGAAGTGCCATTTGCTCCCAACATACTCTCAGGAAATAAAAACCGAATCACCCATATCTTTCGGTGTAATGATATCACTTTACAGTACTAAAAAACAGCATCCTTCCGCGCAGATAATATCATCATACCGTACGGAATGACATCGTTTACATTGCAATGTAAATAGTGTTTACATTATAATGTAAGTATCATTTACATTATAAAGTAAGTATTGTTTACATTATAATGTAAAGACTTACCGATAATGTTAGGCAGTAGTGTTTACTGTATATTGAAGGTGTTATCATTACATAAGAGAGTATGCCAAACTATCAACAAGGTGTATAACAGCCTGCTTCACTGTTTATTGCCAATGATATTTGTGTAATTAAATATAAAGTATTACTTTTGCAGCCACATCAGCGGGGTGTAGCTCAGCCCGGTTAGAGTACACGTCTGGGGGGCGTGTGGTCGTACGTTCGAATCGTATCACCCCGACATTAAAGCCTGATTACCGGAAGGGGAGTCAGGCTTTTGTTATATATAGTGTTAAGTTAAATATCGAAATTATGAACAGATTTACTCAATTATTCTTTGTAATAACGCTTTGTTGTTGCCTAACCAATATGGCAAAGTCGGCTCACAATGTACACCTTGAAAAAAAGAATATCGTGGTGGTAGATGATGTAAGGTTTAAACTTCATAATGTAAAGAAGAAAGAAAACTTGTTTAGTATTTCAAGAGCCAATGATGTACCGACTTCATTAGTAACAAAGTTCAACAAACAAATTATTGGCGGAAATATATCGCCCGATGATATTTTATTTATTCCCGTGATTGACAAGAAGCAAGTTGATTCCTCTTTGAACCAGTTTGAAAACTTAAACTATGCTCTGCACTATGTAAGGTCTAAAGAAACATTGTCGCTTATCAGCCGGCTGTATTCCATTCCTTCGGAAGTGATTGTCCGCAACAACCCAAGTATAGACTTTGACATTTTACAGGTAGATAATATTATTGTTTTGCCTTTACAATTCACAACGACAACCACACCTTCCACTACAAATTCTACAACACAAGCCACCACGACCGGTCAGGCTTCCAAACCTGCTACCTCTTCATTACGTCAACACCATATAGTACAAGGAGAAACGTTATATTCCGTATCCCGATTATACAGTGTCCCAGTTGATTCTCTCAAAAAGTACAACCCCGATTTGGCGATTAACAGTGTATCCATCGGTACGGTAATCAACATTCCTCCTTCTGTAGAAAACCATACACCAATAGCGGTATCAATATTCAAGGAATGTAAAGCGTTTCCTAAAGACAGTACATTAAATGTAATGGTTATTATGCCTTTTGAACGTAAGAATGAGAAAGAGTTAGAGCGTACCTACCGCTATTTGGCATTCTATGACGGAATCAAACTTGCGGCAGAAGACTTGACCAAGCAAGGTCATAAGATTAATCTTTCTTTGACAAGCAGTGAAATTGCTGATAATATTGACCTCTCGACCGACAAGTTGTCTAAGCAACATTTAGTGATAGGGTTACTCTATGAAAAAGAAATCCGTAAAATATTACCTGTGCTACAGCAGCACAATATACCTTTTATATCTGCCATATCGGTTTCCAATGGTCTTCTCTCGCAATACTTTAACTACTATCAGGTAACGGCTACCAATGAAAGATTACTGTATAATAATGTAAAGAAAGTATTGCAGAATAACCCTAAGAATAATACTGTTATTATTACTAAAAGTGCTTCACGCGAAGATAAACTGATGGAAAAGCAACTATTATCTGAATTGAATATTAGTGACACTCTGCGAACAACTAATAATGATAATGTTTCTGACGATAGTTTAGAATTAGCCATGAAGGCATTTAAAGTAAAAGAGGATAAACAATCTGTAACCCTGTTTTCTTGCAATATGCAACATACCGCCAAATCTATTAACTATATCCTTCTACAGGCTTTGAGTGCAAAAAAACCCAATACTATCATTGTGATTTCAGACCAAGAACCTTTTGTAACTCAGATACTGTCAACCTTAAAAATATTCAAAAACCAGTATAAAGTTGAGGTTAAAGTGGTGGGAAGTGCACAATGGTTGAAATTTACCTCTTTAGATATTGAATTACTCTATAATAATAAGATTGAAGTTGCCGCCAATCAACATGTAAACTACGATACACCCGTTGTACAACAAATGGCACAGCGCTATCAGGCAGAATACTTTATAGAACCTACTCCTTTGGCAATCAAAGGATATGATATTATGTATTAT
Source organism: uncultured Muribaculaceae bacterium (assembly GCA_964450725.1). GTDB lineage: Bacteria > Bacteroidota > Bacteroidia > Bacteroidales > UBA932 > CAYVGO01. Next base: position 41,219 of record CAYVGO010000008.1, read on the forward strand.
TTCGGTTCAGCATACCACCTTTACGGAAAAGGATTAGGACACTGCATCAATCCATCTTTCCGACAGCCAATGCTTTCTTCATCTTTTGATATGAAGCAGGCATGTCCTACCTGCGGATTTGAAAACAGAGGAGCAATATATTTGGAATATACAGAGGATATAGATATTCTAACAAAGTAGTGATCATGAACGGTTTTACCTCCGGTTTACTTCAGCAACTGGCACAACAAGGGAATAAAACCCGATTGATTGCGGTTTCAAAATATCAGCCTATAAGTCGCATTGAAGAATTATACAATCATGGGTTACGACACTTTGGAGAGAGTCGTGTTGAGGAATTGGTAAAGAAAGCCGAAGCATTACCTAAAGACATTGTCTGGCACTTTATAGGACATCTGCAAACCAACAAAGTCAAGAAACTTTTGCCGCTCGTACAGTGGATACACTCTATAGACAGCATCTCTTTGTTAGAAAAAGTAGAAACTATGGCGCAAGCATTATCTACTACTGTATCCGTACTGCTACAAATCCATATTGCACAAGAAACTCACAAGTTCGGATTCTATCCGGATGAACTCAATGAGTACCTTTCTACCCACCGGCATCAAGCATTACAACATGTCAAGATTAAAGGAGTCATGGGTATGGCTACCTTCACTGATAATACCGAACAAATTACCGCTGAATTTCGTTCATTACACCATTTGATGAACAAACTGAAGAATGATTATTTTAAAGACACCCCAGACTTTCAAGAATGTTCTATGGGTATGTCTAACGATTACTCCATTGCATTAGCCGAAGGTTCGACAATGCTTCGCATAGGGCATGCGATTTTCGAGGAAGAAAATTAATGTTGCTGTAGAAAGTTCATCACTCCCGTCAACTGCTCTGCATTGACAGATTGTAAAACGGCTTCACCTTCTGTCTTTGAGGGTAAAACCAACTGTACTTTATCTCCATGTTTCTTCTTGTCTTTCATCATCGCCTGTATAAAGTCCGAAGGGCTATAGTCAAAAGTAGTCGGCAATCCGAAATTCGATAATATTTCTTGTACTTCCAGCAATCTTTGTTGATTCTCAATACTCTCTTCAAAATAGAGCGATACTTTACAAGCCATTACCAATCCTATACTTACCGCCTCTCCGTGCAGATAGTGAGTAGAGAGTTTTTCGATAGCATGTCCGAAAGTATGTCCTAAATTTAAATATTTACGGACATTCTGCTCATGTTCATCTTGCGTAACGATGGAAGCCTTTATTTGTAATGCTTCATAAATAGCGTACTCCAATTTATCCGGATTATGTTGCAAATAAAGGTGTGTATGCTGATGCAAATCTTTCAACAATTGATGGTTCGCAATAATAGCCACCTTGATAATTTCACTAAAGCCTGCCTTAAATTCTCTTATCGGAAGTGTTTTTAGCATCTCCATATCACAAATCACAAATTCGGGTTGAGTAAATGTTCCGACAATGTTTTTATAACGGTCAAAGTTTACTCCGTTTTTTCCGCCAATACTGGCATCTACTTGCGACAAAAGTGTCGTAGATATAAACCCGAACGATATACCCCGCATATAAATAGAAGCCGCAAAACCTGTAATATCACATACAATTCCACCTCCCACACCTAATAAAAACGTATTTCGGTCTGCACCGTATTCTAATAATTGTCTGATAATTTTTTCAACGCTTGACAAAGTCTTGTAAGGTTCTCCCTGCTCCAATATAATCGCAGGAAATTCGGCAAAGAAATCTCCGTATAGTCGTTGAATCTCTTGATCTGTAATGACAACAACGTGCTTTCTTCCCGTAAGGTATTGTTTGACATTGCAGTAAGATTCGCCAATAAGAATAGTAGAGTCTTTAATAGTAATGGTTTTCATGACAAAATGAAGAAATGACAGAATGAAAGAATGACGGAGTAAAGGAGTGAAAGAATAACCATGAGGTGTCTGCTTTATCTCGTTTCATTATGGTTACAAGTTTTCTATCGTACAAAAAAACGGCTATCTAAAAGTAGATAACCGTTTTAAAATGTCGGGGTGGCCAGATTCGAACTGACGACCTCCTGCTCCCAAAGCAGGCGCGATACCGGGCTACGCTACACCCCGAAAGTGTCAATTGGCGGTGAGGGGGGGATTCGAACCCCCGGAACGGTTACCCGTTCGACAGTTTAGCAAACTGTTGGTTTCAGCCACTCACCCACCTCACCTCACAAAATTGCGGTGCAAAGGTAAATCTTTTTTCCGGTTTATCAAAATTTCATCTCACTCTTTTGTAGTTTATAAAAAAAAGAGTACTTTTGCCGCGGGTAAGTCTTACACGACCAGCTCCTGCAGAACTCCCCCAGGACCGGAAGGTAGCAAGGGTATGTGGTCGAAGCGGTGCGATGTAAGTAGCTTACCCTTTTTTTATGTTATCAATTTATGTTGATTTCTCTCTATCCCCAAAATATTGATCTCCGAAAAGTAGAAAGTGTTGCCAAATGCTTATCGAATGAAGGAGTAGCCGTTGTTCCTACTGACTCTGTGTATGCTTTTGCCTGCAGTATTAGCGGAAAAAGAAATTATCAAAGATTATTAGACTTAAAAGAGGTCAAAAAAAGCGATGCTACGTTTTCTATCTCTTTTTTAGATTACAATCAACTTTCCCAGTATGTCAACATTGACAATACGACCTTTCGGTTTATGAAAAGAAATGAAACCGGAATTTTTACTTATATCCTTCCAACCAATAAAAAGTTTCCGGAGCAAGTATTAAAAGGCAGAACTTCTTTTGGTGTGAAAATCAATCATCATCCTATTTTGCAAGTTCTTTTAGAACAATTAAATGCTCCTTTAGTTACCGCATCAGTAAAAAATGAAGCAGACGAATGTATGACAGAACCTGCCGAAATTTATGAGTTATATGAACGCCAAGTAGATATATTTATTGACGCAGGAACCGGTAATGATATAATGTCAACCTTGATTGATTGTACAACCGCAGATTTCCCCGTCATTCGTCAAGGAGTATCTTCACCCCTATATTGACCAAGAGCAATATCTTCTGCTCTCTTTATCATCAGTTTTAGAGATTGTGTAAAAACCCCTCTTCGAGGTTTTGATTCGGATACCTAACAAATAATACTCAAACAAAATCGGTTTCTGAAAGTTTTTTGGTAACCATGTAGAGACACTGCACGCAACGTCTCTATAACAAACCACCAAAACAACTTCGCCGATTAGACGTTGCGTGCAACGTCTCTACATGATTATCTGCTCATTTACGAGCCCTTTTTCGGAAGAAATTGAGTGCGCAAACTCGGTTGCAATGCCGTTTAGCATTCTTCGATATATTTCGCCGAACAAAGGCAATACTACTTTTAACTTTTTTCCTTAATCTTTCATTACTTCTTTAAATGTTAAAATTAAATTTCTACGTAAAGAAATAATAAATAATTGCTATCTTTGTCGATATTATTATTCTGCAACTGCAAATTTTGACTTTACTATTATATATTGTACAGCAGAAAACGACGGAATACAGATCCTGTCATTTTTCGTTTTTTAACCAGTAGTAATATCTTTACAAAATGCTGTAGAGGTCTCGGCGGAATGTCTGCCGAAGGATTTTTGACTGTGGAATTCTCGGCGGAATGTCTGCCGAAGGATTTTTGACCGTGGAGGTCTCGGCGGAATGTCTGCCGAAGGATTTTTGACTGTGGAATTCTCGGCGGAATGTCTGCCGAAAGATTTTTGGCTGTGGAGGTATCGGCGGAATGTCTGCCGAAGGATTTTTGACTGTGGAAGTCTCGGCGGAATGTCTGCCGAAAGATTTTTAACCGTAGAAGTCTCGGCGGAATGTCTGCCGAAAGATTTTTGACTGTGGAAGTCTCGGCGGAATGTCTGCCGAAAG
>CAYVGO010000008.1:45220-58307 GCA_964450725.1 uncultured Muribaculaceae bacterium
TTTTTGACCGTAGAAGTAATTGCAACAAAAGACGACTGTTTATTTAATCTTCAATAATTAATTTCTAAACCTAATGACGATGAAAACAATTTTAAAAATTCAAGGAAGTTACATGAGTAAGTACAACAATGCCCTGCATACAGAGTTTCATCTGAATATGCTGAGTAAAGTACAGACGGTAGATTTAAGTAAAATCAATATTCCGCAAGTTCTGATTGACGAGTGGAAGAAAAATACCGATTTAGAAGTAGAAACTAATCGACATGCCCGAGCTTCGGTAGAGACGCAGGAGCAGATACAAGTTGATACAGACCGCGACAATACGTTGTCTTACATTTTTGGTATTATTCATAATGCCCAGCGTTCTCCCGTTGCCGAACACCGTGCTGCTTATGCACACATTGAGCCACTGATAAGACCTTACAAAGGAATACAGCACGAGGCTTATGACCAAGAAACACTCTATATTCGCTCTTTAGTCAGAGATTTGAGAAAATCACCGACAGATTCATTCATTACCACGCTGGGGTTGACAGATGCTGTCTCTACCCTTGAAACTTTAAATGAAAAGTATGCTACACTGAGAAGTCAACGGTCAGATACTCGCGTGGCAACAGCAGTAGAAACGTCAAAAAAACTTCGTCCTAAAACAGACGAATGCTATAATCAGGTATGCAGTTTGATTTACAGTTCACAACTAACCACTACAGACCCTGCAACGACAGAAGAAATTACAACCCTTATCCGCCAGATGAATCAGATTATTGCCGAATTTAAAGCCAGTTATCACCAAAGCATAGCAAAGAAAGACGGAAAAACTAAAAATGAAATATAGTCGGCGGAAGATGAAATTTTTCCCTTCAGTTGGCAAGAAGAATGAGTAGTGAAAATCGGCAGAAGTAACACTTCTACCGATTTTTTTATCCTGAACGGGAAACGGTTTGCGAAATTTTCGGTAACCATGTAGAGACGCTGCATCCAACGTCTGAGCAGTGAAAGTCTATCATTCAGCCGTTGCACGCAACGTCTGAGGAACAATATCGGTTAATGTTTTCAACACATTCTCTCAAACCAATTCTTTTGAGTATAATCGTAAGACAAGAATATTAACTTTAATAATCTGCAATTTCCCTGAACGTTGATATAAAAAAACAAAAATTATCATGTATCTTTGCACCTCATTTGAATACGGAATTTATAAATAGTTATGGGAACTGACAAAAAATCTGAACATTACCAACGAACTTTGATTACGGCAGCCTTACCTTATGCCAATGGACCTGTACATATCGGACACTTGGCAGGAGTATATATTCCGGCAGATATTTATTCTCGCTATTTGCGGGTAAAAGGTCAAGAAGTACTCTATGTTTGCGGTTCTGATGAACACGGAGTTCCGATTACCTTAAAAGCACAGCAACAAGGATGCTCTCCCCAAGACATTGTTGACAAATACCATGCTATGATAAAAAAATCTTTTGAGGATTTTGGAATACAGTTTGATATATATTCACGTACGTCTTCAAAAATGCACCATCAAACGTCGGCAGATTTTTTTACAACACTCTATAAAAAGAATTGTTTCATAGAACAAACATCAGAACAGTTTTATGATACGGAAGCCCATCAATTTTTGGCAGACCGCTACATTGTAGGGACTTGTCCCCGCTGTAATTTTGAAAATGCTTACGGTGATCAGTGTGAAAAATGCGGAGCCACCTTAAGCCCGTTAGAACTTATTAATCCGCGATCAGCCATCAGCGGTTCCAAGCCGATTTTAAAGCCTACAAAACACTGGTATTTACCTTTAGATCAATATCAACAATGGCTACACGACTGGATTATTGAAGAACATAAAGAGTGGAAAACCAATGTTTACGGGCAATGTAAGTCTTGGCTTGACGCCGGATTATTACCCAGAGCAGTAAGTAGAGATTTGAATTGGGGAGTTCCCGTACCTTTAGATGATGCCGAAGGAAAAGTACTCTATGTTTGGTTTGATGCTCCGATTGGTTATATTTCAAACACCAAAGAGTTACTGCCACAAACGTGGGAAAAGTGGTGGAAAGACGATACAACCCGTCTTCTTCATTTTATTGGAAAAGATAATATTGTTTTTCACTGTATTGTTTTTCCTGTAATGCTAAAGGCTCACGGAGAATATATTTTACCTGAAAATGTACCGGCGAATGAGTTTTTAAATCTTGAAGGTGAAAAAATTTCTACTTCTCGGAATTGGGCAGTGTGGTTACATGAATATTTGGAAGATTTCAAAGGACAGGAAGATGTTTTAAGGTATGTATTGACCAGCAATATGCCCGAAACAAAGGATAATGACTTTACTTGGAAAGATTTCCAAACCAAAAACAACAGCGAGTTAGTAGCCAATCTGGGGAACTTTGTCAACCGGGTGATGGTATTGACCCATAAGTATTGTAAAGGAAAAATACCTCCGTTACATGAATTGTCGGTAATGGAAAATGATATTATGGCGACAGTTCAAAACTTGAAAGTACAAATAGAACAAAATATAGAGCACTTTCATTTTCGGGAAGCGTTGAAAAATGTAATGGAAATCAGTCGTATCGGGAATAAATATCTTACAGATACAGAACCTTGGAAGTTGGCACAAACCGACATGGTAAAAGTAGAAACAATTCTACATCTTTGCATACAAATTATTGCCAATTTATCTATTGTGTTTCAACCCTTCTTACCTTCAACAGCAAAGAAGATGGCCGCCATGTTAAATATCAAAGCGTTCTCTTGGAGTAACTTGGGAAGTTTCAATCTTCTACAACAAGAACACCAACTTGGAGAACCGACATTACTCTTCAGTAAAATTGAAGACGATTGCATTGCTCACCAAATTGCAAAATTACAAAGCACTAAGTCTATTAATGCAACCACACCCACCCTCCCTACAGTTTCGCCGCAAAAGCCCAATATAGATTTTGATACTTTTCAGAAAAATGATCTTCGGGTCGTGAAAATTCTCACAGCCAATCGGGTAGACAAAAGTAAGAAATTACTCAAATTTACTGTGGACTTAGGGTTTGAACAAAGAACCGTATTAAGTGGTGTAGCAGAACACATTACTCCTGAAGAATTGATAGGAAAAAGACTCCCTATGATTATCAATTTACCTGAACGTAACATTATGGGACACTCTTCACAGGGGATGTTGCTTTATACGGAAGACAGTCAAGGAAAGTTACAGCCCATTATCATTGACGAAACAATTGAACTCGGAGCAACAATATCTTAATTATATCATTTTATTATTATGGAATACTACTATATCATAGCCATCGTCGTACTCTTCGTTTTTGCTATTATAGATTTAATGGTAGGCGTAAGTAACGATGCTACAAATTTTATTACCTCTGCCTTAGGAGCCAAAGTGGCTCCGCGTCGAGTCATTTTATTGGTGGCATCAGTCGGGATTATTTGCGGAACCCTTACATCAACAGGAATGATGGAAATTGCCCGTAATGGGATTTTTGTACCCGGAAAGTTAACGTTTGAAGATGTAATGATTATTTTCCTCTCGGTTCTTTTGACCGATGTCATCTTGCTGGACTTTTTCAACTCTTTAGGACTGCCTACATCTACCACCGTATCTTTAGTTTTTGAATTGATTGGAGCAACTGTTGTTATCGGAATCTTAAAAATATCACAAAACAGCCAACTCAGTTTATCGAACTTAGGAGACTACATTAATTCGGCAAAAGCTTTCGCTATTATTTCCGGTATTCTAATTTCTGTGGTTATCGCTTTTGTTGTCGGAAGTATAGTTCAATTTTTTACCCGTATGCTTTTTACGTTTCAATACAAACAAACCTATAAATATTTTGGCGGTTTGTTTGGAGGAATGGCCATTACCGCTATCCTTTATTTTATTGTGATAAAAGGGATAAAAAGTGCGAGCTTTGTATCCCCTGCATTTTTAGATTACATCAATGAACATACTTGGACTATTTTGGTGGCAACTTTCTTTTGCTGTACATTTTTATTCCAAACGCTTATCCTCATTACTAAAATCAGCATATTTAAGTTTATTGTATTACTGGGAACTTTTGCCTTAGCTTTAGCCTTTGCCGGCAACGATTTAGTCAACTTTATCGGAGTAAGCATGGCTGGATTGACATCATTCCAATACTTTAATGATAGTGGCGTTGCCGCAGATGCTTTAAATATGGATATATTGTCAGGAAAAGTAGTCGTCAATCCATCATTTTTAATTATTGCCGGTGGCATTATGGTATTGACATTGTGGATTTCAAAAAAATCACGTACTGTCAGCCAGACAGAAGTCGGACTTTCTCGACAAGACGAAGGAGTAGAGCGTTTTGGATCAACACTCATTTCCAGAACTATTGTCAGAGGAGCCATGCGAATGAATACTTCAGTGAACCAAAAATTACCGGAAATTGTGCGTGCTTTTATCCGACAACGCTTTCGCCGTCCATCCAAAAAAGAAAACAGCGGATCATCGTATGACATTATTCGTGCGTCTGTCAATTTAACGGTAGCCAGTATTTTAATTGCGATGGCTACTTCCCTAAAACTTCCACTATCTACTACTTATGTTACATTTATGGTAGCCATGGGAACTTCACTTGCAGACCGTGCTTGGGGACGCGAAAGTGCAGTATATAGAATTACGGGAGTGTTAACGGTGATTTCAGGATGGTTCCTTACAGCGTTTATTGCATTTACTATCGCCGCTATATGCTGTTTGATACTTTATTATCTGAAGTTTATAGGACTTATAATACTTACTGTTTTTGCATTATCCTTACTCCTAAGATTTAGCCTTCTGCACAAAAAACGTACTAAAGCAGTCAATGCCACTGTCGTTGTTACGAAAGACATCATTAGTGAATCCATCGAAAAGGTGAAAGATCAACTTGCTGTTATTATTCATATCTACAATCAAACCATTACAGGATTAACCAAAGAAGATCGTAAAATGTTACGAGAAGTTACCGATGAGGTAGATGATTTAAAAGAAGAAACAAAAGATATGAAGAAAAATCTTTATTACACTTTACGAAAACTCGAAGATGAATCTGTAGAAAACAGCCATTTTTACGTACAAATTATTGATTACCTTCGAGAAATATCGCACTCTTTAAGTTTTATTACACATCCGAGTTACGAACATATTGACAATAATCATAAAGGATTAAATCCCTTACAAAGTCAGGAACTTCTTCATCTGAGTGCCGAAACCTCCAAATTGTTTGCTATGATACAACAATTGATAGAACAACATGATTATACAAATATTGTTGACATTATCTCTCAGCAACACCTTGTATTGGCTTTGGCTGACGATTTGCGTAAAAATCAGGTACAACGAATCAAAGACGGTATTAGCAAAACCAGAAATTCAATTCTATACTTCGCATTAATTAATGAGTCTAAAAATATCCTACTACAAACAGTAAATCTTACTAAAGCGTTAAGAGATTTTCATGGAATAACCGCGTAATCAATGGATACTAACAATTCTACATTTGACCCCAATAGTATCGCTATTCTGAATGGCAATTATTTTGCATTGCCTTTTACTCCTGAAAATGCAAGTTTAGTCATCGTACCTGTACCTTGGGACGTAACAACTTCTTACCGCGAAGGTACTTCTTTAGCACCTCAACAAATGGTTGAAGCATCAGCCCAGATTGATTTATATGACACAACTTTCGGAAATATCTGGGAAAAAGGTATTGCAACAGATAACACTTTGCATAACAAAATATTAGATTGGAGTAAAAAAAACCGTTCTATAGCAAGAAAAGTGATTCGCAACTTGGAAAAAGGAGTAAATCCTACAAATCCGAAAATAACCAAACTAACAACCCTTGTCAATCAATCTTCAGAACAGTTAAACCAACATATCTACACGCAAACCAAACAACATCTTGATAACAATAAAATTGTTGCCATTGTTGGCGGAGAGCATAGTGTTCCTTTCGGGTTTATCAAAGCCATCAATGAAAAATATAACGACTTTTCGATACTTCACTTTGATGCACATGCCGATTTGCGTAATGCTTACGAAGGTTTTCACTATTCACATGCCAGTATTTTTTATAATGTAAAAACATATTTAAATCCGAATATTCCTCTTACTCAGGTAGGTATTAGGGATTTTTGTGAAGAAGAATTACAGTTTGCTCAACAAAATAATATTACACAATTTACATCTGAAACTCTCCAACAGCAATTGTTTGAAGGAAAAACATGGCAAACTGTAGTTACTGAAATTATTAATACACTGTCAAACAACGTTTATGTCAGTTTTGATATCGACGTTTTAGAACCTTATTTGTGTCCAAATACAGGCACTCCTGTTCCCGGCGGATTATCATATGCTCAGATTATCTATCTTTTCACATTGCTGGGTAAGCAAAAGAAAAAAATTATTGGTTTTGATCTTTGCGAAGTAGGTAAAGAGAATACTTTAACGGGAGGACTCGATGCCAATATTGGGGCAAGAATATTATATAAACTTAGTTTATTGGCATTATATTCTCAAAAATAATTGTACCTTTGCATCCGAAATTTTAATTCTATTTTTCGTGACTAAACGAGCATGACTTACGAACACTAAAAGAGAATGTTCAACATGCGAAGTTCTATAATATCTCAATTTTTAAAATATTATTTACTATGAAAAAAACACATTTATTTATTGGTTTTATTTCTTTATTTGTTCTATTTATCTCTTGTGGTGGTGGATACAATAAAAAATTTTCTTCAGCAACTACTTTAGTTGATTCCTTTTCTTTTGCTGCCGGAGCATTTTTTGCTGAACAGCATATTTTACCGGCTCTAAAACAAGGAGGTGACGACAGCATTATCAATTTTCAGTTATTTATGTCGGGAATTGAAAGCGTATTTGCTAAAGATACAACCCTTAACAGAGAAAAAATGTTCAAAATTATTGATGCTTATTTTGGAGCAAAGAGTAAACAACAACGAGTAAAAGATTCTCTTGCTGCTGCTGAAAATAAAACCAAAGGAAGTGCATTTTTGGCCGAGAATAAGGATAAAGAAGGAGTAAAAGTTACAGAAACAGGATTACAGTATAAAATTATTAAAGAAGGAACTGGAATTATCCCTACAGCCGAAGATAGAGTGGAAGTCCATTATGAAGGAAAATTACTTAATGACAGTATTTTTGACTCTTCCTACAAAAGAGGAACCCCGGCTCAATTTGCATTAAATGGTGTAATTGCCGGATGGACAGAAGGCTTTCAACTTTTCAAAGAAGGAACAGAGGCTGTATTGTATATTCCTTCAGAATTAGCTTATGGTGATAACCCTCAACGAAATATTCCGGCAGGTTCTACTTTAATATTTAAAGTAGAGTTATTGAAAGTTCTTAAAGAAGAACAGCAAAAAAAGAAATAGTATTGTAGAATGTTGACAGGTAAAGATATTGAAGCAATGTCTTTACTTGTTTTGTTTTTGCAAGTGTCAAGTTCATTATCTTTTTCATCCTTATCTAAAAAAATCGTTACATCATGAAATATATCTGCGGAATCACCGTTATCTTATTATTGACATCACCATTATTTGCCAAGAAAAAAGAGAGTAAGCCTCAAAATACAAATAACATAACAACTTATATTGATTCTTTCTCATATTCTGTAGGTGTGTTTTTTTGGGAAGAGCAAATTTTACCGGCATTAAAGCAAGCCGGAGATGATACAGTAGTTAATAAAACCTTATTTCTTGAAGGTATTACGCATGCCATCAAACAAGAAACAAAATTAACATCAGAAAAAGCAAAAGATATTATCAGTCGTTATTTTGAGTTAAAATCAGAAAAAATAAAAATGCAAGACTCTATATTATCCGCAAGCAATCTAAAGATTGAACAGGACTTTTTGGAAAAAAACAAAAATGAACCTGAAATTCAGGTAACTTCAAGTGGGTTACAATATAAAATTTTATCTCAAGGAACGGGTAAAAAGCCTTTACTTTCAAATAAAGTTAGTGTCCATTATGAGGGTAAACTTTTAAATGGAGAAATATTTGATTCTTCTTATGAAAGAGGAGAGCCGATTGAGTTTCCTCTTACCAATGTCATTGAAGGTTGGCAAGAAGGCTTACAATTGTTAAATGAAGGTGGTGAAATTATGCTTTACATACCTTCAAGATTAGGCTACGGAAATAAACAAGTAGGAAGTATCCCTCCCTCATCTCTTCTAATCTTTAAAGTTCAGTTACTTTCAATTTTATCCGATGAGGAAGAAGAAGAAAGTAATTGAGGATTCCTCATTTGAATGTTTTTAACTTTTTTAACTTTATTTTTCTCCATATTCTTTTCAAATGCTGTACCTTTGTAAATATTGTTGTTTATAATCATAAAACCATGACGGCTAAAATAAATACTCTATTATTACTTTCAATTGCTTTACTATCTTATACATGTTCCTCAAATAAAGGTACATCATCTACAACAGGATGGAAGTATAATAATCCCAAATATGGCGGTTTTGAAGTTGTTCAAAATAGGGAACAGGCCACTGCTCCCGGCTTAGTTTTTGTACCAGGGGGGACTTTTTATATGGGGAAAGTAGATATGACCGTCGATTTTGAATGGAATAACCAACCTCGAAGAGTTTCAGTAGAATCGTTTTATATTGACCAGACTGAAATTCGCAATTTAGATTATTTAGAGTACTTACATTGGCTATCACTCGTTTTTTCGGAAAATCCAGAAATTTATAAGGCTGCTTATCCAGATTCTTTAGTATGGAGAAGTCAGTTAGGTTATAATGAACCCTTAGTAGAAAACTATTTTAAACACCCAGCTTACAATAACTACCCTGTTGTTGGAGTCAGTTGGTTGCAAGCTGTAAATTATGCATTATGGCGTACTGACCGTGTTAATGAACGTTCTTTAATCGAACAAGGGATTTTAAGTCTTAGTGTGTTAGACCAAAAAGGTGCTGATAATTTTAATACTGATGCCTATTTAGCCGGACAATATACAGGTAAAGTAAATAAAAATTTACCCGATCCAACCGGACGTAATAAAGATGGACGTAGAGTGAAAAAAGAAGATGGACTATTATTTCCTAAATATAGACTTCCAACAGAAGCAGAATGGGAATATGCAGCCATGGCTCCTGTTGCCGATGAAAAAGGAATACAAAAAGATAGAGGTATTTTTCCTTGGGGTGGATATAGAGTACGTAGTACTGACGGAAAATCAAGAGGAAGACTAATGGCAAATTTTCAACAAGGTAGAGGTGATTTGATGGGTGTTGCCGGTTCGTTAGATGCTTCAGGCGCAATTCCAGAACCGGTAAATTCATACTTACCTAACGATTTTGGACTTTACTGCATGGCAGGAAATGTTAATGAATGGGTGTTGGATGTTTATCGTTCTTTAAGTTTTGAAGATGTAGATGACGCTCGTCCTTTTCGTGGAAATGTTTTTACAGCTCCTGTTCTAGATTCTACCGGACAGTGGATAAAAGATTCCATTACCGGAAAAATGAAGATTGATACCGTCGGTTATGTTGGAAATCGTCCTAATTTCTTAATTGGTGATTCTAGAAACTTTAAAGATGGAGATAATACTTCATTAATTAATGCCGACTTAGACAAAGAGCGTAGAGACTTAATTGCTATGTCTGATAAAATGTATGATCCCGGAAAAGGTCGTAATCAAGAAGGAATGGTAACCCTTGTCACTAATAGTTCACGTGTATATAAAGGAGGTTCGTTTATGGATAGAGCCTATTGGTTAAGCCCGGGTACGCGCAGATTTTTAGATGAAGCGCAATCTCAAAAAGATTTAGGTTTTCGTTGTGCTATGGATAAAGTAGGCGCCAGTAATAATAAGATAGCCCCTAAAAGAAAGTAACTTATATTTAAATAACAAAATCTCACAATAGTTATTGTGAGATTTTTAGTATTTGTCCAAGTCTGTTACAAATGTTATATTCTCTATTTCAACATTGTGGTAGTGTAGGTATTGACAGTCGCCAAAGTAGCAACGGTGGCATTTATTTTGCATTGCAGGGAGATAACTTTGATGGACATGATTTTGTTATTGATGCACTGCAAAACGGCTACGCTTATGCCGTTGTAAGCAAAGAACTACCGGAATATCTTTGTTGTCAGGAAAAAATAGTAACAGTTGATAATGTATTGCTTTCATTACAACAATTAGCCAAACATCATCGCTTGACTTTCCAAAATTTAAAAGTTTTAGCCATTACCGGTACCAATGGAAAAACTACCACTAAAGAACTCATTACTTCTGTACTAAGTCAACGCTACAACGTATTATCTACTAAAGGTAATCTAAATAATCATATCGGAGTTCCTCTTACGTTATTAAATCTTACTGAAAATACAAATATTGCGGTTATTGAGATGGGTGCAAGTAAAATCGGAGATATTGCTGAATTGTGTAATATAGCATGTCCGGATATGGGAGTTATTACCAATATTGGGAAAGCCCATTTAGCCACTTTTCATACTATAGACAATATCAAACAAACAAAAGGTGAATTGTATAAATATATTATTGACCGTCAAGGTACGATATTTATTCATCAAGATGACCCAACATTGGTCGAAATGCTTCAACTCTATAGTTGTAACAATCCAAAGTTTACAACCATAGCCTATAATAAACAACAATGTCATTTGTCAAATATAGGTAAAGATGACAAGCATTGTTTGAGTATAACTATTAATAGTACTCCACTGCAAACACATTTACTTGGAGAATATAACATACCCAACCTTTTGACGGCAATTTCCATCGGACAAACGTTATCAGTACCGTTTTCAAAAATAATACAAGGACTTACAGATTACATACCACAAAATTTTCGTTCTCAAAGAATAGTTACCAATCACCATAACATACTTTCGGTAGATTGTTATAATGCTAATCCAAGCAGTATGAAAGTGGCTATAGAATCTTTTTGTAAGGAGTATTCTCAAAGTGATAATATTGTGATTTTGGGAGATATGCTTGAATTAGGAAATGATACTCACATAGAGCACGAAAGTATTTTAAAAATACTACAGTATAACAAAGTAGAACAAGTTTATTTGGTCGGTAGTGCATTTGGGAAATTCTCTTCACAATATCCGTTTTTTTATTATTTCAGCACTGTTACCGACTTATCAAAGTGGTTACATCAGCATCCGTTCAATAGAAAGCAAATTTTGTTAAAAGCTTCTCGTAGCATAGGATTAGAAAAATTAATTAATCAATTATAGATATGTCGTTAAAATTTAGCCGACTGATGGGATTGAGATATAAATCACACCCATGGCATGGCGTAGATATTGGAAAAGATGCTCCTAAGATTGTAACATGCTTTATAGAGGTAGTTCCTACGGATACCGTTAAATACGAAGTTGATAAATCAACAGGATACCTCCGAATTGACCGTCCTCAGAAGTATTCTAATGTAATTCCTGCACTCTACGGATTTATTCCTCAGACTTACAGTGGAGACAAGGTTGCCGAATTTTGCAGGAGTAAAACTGACCGAACTGATATTGGAGGTGATAAAGACCCAATAGATATCTGTATTTTGACTGAAAAAAATATCTCTCATGGCGATATTTTAGTAAAAGCACGACCTATCGGCGGATTTAGGATGATTGATAATGATGAGGCTGACGATAAATTAATTGCGGTATTGCACGATGACGCTGTGTATGGTAAATACAAAGATATTTCAGACTGTCCTCAACTGGTAATAGAGAGGCTTAGACATTACTTTTTAACCTATAAAGATATGCCGGGAGAAAAGTGTAAGTGTGAAATTACTCACCTTTTTGGCATTGACGAAGCGCACGAAGTTATTCGAAGGGCTATTCATGACTATGAATCTAAATTTGACTTTGAAAATATTTTACAATAACGGTTAAGAGTAAATGAAATATACTTTCTATCTGTGTTGACTAAAATTGAACTACAACTGTAGTAATTTTACCACATTGGTGAATGTATTTTGGTTAACCATTAATCTATTAACCACTAATAATTACCTTTTATGAAAGCATTAGTAAAGAAAAAAGCAGAACGCGGTATTTGGATGGAAAACATGCCGCTACCTAACGTGGGAGTTAACGATGTGTTGATAAAAATTAGAAAAACAGCTATTTGCGGTACAGATTTACATATTTACAAGTGGGATAAGTGGTCGCAAGAAACGATTCCTGTGCCCATGATTATTGGGCATGAATACATGGGTGAAGTTGTTGAAGTAGGAAATGGAGTAAAGAACATCAAAGTCGGAGACAGAGTAACAGGAGAAGGACATATTGCCTGTGGACATTGCAGGAATTGCAGAAGAGGAAAATTACATGTGTGTGAAAATACCATAGGAGTCGGGGTAAATAGAGATGGATGTTTTGCCGAATACCTAAGTATTCCAGAAAGTAATGTAGTGGTGTTAGATAAACGCATTAGCGATGAGTGGGCTGCTATCATGGACCCTTTTGGCAATGCTACACACACAGCACTATCATTTCCATTGCTGGGTGAAGATGTATTGATTACTGGAGCAGGTTTGATAGGCAGTATGGCTACAGCAATTGCCAAATTTGCGGGTGCAAGATATGTGGTTGTGAGTGACATTAGTGACTACAGACTTGATATTGCTAAGAAAATGGGAGCTACCATGACGATTAATCCATCAAAGGGAGAAAGTGTAGAAAAAGCAAGGCATCAGTTAGGAATTAGAGGATTTGATATTGGTTTAGAGATGTCCGGAGTACCTGTTGCCTTTGAAGAGATGGTAGAAAATATGTACAACGGATCGAAAATCTCATTGCTTGGAATATTACCTCAAGAGGCAAAAATCAATTGGACAAAAGTAATTTTTAAATCATTAACACTCAAAGGAATTTATGGTCGAGAGATGTGGGAAACATGGTATCAAATGGAACAAATGATTATCTCCGGTATAGATCTCTCACCTGTCATTACACATAGATTTGCTATTGATGATTTTCAAAAGGGATTTGATGTTATGGAAAGCGGACAATGCGGTAAAGTCATTTTAGATTGGGATAAATAAAA